>DUPJ01000045.1 GCA_012838355.1 Clostridiaceae bacterium
GGGCGTATCCGTTTCTTTGTCGGACAAACCGTTCGACTGCTGTCTGGCTTTTTGCTTCAGTCTTCCGGCGATGGCGGAAATGGTGCTGAAGGCAGCGCCAGAGGCATGGATCAGTCCGGGAGGCGTGCTGTTTTTAGCCTACCCGAAGGCGAAAAACAAACAGTATCCGGGCATCGGCCGTGATGACATTTTTCCCGCGCTCCACATCGATCCTGACGGCGACGGCCGTGTGCCGGACACTGACTTTTTCTTTCATCAGATGGTCAGCCTGGACGAGACATTCACCCTGATCGGCCTGCAGAACAGAGCCGGGCAGAAAGTGAAGACACCGCAGAAGAGCCAGCGCGTGTCGGAATACGAAGTGCTGGTGCCCGTACTGGAAGAAATGCTCGCGGACAAACCGGACGCTTTGTCATTTTTTCAAAGCCTGACTCCCGGTTATCGGCGCGGCTGGGCACGCTATGTGTTCAGTCCGGTCAAAAAAGAGACGCAGGATGCGCATCTTGAGACGATGAAAGTACTGCTCGTCAGCGGCGTCAAATCAATCGATCTGGCCTGAAACGGCCTATCCTTTTTACTGCCCTACGATATGCACCTTGATCGCGTTCGTCGTGCCCGACATGCCGACCGGCGTGCCGCCGGCCAGAATAAGAATATCGCCTGATGTCAGATCGAGAATATGGCTGGCCGCCAGAATGCCCTGTTCAAACACGGCATCGGTATCGAAGACGACATCTATCAGTGCCGGTGTGACACCCCAGCTCAGGTTCAGCTGACGCTGCGACCGGGGCGATACGGTGAATGCCAGAATGGGGCAGTCGGGACGGAAACGCGAAATCAGACGGGCGGTGTGCCCGCTGTATGTCATCGGCACGATCGCGCGGGCGCCCAGATCCCTCGCTGTCTGACAGGCGGCGTGGGAAATCGCATTGGAAACGTTTCGCTTCAAATCGTACGACTCCTTATCGAACTGATCCCAGTAGTCAATCGACTTCTCCGTCGTCAGCGCGATCCTGGCCATGGTGTCGACAGCTGCCACCGGGTACTTGCCGGCGGCCGTCTCACCCGAGAGCATGATGGCACTCGTTCCGTCGATAATGGCATTGGCGACGTCGGAGACTTCGGCCCGAGTCGGACGCGGATTGCGAATCATGGAGTCCAGCATTTGGGTTGCCGTGATGCAGGGCTTGCCGATGCGGTAGCACATGCGAATCAGCTGTTTCTGCACAATCGGCACCTGCTCGGGCGGTATCTCGACCCCCATGTCGCCGCGCGCCACCATGATACCGTCAGCGGCATCCAGAATTTCTTCAATATGGTCCAGCCCCTCCTGATTCTCGATCTTGGCGATGATACGGATATCGCCCGCCTGATGCTGCTCGAGAATGGCGCGAATGTCCCTGACCGCAGCTGCATTGCGGACGAATGAGGCGGCAATGAAGTCGACCTCGTGCCGGATGCCGAATTCGATGTCAGCCAGATCCTTATCCGAGAGTGAGGGAAGATGGGTTGCCGTATTCGGCAGATTGATGCTTTTGCGGTCATTCAGCGGCCCGCCGTTCAGGACGGTCGTTCTTACCTCAGTCCCGTCAATTTCGTCAACGATGAGCTCGATCAGCCCGTCGTCGATCAGGATGTGGGTGCCGACGGAGACGTCGTGACAAAGGTGCTGGTAGGTGACCGAAACACCGTCGCGGTTGCCGGGTTCGTTTCTCGTATGAAGCGTGAATGAATCTCCGGCTGTCAATGTAACGGGTGAGTGTTCGAACACACCGATGCGGATTTCAGGACCTTTTGTGTCAAGCAGAATCGGGATCGGCAGCTGCAGCTTGTCGCGCAGGCGCTTAATCATGGTGATCCGCGCTTCATGCTCTTCGTGCGTACCGTGGGAAAAATTGAGGCGGGCCACATCCATTCCGGTGACCATCAGCGCCTGCAGCGTTTCTTCCTGATCAACTGCGGGACCCAGGGTACAGACGATTTTTGTTTTTCGCATAGTGTCTCCTTCAGGGCGCACGGTCAATTGAGCCGTACTTCGGTTTCTCCGTCAAACAGGTGCAGAGCATGTGGATCAATGCCGAACGCGTGCGCCTCATCCACTCCAAAGTGTAAGTGACCCGGCATCGTCATGACAAGCTCGGTGTTGTCAGGCAGCTTGACCACAAGGCTTTGCTCTTTGCCGAGGTTTTCAATGACGTCAATTGTGGCCGTAATCGCGTCCTCACCGTCTCGCAGTGATGTTTCCGGCAGGAAACGCTCTGAACGAATGCCGACATAAACTGCCTTCCCGTCGTGATTTCTTGTGGCCTCCTGATCGCGGTCGTTCAACCGGATCCGCACCTGACCGGAATCGGACACGAACTGTCCCGTCTGAATCGTGCCGCGAAAAACATTGATGGTCGGCGAACCGATAAATTTGGCCACAAACAGATTGGCCGGCCGATTATAGAGGTCCGACGGCGTGCCGTTCTGCTGGATGTTGCCCTGGTCCAGGAGGACAATGCGGTCGGCCATCGTCATGGCTTCGGCCTGATCGTGCGTGACGTAGATCGAGGTCGTCTCCAGACGCTTATGCAGGCGGACGAGTTCGATTCGCATTTGTTCTCTCAGCTTGGCATCGAGATTGGAGAGCGGCTCGTCCATCAGGAAAACCTGCGGCTTTCTCACCATTGCCCTGCCGAGCGCGACGCGCTGGCGCTGTCCGCCCGAAATATCCGACGGTTTTGAATAGAGGTATTCCTCGAGCTGCAGGACCTTTGCCGCTTCCAGCACACGGTGATGGATCACCTGTTTTCTTTCTTTGCGCATTTTCAGCGAGAAGGCGATGTTGTCGTATACCGTCATATGCGGATACAGCGCATATGACTGGAACACCATGGCAATGTCTCTGTCTTTTGGCTCCACTTTGTTGACGAGCCGGTCACCGAAGTAGAGTTCGCCTTCCGTGATCGAGTTCAGTCCGGCCACCATGCGCAGCAGCGTCGACTTGCCGCAGCCGGACGGCCCCAGAATGACGCAGAACGCCCGGTCTTCGATCTCCAGATTTATATCGCGGATCGTGAAATTCTCACGTCCCTCATATTTCTTGCCAAGATTGATCATGGACACTTTCATAATGAAACCCTAACCTTTCACGGATCCGGCGGAAAGACCGGAGACCAGCTGATTTTGCAGAAGCATAAAGAAGGTGACGATGGGAAGTGCGGTCAGCATGCCGCCCGCCGCAAACGCCGGCTGATTCATGGTGCGCTGATCCGAAATCAGAGTAAACAGACCGGTGGCCAGCGTATAATCCTGATTGCGATTCAAGAGAATACTCGGCAGCATGTAGTCGAGGAAGGGAATGATGAACGACCACAGGGCGATGATTGCCAGCATGGGGCGTACGAGCGGCATGATGATCAGGCGGTACGTCTGCATATTGGTGCTCCCGTCGATGTGAGCCGCTTCGTCAAGCTCCGGTGAAATTGAATCCATATACCCTTTCAGAATGAACGTGTTTGAGGCGATTCCGCCGCCGGCATAGATCATGACAAGCAGCATCTGGCGCGAGAAAAAGGGAACGACTCCGACAATGATCTGATGCAGCGTAAAGTACGCCGTGATGCCGGCAAATGTCGGGATTACCTGAATCAGCATGATCAGGAGCAGGGAGAATTTCTTGCCCTTGAAGCGAAATCGCGAGAACGCATAGCCTGTGAATGACACGATCAGGACGGTGATAATGGCCGTCGCGATACCGATGAAGATTGTGTTTTTGACCCAGTGCAGATAGTTGGTTTCCTGAAAGAGGTGTTCGAAGTGCCGCAGTGAAAAACTGAAGCCGCCTCCCAGAATGATATTGCGGGCCTGCGCACCGTTGAAGGAATTGACCACGATCTGGTAAATCGGCCAGAGCACGATGAAGGCAAAGACAATCAGGATGAAATAGGTGAACCCGAGGCCGACTTTGCCGGCAGTGGTCAGCGGCGGCTTGTCCGAAAGATACAGATCGCCGCTTTTTTTCTTAACTTCTCGATTCAAGATAGCCATGTGTCAACTCTCCTTAAACGCGGCGGTTCGCCGGTAACCCACAAAGGCCACGATGATGAGGCCGATCGAAATCAGAATGGCGATGGCCGCACCGAGTGCCTGATTCTCCTTGTTCATCGTCAGTTTGTAAATGTAGGAGATCAGGAGATCCGACGTACCGGCCAGATTGCCGTAAAGCGACGGTTCGGTCGGACCGCCGTCATTGAAGATGCGGATGATCGTGTAGTTGTTGAAGTTGAACGTATACTGATTGATCAGGAGCGGTCCGGTCTGAAACAAGACGAGCGGCAGCGTCACAGCGGTCAGGCGCTGTCTTGCATTGGCACCGTCGATTTTGGCGGCCTCGTAGAGATCGGCCGGAATCGCCTGCAGGACACCGGTGGTGAGAAGAAACACATACGCACTGCCGCACCACGTTTGAATCAGGATAAGTGCGATGCGGGTCAGGACAGGATCGTGCTTGATATTGACGATCTGGCCGGCCAGCGAACTGAGCGCTTCCGAAATGTAGCCGCCCGGCGCCATCATGATGGAGAAGAACATGATCGTGATGAACGCCGGCACCGCCCAGGGGAGAATGAAGATCGTCCTGAAGAAGCGCTTGCCTTTGACGCGCTCGTTGTTGACCATCATGGCTGTGGAAAAGCCGACGATGATGGTCAGCGTCGTAGCCGCCAGCGTCCAGATGACGGTCCAGCCGAGAATTCGCCAGAACACGGAGCCGATCATGCCTTCGCCGAGGAAGATCGTGCGGTAGTTTTCAAACCCCACCCAGGTAAACTTCGACTGGTGCTGCGGATCCATATTTGTGAATGAGAGCAAAAATGCCGTGACGATCGGAACCAGCACGATAAACGTGATCAGGATCAGAGCCGGAACCGAGACTTTGTAAGGAAAGCCTTTTGTTTCAGACGTCCGCTTGATCTCAAATGCATTTTTCGGCCGGATGCCCTTCAATTTATCGGTCTCGACCTTGTACGCGTCGCGTATGGCAAACAGATAGATGACGACCGCAAAGAGGATGAGGAATATGGCGATGATGCCTTCAATCATGAATATGATCGAGCGGTCGAGGCGCTTGCCGTCCTCGGCCAGGGAAATCAGTCCGGCGATACCCTGTCCCCGATAATTGCCGTAACCGAGTGCATAGGGAATGGCGATCACGAATGTGAACAGTGCACCGAGGAAAAACCACAGGGCCTTGCGCGGCTGACCGTTCAGCCATTGCCCAAGGCCGGGAATCGGTGCGCCGGCGAGAAATTTCCAGGGACGTTTCTGCGTCGTTTCAACCGGTGTCGTGCGCGCGATGTCGGCCAGTTCGTCCTGCAGCAGTTTTGCCTGATCCCGATACCCCTGTTTCAGCTGATGATTCAGATTGTCGATCAGGTCGCGATTGTACACCGACGGTATTTGCATTTTTTCGGCCTGCACGAGTACAGCCGCTTCCTTCTTGTTTGATGCCACGCCCTGCTTGACGGCTTTGCGCGAAATCTGCCCTTGCGACATCAGATGCTTGAGTTCGCGGTTCTTTTTTGCCGTCGCCCGGCGGATATTGTTTCTGCGGTTGCGAAAGCGGGACTTGGCCGCCGTCTGTTCGGTCGGATCCTGACGCAGCTGCTCGGATTTTGCGTGACGCAAATCCTCAATCTGGCGCTTGCGGTCCGCAATCATCACAGGCAGGCGGTTTACTTTCAGGGTCGCTCGTCTGGCCTCGTATTCCGCGTCATAGCTGAGATCGACGTACGGCGTATAAAACTTTGCGAGCTCTCTTTGCCTGAGATAGTCTTTCTCCAAACGACGGAGCACCGGATCTTCATACGCTTCGGCTTTCTCCCATTCGGCTTCGAGAATCTTCGGCAGGACCGACATGAACGCGTCTTTTTCCTTCAGGTAAGCATTCAGACGGACCATGTACGGGTGCTCGTCCTTCTCGGCGATGAGACGCTTCAGTGCCGCCTTGTCGCCTTGCTCCGACGCGTTCGCCAGATCCCGCAAATACGCATTTTTGCGCGGGTAGTCACGGCCGACGTCGTCTAATAACTGCAGAGGAATCTTCATCGGGTGGAGCTCCTTTCACGATTGACGGCAGATTTCATCAGGATGTGATGGATAAATAAGACGGCTAAACAAACGGAGGACAGGATGGCAAAGAGGGAGGACAGATTAATGCCGAGCAGACGCATAGCCAGTGCACCGATCAGTAAAATGCCCCAGACGGCTCGCGCAAGTGAGCTCTGTCCGGCGAAGCGGAGGGAGAAGTACTGGTAAATGGCATAAGTGACCGGAATCAGCGTGTTGATAATCAGAGATATGGAAATCAGCGCAACATAGTCTGCCGCAGAAATCTCGGGACTCGCATCGGCAAATTGTCGAAAGATCGCGGCATCCTTGCCGCGCATCAGCGCGTCGAGAGAATCTGACAGCACGAGCAGTGCTGTGACAATCAGGACGAGATACAACGATCCTTTGCGCACCACAAACTTCATAAGCCACCTGAGTCATATTCACACACTTCAGACAATAAAAAAAGGGGTGAAGACGAAGTATCGGCGGTAACTTGCCGCTTAACCGCGGCATGTTCGCGTTTGACATGATCGCGTCACAGAAATTGTCATGCTTCTCAGTGCTGCAACAAAAAAAAGAGGAGGCCAAAGCCCCCTCTTTACTGTAACCGTGGTTTCTGGTTTAGAAATTGCCCATCATGGCTTCGAAGCTTGACTTCAGCTCATTGTAAGCGTCTTCAACCGATTCCGGCTTCACGTTGTTCCAGGAGAGGATGCCGTTTTGGTACGTATCCCAGACCTGGCCCCACTCTTCAAAGAGCGGACGGAGCGGTGCTTCGGCATAGCTTGCGATGACGGCGGAGATGACGGCCTTGTCCGAATCGGACAGGTCCGAAGCGAGGTACACGTCAACCGGCACGTTCTCCATGATCTTTCCGGCTGAGCGGAAGAAATCAACGGCGTACTCAGTGTTCATGATCTCTTCGATCAGCTGGTGGGCCAGTTCCATCTGGTCTTCGTTTTCTTCAACTCTGGCGTTGATGGCGAGGCCCCAGCCGCCTTTCCAGTGGCGCAGCGGTTTTTCAGCCACGGTCAGCATGGAAATCGGGAATACGTCAACATTGCCTTCGCCGGCCAGTTCCGTGTTCGATCCGGTCTCCCACGGGCCGCCCAAACGAATGATTGAACCGCCTTCAGACTTAAACTCTTCGTCGATATAGCCCCAGCCGCTGTCAGCGTCAAACAGCGAAGTATTGGCTTCGTTGTTGTACTTCCAGTATTCGTAGAGGGCTTCGATGGTGGCCTGTTTTTCGGCCGGGAGGTCTTCCCATGCGAGTGTCATGTCGGAGTAAAGTTCGCCGTTTTCATCTTTGCCAAGCAGTTCAATGTCGCTCGAGTTGGTTGCGGCTACGCCGAACCAGGCGTCAAACAGCGGCAGAAGAACTTTTTCTTCATTGCCGATCAGCTCGATCGGGGCGTCCAGAACGATTTCGGACGCTTCCAGGTTGGCTTTGTTGCCAAAGAGAATCAGGGTTTCGATGTTCATCGGGAACGCGAAGTATTCGCCTTCAATCATGAAGTTGCCGCCCAAACCGGCGTCATAATCGTCGAACCCGCCAACGGTGGCGGCCATGCGCTGGCTGTCGATGGCTGCCAGAACATCATTTTTGTGCAGACCGGCCAGGCGGTCAGCCGGCATCGCGAAGACATCCGCGAAGTCCGGGTTGGTGGCATCGGTTGAGGACAGGATGTCAAAATGCTCAAAGGAGCCGATCACGATTTTGTTGATCACGGCATCCGGGTTCTTTTCCAGAACGCGTGCGATCGCCTCATCGTAATACCCTTCCCAGGCTTCCTCAACCTGAACCGAAATCTCAGCTTCCACGCCGCCTTCGACGGCCGGCGCTTCAGTTTCTTCAACAGCCGCTTCCGTTGCCGGCGCTTCCGTCTCTTCAACTGGGGCTTCTGTTTCTTCAACCGGCGCTTCCGTTGGTGCATCCGTCGGCGCTTCGGTTGCCGGTGCGTCTGTTACTTCAGGTGCGGCACCGGTTGTGGCAGCCGGTGTGCCTGCACACGCAACAGCCCCCAGTGCCAGGCCGAGTACCAGAAGCATAACAAGAATTTTTTTCATGTGTTTCCTCCATTTTTATTTAACTTTAGCGGACAGACAAAGTACTGCCCGTGTTTTATTTTAACATGATGGTCGCTGCACAAACTTTTCGTATGGTTCTAATGATCTTTTGTCTTGTATGTTACGAAACGAGACGAATAGGCCGGTTTTACCAGTTTTATCTGTTTGCATTCAAATTCCGCTCATGTCATGGTGGTTTCGTCAGAAAGTGGCAGGGCGATGTCGCCGCATAAATCAGGAGGCCCCATGAATGTGCAGATATTTGGACGCAAAAAATCATTCGATACGGAAAAAGCCAAACGATTTTTCAAGGAAAGAAAGATTCCGTTTCAATATATCGATCTCGGCGAAAAAGGTTTTTCCAAAGGCGAACTGACGAAGATTGCGGCCGCGGCAGGAGGACTTGACCAGCTGATTGACCCGAAAACGAAGGATCAGGATGCTTATCATCTTTTTCTCCATCTTGCGTCCGAACAGCGGCTGCAGAAGGCGCTGGAGCACCCGCTCCTGTTTCGCGCACCGGTTGTACGGGATGGGGGGCGCGCCACAGTTGGCTATCAGCCGGATGTCTGGCTGACCTGGCTCTGATATAGGTAAAATAAAAGAGAACCATTATTCAATCCGATCAGATTCAAACCGATCAGACAAAACCAGAATTAAACATACAAGGAGAAATTAAGATGAAATTCAAATCGTTGAAAGATACCTACACGCTTTCGAACGGCGTGGAGATCCCCTGCATTGGCTTCGGCACATGGCAAGCTGATGAAGAGGCAGCCCGTCAGAGCGTGCTGACCGCGCTGGAAACGGGGTACCGCCATATCGACACAGCTCAGGCGTACGAGAATGAAGCCGGCGTCGGACGGGCGATCAGCCAAAGCGGTATCGACCGGAGCGAGATCTTTTTGACGACGAAGCTGGCCAACCCGTATCGCGGCTACGATGAGACGATGCGCCGTTTCGAGGAAAGTCTCGAACGGCTGCAGACGGATTATCTCGATCTGTTTTTGATTCACTGGCCTCGTCCCGCCGATTTTCGCGATGACTGGAAGGAACAAAATCGTGAAACGTGGCGTGCGTTTGAGGATCTTCATCGCGCCGGCAGAGTCAGAAGCATCGGCATCAGCAACTTCAGGCCTCACCATATCGATGCTTTGCTTCTGCACGCCGTTGTCAAGCCGATGGTAAATCAGATCCGATTGGCGCCCGGCGACACGCAGGATGACGTGGCGGCCTACAGCAGGGAGCGGGATATGCTTCTGGAAGCATACAGTCCGCTCGGATCCGGAGCCATATTCTCAGTGCCGGACGTGCAGAAGCTGGCCGAAAAATACAACAAGACGATTGCCCAAATCGCGATCCGCTGGAGTCTGGAGCGCGGCTACCTGCCGCTGCCAAAGTCAGTCACGCCGGCCAGAATCAGGGAGAACAGCCAGGTATTCGATTTTGCGTTGGAACCGGGTGATGTGGAACTGCTTGCCGGTCTGACAGGCTGCGTCGGCTTTTCGGCCGATCCCGACGCGATTTCGTGGTAATCTTCAGCTTAGTGATGACGCGGGCATCGTGCTATCGTTTGACATGAGGCAGACGTCATACGTATAATCTTGAAGCTTGAGGATAACTCCCTGGAGGATATGATATGAAACCGACATTCAACCCCAAAAAACGCCAGCGGAAGCGTGAACACGGGTTTCGCAAAAGAATGCGCACGGCGTCCGGCCGCAATGTATTGAAACGCCGTCGCCTCAGAGGACGTAAGAAGCTGTCCGCCTGAAAGCGGTAGATGGACATACCCGAGTATACGCGTCTGAAAAATAATCGTGACTTCGGCCTCGTCTTTCGCCGGGGTCAGTATTACCCGGGACGGCATGTCGTTTTGCATGCCAATCGTTCCGGTGCAGCGCAGCTGCGCCTTGGCGTTGCTGTCAGCAGGAAGGTTCGCGGTGCCGTTCTGAGAAATCGTCTGAAGCGGCGGTTGCGCGAAGCGTTTCGCCGGCTCGACGTATTGCTTCCGAACGGGTACGATCTTATATTGACCGCCAAGGCCACTGCAGCAAAGGCTCCTTTCGACGAGCTGCAGAATGAAATCAAGGGACTTTTGGCGCGATCGAAACTGCTTGTCCATGGTCGCTGACTGGCTGATCAAGCTGATCCGCTGGTATCAGCGTGCATCAGCGCATCGCCCGCCCGTGTGCCGTTTCACGCCAACGTGTTCAAATTACGCGATTGAGGCGATTGCCAAAAAAGGGCCATTTATCGGAACGGCCAAAGCCATATGGCGGGTACTGCGCTGCAACCCGTTCGGCAAAGGGGGATATGACCCTGTTGAGAAAGAATCGCGGGGATGAGTCCCCGATGAATGTGAGGAACACTTAGTTATGTTGGATCCGCTTTACAGATTATTCGGCTGGTTGCTTGGCATCATGTACGACTGGATTGGCAATTACGGCCTCGTCATCATCCTGTTCACGCTCATATTCCGTGCCGTACTGATTCCGCTCGGACTCAAATCGTCGCGGTCGATGGTGCGCCAGCAGGCCCTTCAGCCGGACATAAACGAGATCAAGCGATTGTATCCGAAAGATATGCAGCGGCAGCAGCAGCTTCAGCAGGAGCTGATGAAAAAGCACAACATTTCGATGGCGGCCGGCTGCCTTCCATCGCTTTTGCAGCTGATCCTGATCTGGCCGATCTTCACGATTTTCCGTGCGCCGCTCCAGTACATTGGGCGCGTCTCGGTAGAAAACATCGGCAATATTGCCGCTGTCCTCATGAAGAACGGCGTGATCACGGAAAGCGTTGCCAACAATGCAGCCTCAATGGACATCCCCCTGCTGAACGGACTCAGATCATCGGCGACTTCGCTGGCCGAAGTCGTCAACAGCGGCTATATGCAGCTGAATCAGCTGATTAACACGGAGTTCCTCGGGATGGATCTCGGCATGACGCCGTCTTACAATCCCGGCGACTGGTTTGGTGCGCAATCCGCCATTTTCCTGCCGCTTCTGGTCTGGCCGATTCTGACGATCGTGACCATGATGATCCAGATGCGGATCACGCGCATGACGACGCTGACGCCCCAGATCTCCAAAGAGGATAAAGAACGGGAAAAGAGAAATCCGGCCAAAGCCGGTCAGACACCGAAGGATCCGTCAGCCGGCATGATGAAATCGATGACCTGGATGATGCCGCTCTTTATGCTGATCACGGTCTTTACGCTTCCCGCCGCCATGGGTGTGCACTGGGTGATTGCAAACCTGATGTACATTCTGCAGGCCTGGCTCGGGTATGTCTTCTATGTCAAGCCGTATCGCGAACAGCAGATGATGGACGCGGCGCGCTACGACAAGCGTTTGCAGTCGGAAGGCGATGAGCCGAAGAAAAGCTTTCTGGACCGTTTCAGACCGAAGGCCGAATAGAAAAAAAAAGCCGCGCCGGACGGCGCGTTTGGAAGGAATATAAAGCCATGTCAAATTGGGTAGAAACGACGGCCAAAACAGTAGATCTTGCGATCGAACAGGCTTTGGCCACGCTTGGAGCCGGCATCGACGATGTTCTCATTGAAGTCATCGAAGAAGGTGAAGCCGGCGGACTTCTCGGATTCGGCAAGAAGCCGGCCCGGGTTCGCGTCACCCTTGCGGATGGCGCCGAAGAAGAAATGACCATGCCTGCCGATATCCCGCTGGAGGAAGAGGCGGACGAAGCGGGTCCTGAACCGAAGCAGGCCGAGGAAGACGATGCCGTCTTCGGTCAGGTTACGCCGGAGCTTGAAGATGCCGCACTCGACTACGTGCAGGCGATTATGCAGGGACTCGATATTCACGGACGCATCGGGTCATACATCGGCGAGGACGGTTCTTTAAACATCGAAGTCACCGGCAGGGACTGCGGCGCCGCGATCGGCCATCATGGTGAAACGCTTGATGCGATCGCATATCTTACGGGACTGGCGGTCAATCGTCTGACGGAGGACCGCGTGCGCGTCTCGCTCGATATCGGGGGCTATCGCCAGCGCCGCGAAAAGAAGATACTCGAAGTCGTTAATCGGACAGCGGAACGTGTCCGGACGAGCGGTCAGCCGGGAAAACTGAAACCGATGACAGCCGCTGAACGTCGCGTCGTGCACCTGGCACTCAAGAGGAAAACCGGTCTCACGTCGTACAGTCAGGGGGTCGACCCGGAACGGTACGTGGTGATCGCTCCGGAAGACTGACATGACGGACTCGCAATTTGCCATAGAGACCATTGTCGCACCGTCTACACCGCCCGGCCAAAGTGGTCTGGCGGTTATTCGTTTATCCGGTCCGGATGCCGTCACGCTGACAGATCGCTTTTTCAGACCGAAACGATCGCATAAGCGTGCGGCGGCCATGGCGGGCTACACGATGTCGCCCGGTGATTTTGCCGATATTGACGAGGTGGTTGTGGCTGTCTTTCTGGCTCCCCACTCGTTCACCGGTGAAGACGTGGTGGAAATTACGTGTCACGGCGGCAGTGCGGTCAAGCGCGCCATTCTGGCAGCCTTGCTGGAAGCCGGAGCCGTCATTGCCGAACCGGGTGAATTCAGCCGGCGCGCATTCATGAATGGGAAAATCGATCTCGTTCAAGCCGAAGCGATCATGGACCTGATCGGATCGGAAGCAAAACGGCAGGCGGCATCGGCTTACGGACAGCTGAAAGGCCGGCTCTCGGCTGAATTCAAAGAGGCCTCAGCGTCACTGTATCGCGCGATGGCCTCCGTCGAGCTGATGCTCGAATTCCCCGAACACGAAATGCATGCGGAGGCCATGGCAGAGTTAAGCGATCAGGTGCGGTCGCTCGGCCGGATGCTGGAACATCTGTCTCAGACTTACCGGCGCGGCCGCCTGATTCATGACGGCGCACGCGTCGTTATTTACGGTGAGCCGAACGTCGGCAAGTCAAGCCTGC
Organism: Clostridiaceae bacterium; assembly: GCA_012838355.1. Classification (GTDB taxonomy): domain Bacteria; phylum Bacillota; class Clostridia; order Saccharofermentanales; family DTU023; genus DUPJ01. The sequence continues at coordinate 13,096 of DUPJ01000045.1, forward strand.
TGAACGCTTTCATCGGCATGAATCGCGCGATTGTGACTGATATTCCGGGCACGACACGCGACACGATCGAGCATCATCTCGAACTTGGCGGATACAAAGTCATCATTGTGGATACGGCCGGCGTGCGCGAGACGGATGATGTGATCGAAAGAGAAGGTGTTCGCCGCAGCGAAGAGGCTGTGGCCGGAGCCGACATCATTCTGGCGCTGTTCACGGATCGCCCGACCGAAGCGGATCTGGCAGCATTGCGCGCTTTGCAGGCCGAGGACAAGGGTATTGTCCTGATACTCTCCAAAGACGATCTGCTCGATACGCCGGGGCGTCAGGCGCGCATGGAAACGACCCTTGCCATGCTGAAGCAGGCGCTGCCCGCCGCTTCTGTAATTTCGTATTCGGCCTACCGGGCTGACGACCAGGCGCTGCTGGCCGGGGCCATCGCAGCCAGGCTGGATGAAACGGATAAAGCCGGCGCATCCGATCTCTTGGTGACGAATGTGAGACACAAGCAGGTTCTGGTCGACGTCGCAGCCGAACTTGCGGAAGCGGCGTCTGAAATTTCAGCCGGACTGACATTTGATCTCGTGGCTGTGCGGCTGCGGCACGCGGCTGATCGGCTGGCTGAACTGACTGGCGATGATGTATCGGAAATGCTGGCGGACACCATTTTTTCTTCGTTCTGTGTCGGTAAATAGATGTATACGCTGACGGAAGCAATGCGACTCCCCGGAGGACGAGTGGCCGGCTCGTATGACCTCATCGTCATTGGCGCGGGGCACGCCGGTTCGGAAGCGGCGCTTGCCGCTGCGAAGCTCGGCGCAACCGTCCTGCTTTTAACCATGACGCTTGATGCACTGGCAAATCTGCCGTGCAATCCGAGCATCGGCGGCACGGCCAAAGGTCAGATCGTGCGCGAAATCGATGCGCTTGGCGGTGCCATGGGGCTGTTGGCCGACGAGCAGATGATTCAGTTCCGCATGCTGAACGCCTCGCGCGGTCCGGCCGTACTGAGTCCGCGCACGCAGACCGACCGCACGGCCTATCAGCGCGGTATGAAACAGCGTCTTGAGGATGAACCGAATATTCGCCTGCTGCAGCAGGAGGCCGCATCATTTATCGTAAATGACACGCGGTCGGCCGTCAGCGGCGTCCGTACCAAAACAGGAACGATTTATCTTGCCTCTGCCGTTATTCTGGCGAGCGGCACTTTTCTGAAAGCCCGGGTGATCATCGGCGAGGCAATCTATGACAGCGGGCCGGATCAGCTGCAGCCGGCCACTGAATTGTCTGCCTCGCTTCGTGCACTGGGACTTCCCGTGCGCCGCTTCAAAACCGGCACGCCGGTCCGGGTCAAGCGGTCGTCGGTCGACTTTTCGAAGCTGGAGCAGCAGGACAGCGAGCTGCCGGCGTATCCCTTTTCCTTCGCCAATGAGCTGGGTGATTTTACGCCCAAGGCGGAACTGCCCTGCCACATGACATGGACGACCGACGCCACGCGCGAGCTGCTCCTTTCCAACATCGGCCGCTCGCCGCTTTACAGCGGCCTGATCGAAGGCATCGGCCCGCGCTATTGCCCGTCGATCGAAGACAAGTATGTCAAGTTCCCGAATCATCTGCGTCACCATGTGTTTATCGAACCGACGGGACTCGATACGGAAGAGATCTATCTTTCCGGATTGTCGACATCGATGCCGGAGGATGTTCAGGAGGATATGCTGCGCACGATTCCCGGCCTCGAGAAGGCCGAGATCATGCGGTTCGGGTATGCCATCGAGTACGACAACGTGGATCCGACTGTTCTGACTCATGCCCTGCAGGTGCGGGACTGGCCGGGGCTTTATCTTGCCGGCCAGGTAAACGGCTCGTCCGGCTACGAGGAAGCGGCGGCTCAGGGACTGATCGCGGGGATTAATGCGGTGCGGCAGATGCGCGGTCAGGATCCGGTGCAGATCGACCGTTCGCAGGCCTATATTTTCGTCCTGATTGATGATCTGGTCAGCCGCGGCACGAATGAGCCTTACCGCATGATGACGTCGCGGGCTGAGTACCGTCTGCTCCTGCGTCAGGACAATGCCGATATGCGTCTGACACCGCTCGGACATGAGCTTGGCCTGATCGAAGAGACGCGCTTTGCCCGCTTCCTTGAGAAGAAAACGGCTATCGCAGAGGAAAGAGAACGCCTTCAGGCGGTGCGCATTCAGCCGGATGAGACGGTTAATGCACATCTTGCATCATGCTCGTCTGCACCGCTGAAAGCAGCTGCATCGCTTTTGAGTCTGCTGAAACGCCCCGAACTGTCATATGACGCGCTCTCTCCTTTGGATCCCGAGCGTCCCGTTCTGCCGCAGGCCTGGATCCGCACGCTTGAATATGATGTTCACTACGAAGGATACATCCGCCTCGAGATGTCGCGACGAAAGAAATTTATCGAATTGGAACGGCGGCGTCTGCCGGACGACGCGGATTACACGGCACTCAGCGGACTCAGGCTGGAAGCGAGGCAGGTTTTGTCTGCGAGACGACCCGCTTCGGTCGGGCAGGCCTCGCGTCTGCCCGGTGTCACGCCGGCCGACATTCAGGTGCTCTTAGTCTGGCTGGAGTCACGTACAAGAGCGAGACGGCTGAAAACATCACTGGAGGATCTGACGTGAACGTTGACCGGGCCGCGTACGCGGATGCCATCTGCGCGGCGGCGAAACGCTCCGCGCTTTCACTTTCCGACTCGGTAAAAACGGATGTGCTTTCCTTTGTTGACTATATGCTTGACGTGAACCGGGAACTGAATCTGACCCGGATTGTTCTGCCGGAGGATGTGGCTGTCAAGCATTTTGAAGACAGCTGGACGCTCTTGCCGCTGCTGCCGGACGGCTGCAGCCTGCTCGATATCGGCACAGGTGCCGGTTTCCCCGGCTTTGCCGTCAAGCTCGTTCGGCCGGACATTCGTCTGACCGTGATCGAGAGCATCGGCAAAAAGGTTCGATTTCTCACCGATGCGGCAGCCCATGTGGGATTTGATGCCGACATCAGGCTCGGGCGGGCAGAATTGCTGGCGCACGATTCGGATCTGCGCGGGCAATTTGACGTGGTCACGGCGCGCGCTGTGGCATCACTCGATATGCTGCTCGAAATGTCATTGCCATTCGTCCGAACGGGCGGACAGTTTATCGCCATGCGGGGGCAGGAAGAAGCTGTGCCGACCTTTATCGGCAAACTGGGCGCCGAGCTGACAAAAACGCTTCGGCTGACCCTGACCGGTGACGTCACCCGGACTCTGTATGTTTTCACGAAGGTCAGCGCGACACCAAAACATCTGCCGAGGAGTCTCGGCGCCATGCGAAAACGCCCTTTATAATATAAGGGATTCGGCCTCAGGCCGGGCGACATTCATGGTATAATCGGGTATTACATTCCCGGAGGTCATGCATGGCAGATTCGCCGCAATCAAAACAACAGGAACAACGACGAAAAGAAGACGCCATCGACCAAGCTTTCCAATCCCCGAACAACACAATCATCCCGATTGACCTGGAAGATGAAATGAAAAAATCGTTCATCGATTATGCGATGAGCGTCATTTCCGACCGTGCGCTGCCCGATGTGCGCGACGGTCTGAAGCCGGTGCACCGGCGCATTTTATATTCGATGTTTACGCAGGGCTTTACGGCTGACAAACCGTATCGAAAATGTGCGACTACGGTCGGTGACGTCCTCGGGCGTTTCCATCCGCACGGGGACGCTGCCGTCTATGATTCACTGGTGCGTCTGGCGCAGGATTTTTCCATGCGCCACATGCTGGTTGACGGACACGGAAACTTTGGTTCGCGCGACGGCGACCCGCCGGCTGCGTACCGGTATACAGAAGCACGGCTGACGCGTCTCGCCGGCGAAATGATGAATAATATCAACAAGGATACGGTCGACTTTATCCCGAACTTTGACGAGCATCACATGGAGCCCGTCGTTCTGCCGACCGGTTTCCCGAACTTGCTGGTCAACGGCTCCACCGGTATAGCCGTCGGCATGGCGACCAACATTCCGCCGCACAATCTTGGCGAAGTCATCGACGGCGCCGTTTACCTGATCGATAACCCGGACGCGACTGTCGAATCGCTGATGCAGCTGATTCCCGGCCCGGACTTTCCGACTGGTGCCAGCATCCTTGGAATGAGCGGAATCCGGCAGGCATATAAGACGGGCCGGGGCCGCATTCTGGTGAGAGCCCACACGGAAGTCGAGGAGATGCGCGGTCACCGGCACCGCATCGTCGTGACCGATTTGCCCTACATGGTGAACAA
>DUPJ01000046.1 GCA_012838355.1 Clostridiaceae bacterium
CCAGTGTAAAATTAAGGCGAGTCATTCTTGCTTTCCTCCACTTGATTGTTTTTTCTCTAAACCAAGTTTAACGGAGAAAGTGAGATGACTCACTCTTTTGCTTTTACACCATTATCGGGACACTATCTGCTGATAATTCGAGCTGAGTTAGTGCTTACGCTTTTCTATTGCGCGCCGCGGCATTCATGCCTGAATACACAACCGGCCGGAGACGATTTGTCTCCGGCCGGCATTGTGTCCAATCTGGACGAATCATTTTAGCTCTGAAGATACTCGTCCACATTATCCTTGGTGACCAGGACAAACGGAATCATCGTCAGTTTTTCAGGTGTTTCGCCTTCGAGACTCTGCAGAATCGCGTCGATGCCGCCGGAAATCTGGCCGACACCGTCCTGAAGGATGGTAGCGCCCATCTCGCCGTCTTTGACCATCTGGAGCGGACCTTGGTTGCCGTCAACGCCGACGCACACGATATCGCTGCGGTCTGCATTGTTGGCAGCTTTCTGAGCCGCTGAAGACATGTCGTCATTGTCACAGATAATCGCAACCAGCTCTTCGCCGTGTTTGCTGATCTGGTCTGAGGCAACGTCGGACGCTTTGTTCGCCTGCCAATCGCAGGGGAAGTCGCCGGTCGATTCGAACTTGTCGTTTGCATCCATAATCTTGGCAATACCTTCACCGCGCTGGATTTGAGCTGAGTTTCCGATCACGCCCTGACAGTGTGCATATTTGCCGCCGTCCGGTACCTGATCGATTACCCAGTTCGCAAGCATCTCACCGGCCTGCACGTCATCAGATCCGACATAGCACATCGCAAGTTCGCTGGTGCTGGCGGTCATGGAATTCACGACGATAACCTCGATGCCTGCTTCAACCATGTTTTTAAGCGCCGGGTCAGAGCCTGCGGCTTCAGCCGGCAGTATGATGACGTAGTCGCACTTCTTGGAAACACACTCAGAAGCGCGGTCAACCTGTTTGGCAGGGTCAGTTTCACCGTCCAGAATCCCAGTCCATTCATCAATTGTTTTGTCTGCGACAAGCTCATCGAATTTTGTCTTTGCGTAATCATTGATCGGTGCATGGAAGGGGTCCGTAATGTTCTTCGAGATGTAGCCTACGATGATTTTGCCATCTCCGTTGACGTCCCCCGTTCTTCCAGCCTCAGCCGCTTCGCTCGTGGTTTCGGCCGGTTCCGGTTCGCTCGTTGTTTCAGCCGGTTCCTCTTTAGCACAGGAAACGAGACTGAATACCATGATGAGCGCCAATGCCAGTGCGATCCATCTTTTTTTCATGTTCTTCCTCCTATCTCTCACCTTCCGGTGAGACAACAATCTTTCAGATTGTCATTACCTCATTAAAACGGCTTACTCAGATTGTTAAGCATTCTTGCGCTTCATGAACATATCCATCAGGACGGCCAGAATAATGACCATACCCTTGGTCATGGGCTGGAAGTACGACTGAATGCCAATAAGATTCATGCCGTTGTAAATAAAGCCGATGATGAATATGCCCATCAAGACACCGGGGATCGTCGCCTCGCCGCCGGCAAAAGACGTACCGCCAATAACGCAGGCTGCGATGGCATCAGTCTCATAACCCACACCGATATTCGATTGCGCCGAGCCCGTCTTCGCGGCCATGATGACCCCGGCAAGGCCTGCCATCAATCCGCTGATCATATAGACGGTGGTCTTTACCCAGTAATGGTTCACGCCGGAAGCAATTGCCGCATTCTCATTGCCGCCGACCGCAAATATGTAGCGGCCAAGCTTGGTCCAATGCAAGATCAGGTAGGCGGCAACGGTAGCCACGGTAAGATAAAGAATCGGAAACGGTATGCCCAGCAGTTTCATGTTGTAGACATCCGTAATAAACGTACTTTGCAGTGGAATCGATTGACCGCCGCTGATAATCTGCGCAAGTCCCCTGATGATCAATTGACTCGACAGCGTGACGACAAACGGAAACATATGGAACCGTGAAATCAGGATACCGTTCAAGAAACCGAGAAAGGTACTCACCAGCACGGCAATGATTATTGCCAGCAGCGCATTCATGCCCTGCTTTGTGATGAGCTGTCCCAGTACGCAGCTGACCAGGGCTAATTGAGCACCTACCGACAGATCAATACCACCTGTGGTAATTACGAGACACATACCGAATGAGATCAGCCCGTTGATCGACACTTGAGTCGCAACATTCAAAAAGTTGGTGCCCGTGCGGAAGCTCGGTTCCAGAATGCCGATAATCAGCATTAAGAACAACAGGACAATACCGATGCCGTATTTCCCAAGAAGCATGCGTGCTTTCACTTGCTTACTCGTTGTCATACCTAAAACCATAATTCCATGTCTCCTTATGCACCGAACTCTTTTTGCAAAATATCTTCTTGCGTGATTTTTCCGGACAGAATGTCTGCCCGCATAATTTCGCCGATCAGTTTACCTTCGCAGTACACAAGCACGCGGTCACTCATTCCCATGATCTCCGGCAGTTCCGACGAGATCATGATGATGGCCATGCCTTCCGCCGCAAACTTGCTCATCAGCGCGTGCAGCTCTGCTTTCGCACCGACGTCAACGCCGCGCGTCGGTTCATCGAGAATCAGCACTTTCGGCTGCGACATGATCCATTTGCCGACGACAACCTTCTGCTGGTTACCGCCGCTCAGGGAGTAAACAGTATCCTCCAGCGACCGGCATTTGACGGTGACCATTTTCGCGATGTCGCCGCCTTCTTTTGCCTCGCGTTTCTTATTAAGAAAAAGCTTCGGCTGAGAGGCCCGGAGATTAGGCAGAGAAATATTCTCCAGCACGGAGCGGTGCAGGCACAGGCCGTAATTCTTTCTATCTTCATTAACCATGCCGATGCCAAGCTCAATGGCCGCACGCGGAGACGGTATTTTCACTTCCTCGCCTTCCAGATAAATCGTTCCGGAAGCAAGCGGATCCAACCCGAACAATGCCTTCATCGACTCGCTTCGTCCCGAGCCGACTAGCCCCGTCAAACCGACAATCTCGCCCTTCCTCACAGAAAATGAGATATCCGAAAAACCTTTTCCGCTTAAATTCTCTACTCGAATGGCTTCATCCCCGATCGGGCAATCGACCTTTGGAAACACACTTTCAACCGAGCGTCCTACCATCAAGGAAATCAACTGATCCTGCGTCACGTCACCGATTTCGTAGTAACCGACATACCTGCCGTCCCGGAAAATCGATACCTCATCGCACACTTCAAATATTTCTTCCATCCGGTGCGAAATGTAAATGATCGCGACGCCCTTCGCTCTCAGTTCACGGATGACCTTGAACAGCCGTTCGGTCTCAGTATTGTCAAGCGACGATGTCGGCTCATCCATGATGATGATATTCGCCTGATAGGAAACGGCTTTGATGATTTCCACCATCTGGCATTGCGCGATCGTCAGTTCACCCATCAGCGTCGTTGCTTTTTTATTGAAGCCGAAGTCATCAAGTATACGCTGCGCTTCTTCGTTCTGTTTTTTCTTGCTCAAGAAAATGCCGCTGACGAACTCGCGGTGCAAGAAGATCGAATCAGCGATGGAAAGAAACGGCTCAATGTTCAGCTCCTGATAAATCATGGAGATGCCTTTGCCGAGTGCTTCGGATGTACTGCGGGCCATATACGGTTCTCCGTTGTACAGCATAGTCCCGCGATCGATTTTGTACATGCCGATGATGCACTTCATTAAGGTCGACTTGCCGGCACCGTTTTCGCCAAGCAGTGCATGTACAGACCCGGGCTTGACCTGAAGCTGGACATCCTGCAGCGCCTGCGTACCGCCGAATGCCTTGTAAACACCGGAACACTCAAAGATGAGATTTTTATCCTGCTCGCTCACATCTATGGTCTCCTTCAAACCTTCGTAGTGGATATCATCAGATCCATGTCTTTGCCTGCACCGCTCTCGGTCTGGCAAAACAATCCGAAGACAAGCGCATCAATGATGGCGTACTCGCTGATATGGGTGGAAACACCTGGATTGCATTGAAGCTCCACGATGCCTTCACCCACAAGCGCAATATCGGCAAGCTTGCTGAGCGGAGCGTGCGGCGTGCCGCAAATAAGCAATCGTTTTGCCTTCCGCTCCTTTGCCAGTTCAAACATCTGAATGACACTAAGCGAATCCCCGCCATGGCTGATCCCGATGACGAGATCGCTTGCCGTAGCCAGATTCACATTCTTTATATTGCCTTCCATATGCGAATCAGCAAATGCGCGCTTGCCCAACCGTGACAGCCTGAAGGCAAACTCCTGAGCAAGCGGGATCGTATTGCCCGTGGCAACGACATAAATCAGGGTACTGGAGGTAATCAGCTGCTGCGCCGCTTCGAGCTGTGTCTCGGTCACCTGGCTGCTCAGATTTTTTATCACTTCGCTCAGACGGCCGAAAATCGACTCGTTCGCTCCCTCCGCTCCTTTGAAAGACAGCTGACTTTTGTTCAAACCGATTTCATTTGCGAGTTTCAGCCGGAATTGCGAATAGCCCTCACAGTCAATTTTTCGGCACAAACGCAACACCGTCGCTTCGCTGACGCCGCTCTGATCGGCAAGCTCGGTGATTACCATCGATACGGCCTTTTCCGGTTCAGACAGAATCAAGTCGGCAACCCGCCGTTCCGCCTTATAAAAACCGGAGTACCGCTTTTTTATCGTATTCAGTAACTGCATGCGTGCTCCTCGCGGCGGATCACATGCTGCTGCCGCCACAATCCTGTCTGCATGCCTGCCGCAAAGCAGTCACCCAAGCCGATCGTCGCTTTCGGCAAGCCGATATCGCGTGCAGGCACAGCCACAAATTGTTCCGCTTCGCAATCCTGCATCTTCTCGACCAGCCTGACACCTTCGGCACTCAAAGGGAAATCGGCGTAATTCAGGCAATCTTCAGGTGTCGCATACCGATCGTACGCCGCCTTGGCACCGGCCAGCGTGTTCCCCATGATCAGCGCATCCCGGTATGCCGGATCGTTCGTATCAACGCCCGACAGCGCGGAAAACGTCCTCATATGCAAACAAATGGCCGGCACCTTCAGCTTGTGTCTCAGCCAGGTCAGACGCGCCGGCAGATCGGGTGCACGGTGGCACGGTTCGCCCATGAACATACTCAGTTCATCTTCATTAATGCCCAGGATATCGATTTGCGGCGACAGGCATTCAACCGCCAGATGCATCACATCGCGCGAGGCGTAATGCGCCAGCTCAAAATACACGGGCAGATCTGGATTTTTACGCCGAAGCCGCGCAAAATGTTCAAGCAGCAAAGACGCCACCTTCCGCAAAACCGTTTCGTCAACAATCAGATGCAAGCCGGAAATGCTATAGGTGAGAATATGCTCCGCTTCTTTCTCGCAATAAGAAAAAAAGTCTCCGTTAATCGGCGGATCCGCGTGAATGGTGTCGTCATCAAGGATCAGGCGATTAGACTTCGGAATCGTAAAACTGCCGTTGGCCCAGGAAACGGTGTCACCGGCGTCAAACTGCCAGATATAATGCCGTGCATTGAACTCACAGTCGACTGCGCGAGCAACCGGCACGCGTTGCTGATGGCATATCGTATCGATGCGCTCGTGATCGAGCAGCGCCTGCACGTCCTTGCTTGAATCGGTCAGATGAACGAGTACCGGGTAGGTAAAATGACCGAGCGCCGCTGCACTCTGTGCTCCGGTCCCGCCCAGCGCGTTTTTCGCTTTAAATTCTTGTTTCAGAAACTGCAGGGCATCGTCACTCAGAATCGCTGCACCGCCGCCTTCACCCCGCTCCATGTAATAGAGGAACGTTTGAATCAGCGCCTCGACCGAGAAAATTGTCTGTTCCGGCTGGAAAGGTGTCCCGTCGGCAAATGATTTATCGGCAAGAAATTGTGAGAAGCGCGCCGCATTCCATTCCATAACGAGATCAACGTTACTCTGCAGCGCGCAGGCAAAAAAGCGCGGCCCAGCGGAAAGCATCTGCGCATCGTTATGGCTTCGCTCAATAACTGCACGATACTGATCCTGCTGATGCTTCATACGCTCTCCACGAAAATTATTGTTGTTTCATGCTAACGGATACCCGCATGCGTGTCAACATTTTTATTGACAGCTTGTTATATTTACAGCCCCCGCGCTTCGCATAAGTTGTGCGTTTTGCGACCTGGCGCGCAGCGAAACGATTACGAAAATACATCCCGCTTGTAAATTGCTGCACCGCCAATTCCGCAATAAACGGCTGGACAATAGTTTTTTTTCCAAAAACGTCAATTACTCGATGCTTTTGTCTCTCATCAACTGTTTGTTTTGTTTATAGAGTTCTTTGAAGCCATCGTACATGCGGTCGTATACGTCTCGGTTCATGTCATTCGGCTCAACCGCATGCTTGCTTCGCTTCACGTATTGTCCGGCGGCATCGGAAAACGACGAGAAATATCCGTGCGCAACGGCAGCCGTCATGGCCGCGCCAAGCGCCGCCTGCTCTTTGGTTTCCGAGATATAGATCGGAAGATTAAATATGTCGGCTTGTATTTGCAGCCACAGCAAACTGGCCGCCCCTCCCCCGGAGGCAACAACAAAATCAGGGTGCACATCAATTTCGCTCAGGCAATTCAGACTGTCTTTCAGCGAAAATGCCACGCCCTCCATCACACTTCGGATCAGCGCGGGCTGGTCATGCTTCATGCGCAGACCGAAGAACATGCCGCTTGCCAGCGGATCGGCATGCGGCGTGCGTTCACCCACCAGATATGGCAGAAAAACCAATCCGTCCGAACCAGGTTTCGCCTGTTCAGCCAATAGATTCATCTGATCGTAGCTGCTCAGCTTCAGGATGTTGTTTTTCAGCCACCTCAGCGATTGCCCCGCAGCCAGCGTTGCACCGAGAAAATACCAGGAGTCTGCCTGCTGAAAGCAGAATGTATGCGCGCCGGTGCCCGCATGCATTCTGAAGGAATCAAGAACTGAAAGCACTTGGCCGCCCGTCCCGATTGTCACCGATACAGGACCACGCTGCATGATTCCATTGCCCAATGCCTGCATCACCTGATCGCTTCCTCCGTAATAAACGGTGCAATCGGGTGCAAGCCCCAATTCCCGGGCAACATCAGGCAAGACCGTTCCGGCCGGATCTGCCGGCAAATGCACAGCAGGAAAAATGGCCGGATTCAAATTGCAATGGTCGATGATGAAATCACTCCAGCGGCCGTGTTCAACATCGAATGCACCGGTACTCGACGCGTCGGTCTGTTCCGTCGCCAGGCTGCCGGTCAGCCGATAACGCAGGTAATCCTTCGGACAGCATATGGTGCGCACGTCCTTGTAGAGATGCGGTTCATTCTCCGCCATCCAAATCAATGAGGCGAGCGCAAATCCGGCAAACAACCGGTTTCCGGTATGCGCGGTGAACAGGCGGCGATTGTCATCCGTGTTGAAACGGGCGACGACATCTTTGGAACGCTGATCGCACCAGATGATCGCCGGCCGCACCGCCCGTCCGTCTGCCCCCATGGGGACGAGACCGTGCATCTGTCCGGAAAAACTGATCGCTGCAATCTCACGGGGATCGACGTTTGCGTCCTGAATGACGCGTCGCACGGCGTGCTTCAGCGCCTGCCACCACTCCTCGACATCTTGTTCCGCCCAGCCGATGTGCGGTATCGCGTAGACATAGTCGGCATGCGCGACAAACACAGCATTGCTTTTTACATGCATCAGCAAGCACTTAAGCCCGGATGTTCCGAGATCGACGCCCAATACATACGACATGACGCTTGTCCACCTCCGCACACCGAATACTTTCGGCCTTAACTCAAATGACCGCCTCTTTGCATAATCACCTGCGCAGCGACTTCGGCTCCGCGCCGGCACGCCGCTTCGACAGCCTCGCTTTGCATGATGCCTGTGATGAATCCCGCCACGAATCCGTCTCCGGCGCCCGTTGTATCGACCGGCGTTTCTGTGACAAGCGCCGGCACATGCCCTGACTTGCCGGCATATTGGTAATAACAGCCGTTTTCACCGCGCTTGATCACGACCTGAGATACGCCGGCTTGCAAAAATGCACGCGCAGCTTCCTCATAGTCATTGGCTGAGGCCAGCGCACATGCTTCCGCTTCACTCGGCAAAAAATAATCGAGCAACGGCCAAATATCCGCATAATCGCTTAGCTCGCTGAAATCCCCGAGCAGGGTGTCGGCAACGGTGACAAGCCCATAGCGTTTTGCTTCGCTTAACAGATTATGCACGAATGCTGAATTGTCCAGAGGCGGAAAGCCGATGCTGCCGAGCGACAGCACGCCGAAAGCATGCCAATCCAGTGTCGCCGGCAAGACGAGCACACCCGCTTCCGGCTTTGTACTGGTAAATGTGCGTTCACCGTTTTGCTGCAGCTGCACAATGCTGATCGTCAAATCGTCCTGAAGCAAGTTCCCAAGGGAATGCGCAGGAATACGGAGCGACGCCAGGTAGTTTTTCACAAAATCGTTCAGCATGCCTTGCCCATGAAGATAGGCAAGTTCCGGTTCATAGCCCAGAAATTGCAAATCCAGCGCTTGATTGCAGGCGTCTCCGCCTAAGTTCATTTCAATGTGGCTGGCGTATTGAAGGTCCGACACATTCGCTCGTGACATGTCGGGCATTTCCACCGCCACGTCAACACAGAGCAATCCGACACACAAAATACGCTTCTTCACTGTCTTATCCCGCCAGACCTTGCACCGCAATCAATCCTTATAGTGTTTTATCTTGTCCTGTGCGTTGAAGAGTTCTATTTTTTCCTTGATAATCCGCTTTGCCGCCTGCATGCTGGCCGGATACAGAGCAAATGGTTCCCGCACAACCAAATCACGCAGGGTCAGCCGCAATTCCTGATAATATGCGTCTTTTACGTCGGATGATATATTGATTTTTCTTACGCCGCGGCGGATGCTCTCGGCAATCTCTGCATCGGAGTTGGATGAGCCGCCGTGCAATACGAGCGGAACGCTGACTTGGCCTTTAATTTCCGACAACAGATCGAGTTTCAGTTCCGGTACAAATCCTTTCGGGTAAATGCCGTGCGCCGTCCCGATGGCAATCGCAAGACAGTCACAATCCGTCAGACGGACAAATTCGGCGGCCATACCGGGATCTGTGTAGATAATCTCCCCGCTCGCCTTCTCCATATCGCCTTCGGTACTGCCGATCGTTCCGAGTTCAGCTTCTACCGAAATATTGAGTGGATGTGCCAGAGCGACTACCTGCTTCGTGATCGCGACGTTTTGTTCAAACGGGAGATGGGACGCGTCGATCATGACGGACGTGAATCCCAGCCGAATCGCCTTCAGCATATCCTCAATCTTATCACCGTGGTCCATGTGAATGACGCAAGGCACTCGGCTGTGATGCGCGGCGTACAGGCATTGCGCTGCAAAGGCATCGCCTTGGAATTTCAGTTCTTCCGGATGGATTGCCAGAATAACCGGCGCGTTCAATGCTTCGCACGTATCCATAACAGCTTTGAGCAGCTGGCCGGTACCGATGTTAAATGCGGGCACTGCAAAGTCAAAACGTTCGGCGACGCTCAGCAATTCGGTCATATTAATCAGCATGGCAGGTTTCCTTCTATAGCTTTTTTTACGATCGCTGGCGGCAGCAGGTCGATACCTGCATCTTATCGCAAAAAAAATTTTTATACCATGTGATGCAATAAACAACTTTTCACGCAGGTCGATAGAGTCCGATAAAGTGGTGTAAATCCGGAAAAGGGTGAGCCAAAGCTGTACAATCTTGTTTGTATTATCCCGACTTTGACACTTGAACACGTGTAAAACCTCATACAGCCTGTGTTTAGGCCGATGCGAGGTTTTGAACATTAAGAAAAACTGCGTAATGTTTCTCTATCGTTTTGTTTTCAAGTTTACCGGCAAACTGTTGCGTACAGAGCGAGCTTATTCTTAAGACCATGATGCTCCACAAATTCGTCGAGCAAATCAATGAGACGCTCTACCTTGTCAACCGTCTGAGGCGCAAAGTCCTTCATATGCGCGTTATCCAAGATGCGACCTCCTGATCATGGTTTGGGAGTATCAACCTCCATTTTGCGGAGAAGCTGGAAGTGTCGGTGGATATGGTGCCGAGCCGATATGGTCCCACGCCAATCATGGAACACCACCGGCCTTGGCTGGCGCACCGAGGCGGTCGACAATGGTCTGTTCCCTTGTCGTAGCCAGCCTGCGCACGGAGCCGCCCCTAACGAGAATATAAAGCACATTGCCAACAGGCCCACAGCGTATGTAGCGAACACCACGAAACTTGAACGGTGTACGTATCGAATTAGATCTGTACTGGCATACAAAGCCGATATTGTGTGCAACACCATGCGCGTCCAGAGCTGAGTGGCAGGAGAGAACGGCTTCGGGATCAGACGCTGCGACGACGGGTCGTTAACTGTTAATCGGACAATTTGCTAAGCTACATAAGCCGGATGAATAAATACACATGGATCTGTAGTGCAGTTGAAGTACCGTCGGTAAGAAAGAAACCCTGAAGCCACGACATATCAATGGTCTCAGGGTTTTTATCTGCTATTCCCACTCGATCGTCGCCGGCGGCTTGCTCGTGATGTCATACACCACGCGGTTCACGCCTTTTACCTCATTGACTATGCGGGACGATATTCTGCCGAGCAGTTCATACGGTATTTTGGCCCAGTCGGCTGTCATGAAATCGGACGTGGTTACAGCCCTCAGGGCGATCGTGTAGTCATACGTGCGGCCGTCGCCCATGACCCCGACCGAACGGATGCCGGTCAGGACCGCAAAGTACTGTCCCAGATCGCGCTGAAGCGACGAACGCATGATCTCTTCGCGGAATATGGCGTCGGCTTCGCGCAGTATTTCCAGTTTCGGTTCCGTCACTTCACCCATAATCCGGATGCCCAGGCCGGGGCCCGGGAACGGCTGCCGCCAGACAAGGTCTTCCGGTATGCCGAGTTCCAGGCCAACTTGCCGGACTTCATCCTTGAACAGGTCGCTAAGCGGCTCGATGATGGTCTTGAAATCCACATCGTCAGGCAGGCCGCCCACATTATGGTGGCTCTTGATAAGGGCGGCTTCGCCGACGCCGGACTCAATGATGTCGGGATAGATCGTTCCCTGTACGAGATGCTCAACGCCTGGAATCTTTTTGGCTTCTTCTTCGAAAACACGGATGAATTCCTCACCGATTATTTTCCGTTTTTGCTCCGAATCCGTGACACCTTCAAGCCGCTTCAGAAAACGGTCTTTCGCATCAATCCGGATCAGGTTCATATCAAAACGCTTTCTGAAGATGCGCTCAACATCAGCCGCTTCATTCTTTCGCAGCAGCCCGTGATCGACAAAAATACAAGTCAGATCCTTGCCGATCGCGCGGTGCACAAGCAATGAAGACACAGAGGAATCGACACCGCCCGACATCGCCGACAAGACCTTGTGGCCGCCGGCCGCCTGGCGGATCTCGTCGATCTTGTCTCGCACGAAGGACGCCATCTGCCAGGTACCTGAAAGTCCGCAAACATCGAACAGAAAGTGCGCCAGCATGATGTCGCCGTGCTGGGTATGCGTGACCTCCGGATGAAACTGCAGGGCGTAAAGCTTTCGCTCGTGCTGCTCCATCGCAGCCACGTCATGATGACCGGCGCGCGCGGTCACATCAAATCCTTCCGGTACACCCGTGATCGCATCGGCATGACTCATCCACACCGTCTGTTCCGGTCTCAGTCCTGTGAACAGTGCGGCTGCCGGATCGACCGTGACACGCACTTCGCCGAACTCCCGTTTGTCCGCGCGGCTGACCTCACCGCCCAGGGCTTTTGCCATCAGCTGGGCACCGTAGCAGATGCCAAGCACCGGCAGAGCGCTGGCAAAGATCGCGGGATCGAGCTGAGGTG
The DNA here is from genome assembly GCA_012838355.1 of Clostridiaceae bacterium. Taxonomy (GTDB): domain Bacteria; phylum Bacillota; class Clostridia; order Saccharofermentanales; family DTU023; genus DUPJ01. The sequence continues at coordinate 11,908 of DUPJ01000046.1, forward strand.
CATCCGCATCGTTGACGGATCGCGGACCGCCCGAAAGAATGACGCCTTTATATCCGGCTGCCAGCAGCGCCTTGACATCACTGCGGTGTGAATGCACCTCGCAGTAAACATTCTGGGCCCGCACCCGCCGTGCGATCAGCTGCTTGTACTGGCCGCCGAAATCAAGTATCAAAATGGCTTCGTGTTTCACCTGTATGCTCACTCCCGTCATTAGTCGCTTCACTTTAGCACCACTGGCGTGTGCTGCAAAGCAGAATTGTTTTTTGTCTTGTCAGCCTTGTGCCATATGAACTTGTTCCAGCATTTTCATGCATTAACATGATAAGTAATCAAGCCAAAATGGGGAGGGACTCATGAAAAAGATACTGTTGATCCTGTTAGCCGTCATGATGAGCATCGCTTCTGTCGCCTGCGGAGGGGACAGCAACAGCCAGGATGCTAACTTAGGCGGCAATAACCCGCTCGTCGGCAAGTGGGCGTTCGTCTTCGAAGAAGCGGAACTAGCGGAGATGGAAGAACTTGGCCTCAACTACGAAGGCGGCATTGAATTCACAGCAGACGGTCAGTACCGCATATTCTTCTCTTATGATGAGGCGATGCCCGATGAGTTGGAAGATATTGAGGATATGATGCAGGATGAAATCGATGAAATTGCTGATATGGTGCTGACATACAAGGTGAACGGCAATCAGCTCTTAATTGAGGCTGAATATGACGGAGAAAAGGAAAGCAGCACTGCCTCTTTCAAGATCGACGGCGACACGCTGACAATAATCGACGGCGACGATCAGCAAGTATTCAAACGCGTCCGCTGAGACCTCCTCCCTGTCAAAAAGAGGGTGCACGCGCACCCTCCTTTTTTTTATCGTGTAGATCCCAAAACTTATGAACAGCCGGTCGTTTCGCCGCAGTCGAGACAAACCTTGCAGGTTCCGTTTCTCACCATGCGCGTCCCCGAGCAGTTGGAACAAGTTGAGCCGTCATACAGCTTCTCGCCGTTTTCCTCGGCATCCTTGATCCGTTCCGACATCAGGTCATCAACGCTTACCTGCTGAATCGCTCCGGTGACGAGGTTCTGGCTGTTGTGCCGTTCACCTTGATCCGCCTCCGCCATGGGGCGCTTGACCTGCACGCGGCTGTAGTCGCCGAGCTCGATATCAATGATTTTTGAAATCAGGTCGGATACGGAAGAACAGTATTTGATGTACGGATGCCGCTGCACGAAACCGTACGGCTCATATTTCTGACCGCGGAGCATCTTCGAAATATGTTCCGGCGGGATCTTGTACTGCAGCATGACCGAAATCGTCTTGGACAGCGAGTTCAGCAAGCCGGTGATCAGGGTGCCTTCCCGGTCCGTCGTCATGAAAATCTCCGTGATCTCACCATCCTCATCCCGGTTGACCGTGACGTAGACCTTCACATCCTCGATCTGCGCCGGATGCGTATTGCCGTAGCGGATACCGGCCGGCTTGATGCGGTTTTGGGTCACGCCGCCTTCGGACGCCTTCAAGCGATCAAGCTCCAGCTTGTTCTTCTCTGCCGTTTTCAGGAGTTGCTCGTATGAGAGGGCTTCCAGCGGCAGATTATCCGTTTGTGCCGTTTCCAGTTTCAGGTTCAGCGGCTGGGCATATTTTGAGCCGTCACGATACAGCGTGATGCCCTTGACACCCAATTTCCATGCCTCGATCGCCACCTCGGAGAAATCTTCCACCGACGCTTCCTTCGGCAGATTCACGGTTTTTGAAATCGCTCCGGAAATCAGAGGGGAAATTGCAGCCACCATCTTCACATGGCCGAGGTAATGGATGAATCGCTTGCCGCTGCCGCAGCTGTTGGCCGTATCAAATACGGGCAGGTGTTCATCCTTCAGGCCGGGTGCCCCCTCGATCTTGCCGTCCTTCAGCTGTCCGTTTTCTTCTGCCATGATGTAGGCCACAATCCCCTTGCGCGTAGGTTCATCGTAGCCGAGCTTCTTCAGGCCGGATTCCAGAAGCGGGTTGACAAGCTTCATGAAGCCACCGCCGACCAGTTTTTTGTACACAACATGAGAAAAGAACGGTTCAATCGATGTGGCCGAACAGTCCATGGCAAACGAAATCGTGCCGGTCGGTGCAATGACCGACACCTGTGCATTGCGATACCCGTGTTTCTCACCGCTTCGTTCCGCGAGCTTCCAGCTTTCTTTCAGTGCCGCGGACAGCGAGGCAAATCCCGCTTTTTTCAGGCGCTTGTGATCCACGACCGGCAGCTGATATGAAATTTCCTCCGTTTCATCGGTGCGGCTGCCGGCGGCACGAGCATGGTTTCGAATCACGCGCTGCATAGGCTCTTTATTCAGGTCGTACGCCTTGAACGGTCCGACCTTCTCCGCCATCAGGGCCGATGCGTAGTAGCTGTAGCCGGTCAGCGTGCCGGTCAATGCCGCCGCGATCGCTCTTGCATCATCCGAATCGTAGGGAATGCCGCAGGCCATCAGAAGTGCGGCCAGATTCGCAATGCCAAGACCCGTCGTACGGAACAAATATGTTTTTCTCGCAATCGCTTCGGTCGGGAACTGACCGCCGGCTATCGACGATTCCAGCACGAGCTGAGAGAGAAGCACGAGATGCTTGTAGCCATCGGTATCAAACTGGCCGGTCGCCTCATCGTAGAAACGGAGCACATTGATTGAGGCCAGATTGCAGCTTGTGTCATCGAGAAAGGCGTACTCACCGCACGGATTGGTCGCATTGATCCGATTGTGACGGGCCCACAGCTCACCGTCCTCACCGGCCGGACACGTGTGCCAGGCATTGAACGTGTCGTCATATTGCGGGGCCGGATCGGCACAGCGCCACGCACTTTCGTTGAACAGCCGCCACAGATCGGCCACTTTGACTTCCCGGTTCACGGAATCATCTATGCGGCCTTTCAGCATATACGTTGCCTCGGGATGGCGATCGAGTGCATCGACTTTCTTCATGAATTCATCGCTGATCCGCACCGAATTGTTCGAGTTCTGTCCTGACACCGTCTGATACGCCTCGCCGTCGATGTCCGCATCGTATCCCATTTTGGCGAGCGCCATCACCTTGTCTTCTTCAGCTGCCTTCCAGGATATAAACGTCTCGATCTCGGGGTGATCCATGTCAAGACTGACCATTTTGGCAGCCCGCCTCGTGGTCCCGCCCGACTTGATCGCCCCGGCATTGCGGTCCAGCCCCTTCAGGAAGCTCATCAGTCCGGAAGACTGACCGCCGCCCGAGAGCTTCTCGCCCTCCGCCCGGATCGCCGAAAAATTCGTTCCGGTACCGGATCCGCCCTTGAAGAGCTTTGTTTCCGTAACATAGCCTTCCGAAATGGAATGCGGTCCCAGCAATTTGTCCTCAATCGACAGAATGAAACAGGCAGACGCCTGCGTCCGCGTGTAGTTGTCGGCAGACAGCTTGACTTTGCCCGTCTTCTCATCGTAATAGAAGAGATCGCTCTGCCCGCCCTTGATGCCGTACTTCAGCTTCAGTCCCGTATTGAACCATTGCGGGGAGTTCGGGGCGAAATATTGCGCCAGAAGCGCATAAACGAGCTCATCGTACAAGATCTCGGCGTCAGTACCCGGCTCAATCATGTGCTCGTCGATCAGGGCCTTCACCCAGAAAGACACCATGCGATCCGCCACCTGACGCATCGACGTCTCATACCCTTCCGGCGTATTGACCCCCGCTTTGCGGAAATACTTTGACGCGATGATATCGGACGCACTTTGCGAATAGTGAACGGGGAACTCAAGATTTTCATAATCCGCCAGAACACGTCCCGTTTTATGGTCGCTCAGTTTGACGTGGCGGCGCTCCCACTCAAACAGATCGTAAACCGTCTTCTCCGGCGAATTGTCCAATTCGCGCGTAAAATGACGGCAAATATGGTCTTTTAATATAGACATGCGCACTCTCTCCTTTACTCTACCTGACACAACATTTAGGCTTGTAAAAAAGATTCTACCACTACATATAGTGCTTGGCGCACTTTTATATTACAGACAGATTACAAAGCATGCCTTCGGCACGGATTGGATACGTCGTCAAGTTGTAAGCATGTAATCAAGCTGACGGGCTAACGCTTTCCGTTTCACCATCGGCAAAAACCGTGTACTTCTCGATCAGATAAAGCGGGTTGTAGGACATCTTTGAACGCCGCAGTCCTTCATCGCCGCTGTCATCTTCGCGGTTGACATAGACGACCCGGCTGTCAGCCGCAAAGGTCGTAACAAACTCATGCATCAGCTTCTGATAGGCTCCGTGGAAATCCGTCAGGGCTTTTTCCGTATGGACAAAAAGCGTGTCACCCGATATTTCCCCGAGCGATACACCGACGATTTCACCCGACACGGTGAGGACACCGCCGAACATGCCGTAGAGCTCGAGATTATCGAGAACTTCCAGCACCTTGACCCGCTCTTCCAGAAGCGACGGATAATCTTTCTCGGTATCGACATTTTTCAGATACGTATCGATGAAGTCTTTGGCATCCTGAACGTTCCCGGCGTCGATGATCGAAAAGGCAAAGTCCGCATACATTCTGGTGAATTTCGAAATGTGGTTGCGCGTCGACTTATGCGGCCGGCCGACCAGATCGATCAGATCCTGAGCTTCATACATATAATCGAAGAAATCGCGTTCGGCTCGCTCATGCGAATCGGGCAGATGACGGCGGATAAGGGGCAGATCGTCCTTGCCGACGACAGAGAGAATGAGGGGGATCCCCTCCTCCCGGGCATGCTCAATCAGCGGCAAAATGCCGTCTTCTCGGTTCGGACCAAGCGGCAGCGAAAATGCGACCGTGTCCTCATAAATCACCATGCGAAAATACAGCCACTGATCCAAAATCGCATATGAGTATTGAAACAGGTCGCGCCACATAAATGTTCCGCCGATCGTGTAGTCGCACATGCGGTGGCGCGGTTCACCGAACCACGCCTTCAAGAGGGGAATATCGTCAAATTCCAAATCCTTAAATTCAAGTTTGGCCACGTCTGCCTCACTCACTTTCCTTCGTTTTTAACAGCTGCTTTTTGCCGTGCCTGCTGCATGCTGTTTTCCGGCATAAGCGCGTGCTTCAGCACCTCATCCATATGTTCAACCGGGATGATGGTGAGACGCTTCTTCACCGAGTCGGCTATCTCCACCAGATCCCTGACGTTATCCTGCGGGATCAGGACCGTGCTGATGCCCGCACGATTCGCCGCCACCGTTTTCTCCTTCAGTCCCCCGATCGGCAGTATCCGCCCTCGCAGCGTGATTTCGCCTGTCATCGCAAGGTCGTGGCGAACAGCGCGCCCTGTCAGGGCTGATGCCAGCGCCGTCGCCAGCGTGATGCCTGCGGACGGACCGTCCTTTGGCGTGGCACCGGCCGGCACATGGATGTGAATATCCTTGTTGTGCGTGTCTTCAACAGTCAGTCCGAGCGAGCCGGCGCGGCTGCGAATGTACGTCAGCGCCGCGCGGGCCGATTCTTTCATCACATCACCCAGCTGCCCCGTGAGCTCCAGCTTGCCGTCGCCCGGCAGCACATTGACTTCGATCGTCAGGGTATCGCCTCCCGACCAGGTCCAGGCCAGACCGGTGGCAATGCCGACGCGATCAATCTTATCCGCCATGTCAAATGTGAACTTGCGCGGTCCCAGTATCGTCTCGAGGCTGCCCGGGGTGACATCGAGCCCGTCTCTTTTCTTTTCGGCAATCTCGATGGCCGCACGACGGCAGAGATGCGCGAGTTCCCGTTCCAGCTGACGGACGCCCGCCTCCCGTGTATACCAGGAAATCAGGCGCGCCATCGCCGGGCGGCTCACTTTGATCTGCCCCGGTTTCAGGGCATGTCGCGAAATCTGCTTGGGGAGAAGATGCCGTTTTCCGATTTCGATCTTTTCCTCCTCCGTGTAGCCGGACACTTCGATGATCTCCATGCGGTCCAGAAGCGCTTCCGGTATGGTGTCGTACGTATTGGCTGTCATAATGAAGAGGACGTTCGACAAGTCATACGGCACTTCCAGATAATGGTCGCGGAAGGACGTGTTCTGCTCCGGATCCAGTACCTCGAGCAGCGCCGAAGACGGGTCGCCCCGGAAATCGTTTCCCAGCTTGTCGATCTCATCGAGGAGAAAGAGCGGATTGTCGGTATCGACCTGCCGGATGCCTTGCATAATGCGTCCGGGCATCGCGCCGATGTAAGTGCGGCGATGTCCCCTTATTTCCGCTTCGTCACGGATGCCGCCGAGCGACATGCGGATGTAGCGCCGACCGAGTGCCTCTGCAATCGATTTGGCGATCGAGGTCTTGCCGACGCCGGGCGGACCGATAAAGCAAAGGATCGGGCTTTTCATCGGATGCCCGTCACTGCTGCCGAGCTTTCTTACCGCCAGGTACTCCATAATCCGTTCTTTGACCTTAACCAGTCCGTAGTGGTCCCGCGCAAGGATGCGCCGTGCTCGCGACAGATTGTGTTTTTCCTTGTCGGTGCGGCCGAACGGCAGTTCGACCAGCGTTTCAAGCCAGTTTCGCTGCACGGTGGCCTCGGGGCTTCCGGGTGCGATACGGGCGAAGCGCTCAATTTCTTTCCTCACCTTGTTCTTGATTTCGTCTGGCATCAGCGAGGCATCGAGCTTCTGCAGAAGCTGCGCTTCATCCGACAGCTGCGAATCCTGTTCGCCCAGTTCTTCCTGAATTGCGCGCAGCTGCTCGCGCAGGAAATACTCGTGCTGGTTGCGGTCAATCTTGCCGCGCACTTTCATGTCGAGTGCGCGTTCGAATTCCAGCACCTGATTTTCTTCCTGCAGAATCTGAACGACTTTGTGCAGCCGCTCCTTGACATCGACCGTTTCAAGTATGACCTGCGACGGCTCAAAGCGAAGGAATGTCGTGCTCACAACTTCATCCGCCGCCTGGCCCCAGTCGGAGCGCTGGGCGATGAGGGTAAGACGCTCGGGCGGTATGCGTCCCGAGATTTGCGCCAGCCGCTCGTAGCTTTTCAGCATCAGCCGATAGGCCGCCTTCGCCTCCAGATCGTCCGAAGCCGCGGGCTTGCTGTCCAGTAGCTGCAGCGAAACCTCGTGATACGCGCGGCGGCTGCCTTTCTTGAATTCGACGATACGGGCGCGTTTCAGCCCGACCAGCAGTACTTTTTGAATCGTAATGTTGCTGTCGTCGCGCAGCTCCATCACCTGTCGGATTTTCGCAAGGCAGCCAAAACGATACAGGCCGTCCTCACCAGGTTCCTCGTCGGCCGGATCGATCTGTGCCGTGACGAACAGCTCGCGGTCGGCAGCCGCAGCGTCTCCAAGTGCGCGCAGCGACGCTTCCCGCCCAATATCAAATGACATCGTGGTGCCGGGAAACAACACGGCACCGCGCAGCGGAATAACGGGCCATGTGCGACCCCGGCGCCGCTTCCAGCCCAGAATCGCGTCAGCCAGCTGCTTCCGGTTCGGGTGAAGCGACGCCACCAGACCGGCCACGTCTCCTGACCAGATCAGCACGGTCGTATCCGTGCTGATAAATGGAAATGCTGCATCAACGTTTCTCACGCCGGTTCACCTGTCTTTCTTTTTCGCATATGCATTCTTACCTCGATGGCTATTGTAACAGTTTGATTCCGCTCATTTCTGTTACATGTAACGGCACAGGCGGGTTCGGCATAAAAAAAGAGACCTCCGAAGAAGTCTCTCTATTCAGTGTGCTTAAACGATTATTCGATGATCGTGGACACCGTTCCGGAACCGACGGTTTTGCCGCCTTCACGGATAGCGAACTTCAGACCCTGTTCCACAGCGATCGGCGTGATCAGCTCAACAGAAATCGTCACGTGGTCGCCCGGCATGCACATTTCAACACCTTCCGGCAGCTTCGCCACACCGGTCACGTCCGTTGTGCGGAAGTAGAACTGCGGGCGGTAGCCGTCGAAGAACGGCTTATGACGGCCGCCTTCAGCGTGTGTCAGGACATAGACCTGACCTGTGAACTTCGTGTGCGCTTTAACCGAACCCGGTTTGGCGACGACCTGACCGCGCTGGATGTCTTTTCTCTGGACACCGCGGAGCAGAACACCAACGTTATCGCCGGCTTCAGCCGAATCAAGCAGTTTTCTGAACATTTCAACGCCGGTAACGACTGAATGACCAGGCTCCTCGGTCAGACCGACGATCTCAACAGGATCGCCAACCTTGACCTGTCCGCGCTCGACACGGCCGGTGGCAACGGTGCCGCGGCCAGTGATCGTGAAGACGTCTTCGACCGGCATCGCGAACGGCTGGTCCACGGGACGGGCCGGCGTCGGCACAAAGTCATCAACAGCAGCGATCAGCTCGTGAATCGGCGCATACTCTGCAGCCGTTGAATCCTTGCTGTCCAATTCCAGTGCCTGCAGGGCGGAACCGCGAATAATCGGCGTATCGTCACCCGGGAACTCATACTCGTTCAGCAGGTCGCGGATTTCCATCTCAACCAGATCGAGCAGCTCATCGTCATCAACCTGGTCAACTTTATTCATGAAGACCACAATTGACGGCACACCAACCTGACGGGCCAGCAGGATGTGCTCGCGTGTCTGTGGCATCGGGCCGTCAGCAGCGGACACGACCAGAATCGCGCCGTCCATCTGAGCGGCGCCGGTGATCATGTTCTTGATGTAGTCGGCGTGGCCGGGGCAGTCCACGTGCGCGTAATGGCGCTTCGGGGACTCATACTCAACGTGCGACGAGTTGATTGTGATACCTCTGGCGCGTTCTTCAGGTGTTTTGTCGATCGTGGCATAATCGGTAAAACTGGCTGTGCCATCCATCGACAGAACCTTGGTGATTGCCGCGGTCAGCGTGGTCTTACCATGGTCAACGTGGCCAATCGTACCGACGTTGACGTGGGGTTTATTTCTTTCAAATCTTGCCTTACCCATTAATATTTCCTCCTACAATGGTTCCATGCTAGGAATGGCTCTTATTTCGCAACTAATATTGTACACGACGCATCGCTTTTGGCAAGCCGCGAGGCCTACCGCGAGAGCGTCTCGCGAATACTTTGCGGCACTTCTTCGAAGTGGCTTATCTGCATGACAAACACTCCGCGTCCCTGCGTCCTCGATCTCAGTGTCGTGGCGTAGCCAAACATCTGCGACAGAGGAACGTACGCAGAAATAGTCTGCGCATTGCTGCGCGGTTCCATACCCAGGATTTGTCCGCGACGCGATGTCAGGTCGCCCAGAACATCGCCGAGATAATCATCGGGAACGATGACATCTACTTTCATCATCGGCTCCAGCAAGGTCGGGTTCGCCTTTTTGCAGGCATCCTTGAATGCCATGGATCCGGCGATTTTGAACGCCAGTTCCGACGAGTCGACGTCGTGGTATGACCCGTCCAGCAAGGTCACCCGCATGTCAACAGCGGGATAGCCGAAGACGATACCCGAATTCATGGCATCCTTGATGCCGACATCGATCGGGTTGATGAATTCCTTCGGGATGACACCGCCTACGATCTTGTTCACGAATTCGTAGCCGCTGCCGGACGGAAGCGGTTCCACGTCGATAACACAATGACCATACTGGCCGTGGCCGCCCGACTGACGAATAAAGCGCCCTTCACCCTTGGCCTGAGACTTGATCGTTTCGCGATAAGCCACCTGCGGCTGACCGACATTCGCTTCGACCTTGAACTCCCGGAAGAGGCGATCGACGATAATATCCAGGTGGAGCTCACCCATACCGGAGATCAGGGTCTGTCCCGTCTCGGGTTCGGTGTGCGTCCTGAATGTCGGGTCCTCTTCAGACAGTTTGGCCAGTGCAACGATCATCTTGTCCTGACTGGCTTTGGATTTCGGCTCGATCGCGACGGAAATAACCGGTTCCGGGAAGTCCATCGACTCCAAAATAACGGGAGCCTGTTCCGTGCAGAGCGTGTCGCCTGTCGCCGTGTCTTTCAGACCGACGGCTGCGGCGATATCGCCGGAGTAGACCTGAGCCAGCTCCGTTCGGTCATTTGCGTGCATCTGCAAAATACGGCCGATGCGCTCACGCTTGCCTTTGGTCGCGTTCAGCACATACGATCCTGTTTTCAGGACGCCGCTGTAAACGCGGAAGAAGCAAAGCTTTCCGACAAACGGATCGGTCGCGATCTTGAATGCCAATGCCGAAAACGGGGCATCATCCGATGATTCGCGTACTACTTCCTCCCCCGTCTTCGGTACCACGCCCTGAATCGGCGGGACGTCAATCGGTGAGGGCATGTAGTCAATGATGGCATCCAGCATCAGCTGAACGCCTTTATTCTTATAGGACGAACCGCAGGTCACCGGCGTAATTTCGGTTGCGATGGTGGCTGCGCGCAGCGCGGCCTTCAGATCGTCAATCGAAATCTCCTCTTCCATGAGGTATTTTTCCGTCAGTGCTTCATCGGTTTCGGCAATAGCCTCCACCATTTTCGCCCGCCACTTTTCTGCGCTTTCCAGCAGCGCTTCCGGGATGTCGGTTTCCGTGATGTGCACGCCGAGATCTTCATCGAGATACATCTCAGCCTTCATTGTCACCAGGTCGATGATCCCGTTAAAGGTATCCTCGGCCCCGATTGGCAGCTGGATCGGTACGGCATTCGTGCCGAGACGATCATGCATCATCTCCACGACCCGGAAAAAATCGGCTCCCGTCATGTCCATCTTATTCACATAGGCCATGCGCGGAACGCGATAATTGTCGGCCTGACGCCAGACGGTTTCGGTCTGCGGTTCCACACCGCTCTTAGCGCAGAGCACAGTCACGGCACCATCCAGAACACGCAAAGAACGCTCCACTTCAACCGTGAAGTCAACGTGTCCCGGCGTATCAATGATATTGATCCGGTGCCCTTTCCACTGGGCCGTCGTCGCCGCTGACGTGATCGTGATGCCGCGCTCCTGCTCCTGCACCATCCAGTCCATCGTGGCTCCGCCCTCATGGGTTTCGCCCAAACGGTGAATCCGTCCGGTGTAATAAAGAACGCGCTCAGTCGTCGTCGTCTTGCCGGCGTCGATGTGGGCCATTATGCCTATGTTTCTTGTTTTCTCTAGCGAGAACTCCCTTGACATTTTCGGGAACTCCTTATCACTGTGAACCGCTCAGCGGACTACCACCTGTAGTGGGCGAACGCGCGGTTCGCTTCCGCCATGCGGTGCATTTCTTCTTTTCTGCGATGCGCGGAGCCGGTACTGTTAAAGGCGTCCAGCAGTTCGCCTGCCAGGCGATCTTTCATCGTACGCTCACTGCGTTTTCTCGCCGCTTCGACGAGCCAGCGCAGCCCAAGCGTCTGACGGCGCTCAGGGCGTACTTCGATCGGAACCTGATAGTTCGAGCCGCCGACACGTCTGGCTTTAACTTCCAGCATCGGCATCACGTTATCGAGTGCTTTATTGAATACTTCCAGCGGATCCTGGTTCAGGCGTTCCTGAATTGAATCGAACGCCCCGTAGACAATTTTCTGTGCGAGGACCTTCTTGCCGTCCAGCATGATATTATTCACGAGTTTTGAAACGCGCGTATCATGGTAGACAGGATCAGGCAGAACCTCTTTTCTCGGTACATGGCCTTTTCTTGGCACTTTCCTTCCCTCCTTTCATGATTATGCGGGGATGTCCCCGAAATCACAGGTACTCACGATTAGGACCGCGTCATGCCGCACGGACATGTCCTTCAGAAGGACATTTCGTTTGCACATGCCGTCCAACCGATCGTTCGCGGCTTATCGCTTGGCCGCTTTAGGTCTCTTGGCCCCGTATTTGGACCGACTTTGCAGACGTCCCGACACACCGGCTGTATCCAATGTACCGCGCACGATGTGATAGCGAACGCCCGGAAGATCCTTGACACGACCGCCTCTGATCAGGACAACACTGTGCTCCTGAAGATTATGGCCGATACCCGGGATATACGCCGTGACCTCGAACTGGTTCGTGAGACGAACACGCGCGACTTTTCTCAGCGCTGAATTCGGTTTTTTCGGTGTCGTTGTTTTGACCACCGTGCACACACCGCGCTTTTGCGGCGAGGAATACTCCACATCACGCTTGCGCAATGTATTCATTCCAACCTGCAGCGCCGGCGATTTGCTTTTTTCCGTCTTCGTTGAACGTCCCTGCTTCACCAACTGGTTGAACGTAGGCATCCATAGTCCTCCTTTCCTTCATGCTCACAAAAATACCCCGTTCGGGGTTTTGCGGACCGCCAGTATATCACGCGAAAAGTCCTGTGTAAACAGCGAATAGCCACTTTTGTCGTTAACCAGTGATAAGTTCACCCCAGCAGCTAACCACTGAATATTGCACCCCCGGCCCCCCGAAGGGCAGGCCGAACGAAAGAAGCCTCGCGAGCTTTCAGCATGCAGAGAACAACTGAATGCCGGATATTAATATTCGTCTCCGGTATGCCTACCGTTTTTTGGCTTTGACGCTGACTTCGATACCGCCCGGATAGCGTCCGGCGAAAAAGGCCAGAGACGCACTCAGCGCCAACAGGAACAACAAAAATTTCTTCATGCTTTACTCCAGTCTCTCAAGTGTGACGTCCGCCCAGTCCGACATGACATCATCATGCGGCAGGGAAAGCGGCACCAGTTTATCTTCCTCGATTCTGTATTCAAAGGCAACGAACGGATCGATGAGAGCATTCTGCACAGCGTCGGACAATACGAGAAACAGACGGTCGTTGTAGGCAAAGTACAGACCGTCATAGGGCAGCGCTTCGTCCCGCTCATAGAACGTAAAACCGGATCCGGGCGCAGCCGGCAGCAGTTCCAGTCTGCGATCGCCGGCCGCGTAGGTGCCGGCCATGTCCGGTTCGGACGTCAGCGGCAGGTAGACATCGCCGGGCGAGAGGATGAAGTGGCGCGCCGCGCTGGCACTGATGTCCGGCACGACGAAACCGTCGTCCTGAATGATGAGCCGCATCAGCTCCCAGCCGTTTTGCTCATAGAACACAAGCTCGTGACCGTCAGCCGCGTACGTACCGGTCGGCAGATAGGAAAATAACGGCGGGCGCCACAGTTCGAAGGTGCCGTCTTTGTTCAGGATAAGCTTGCGCAGAAACGCCTTGCCCAGCTGATACGTGCCTGCCAGATCGCCGGCTTCCATTAATGCTGACGGTGAAAACAGCATCCCGCCAAGTTCGCGATCATCGTCAAAAAACAGTGGACTGACCGTCTTCACGCGAAAACCGTCCCGTTCAAGAGCCAGTTCGAGAACAATATCGCCGTCTTGTCCATGAAAAAGTGTCAGCGTGTCGTCAGTGCGGGCCGTGCGCCCGTAGAAATACAGTTTGGACTCTCCGCCGGCGAGGCGGTACGTCCCGTCCGCCAAAAGATTCAGGCTTAGCGGCTGCGACGCATCCACCGCCCCGTAATAACCTGTATCGAATGCCAGGGCAGAGACTGAAAGCGGCAGCAAAAGCATCAGGAAAAAAAGTATCAACGATCCGATTCTGCGCGCCATAAACAGCCCCCTATCTGCTCATGCCGGCCGCTTTCCGGTGCGGCCTCGTCACCGGCATGCCGAGTGCCTTCTCCAGGACAGCGGCAAACCCGATATTATCCTTCATCATGCCGTAGATCTGATAGTACTCGGGCGTCGGCGTGTAATTTGCCTCCACGACGAGCGGGCCGTCCGGCGTAACCGCCACATCCCAGCCGATGTAGCGCGCCTCCGGCAGCAAATCGGCCGCAGCCTTCACCATCTCCATCGATTCCTCAATAAACGGTATCTCGAAGCCGACGTACTTGAATTTGGTGGTCGGATGTTCATGAATATGGATGATGGAACGGCTGTTGTTGTAAAACGGATGAGTCACGCTTTTAAAATTCTGAATCGGCGTCCAGGCACCTTTGAATGCCGTGTTGTCAAAGTACCCGTCAACCAGGTTCGTACGCAGCGTGACGTAGGGGACGGTCACCGTGCCGTCCGTATGACGGCAGGTCGCGACGCGCATCGTGTTGACCGAATCAAGCGACAGCCTGGCCATCTCCGGGTGCTGCACGATGCCTTCTTCGACAAGGTACTTGCCGGCAGCTTTGAGCCGGTCATAAAGTGCCTTTGTGTCCTCGATTTCGGCCGTCTTGAAACGCTCGATCCCGCGGCTCAGCATCTGGCCGACATACTTCGCAAATAAAACGTCATGCTTTTTCACGAACTGGTCGAACTGCTCGGCGCTGCCCTCGCGGAGATCGAAAAAGTCGCGTCTGAAATACGGTTTGAACTGGCGTGCCGCCTTCCCCTTGTCCCGCAGTACGGCGTACGATTCCGGGCTGTTGACCAGACCCGTGATGTCGTCCGTTTCACTTTGCGATATGTACGTGTCACGGATTGCCACATCCGTCAGCATGTGAAACCCGAACGTCGCGTAATTGCGCCAGGTGAAGCCGCGCGTTTCGTAACAGCGCTTCATATCGGCAAACAGATCGGCAAAGCCGCGGCCGGACTCTTTTTTCATCTGGCGAAGCAACCCGATAATCGAGCGCCAGTCCATGCGGACCGCCTTTTTCACTTTATTCACAGCAGACATTCTTCATTTCCCTTTTCTTAAAAAAATCTTCACTTCTTGAATTGACTTGTGCAATCTCAACTCACTGTTTCGCTCTTTCCCTGCACGATCAAAGTACGGCCTAAATTTTAAACCTGATGAACCACGGCGGCAAATACACTGGAAACGTCTGTCACTCGGCAAACTGCATTTGGTAAAGCCGCGCGTACAGACCGCCGCTCCGGAGCAGTGCGTCATGCGAGCCGCGCTCTGCGATGCCGTCTTCGGTCAGAACGAGAATTTCGTCGGCGTTTTTGATCGTGCTGAGGCGGTGCGCGATGACGATCGTCGTGCGATCACGCGACAAATCGTTCAGCGACTGCTGGATAAACCGTTCACTCTCGTTGTCGAGGGAGCTTGTCGCCTCATCCAGAATCAGAATCGGCGGATTTTTCAAAAACACGCGGGCGATCGAGATACGCTGCTTCTGGCCCCCGGAAAAGCGCACGCCACGCTCACCCATCATCGTATCGTAGCCATCCGGCAGCCCCATGATGAAATCGTGGATATTGGCTCGCTTCGCCGCCAGCTCGATCGCTTCGTCCGATGCGTTTGGATCCCCGTAGGCAATGTTCTCGCGGACCGAGCTGTTGAAGATATAGACTTCCTGCTGCACGACCCCGATGTTGGCGCGCAGCGAAGCCAGCGTGAGATCGCGCACGTCCCTGCCGTCAACAGAGACCGAACCGGCATCGACATCGTAAAAGCGCGGGATCAGGGAGCAGAACGTTGACTTGCCGGCACCGGAAGGCCCGACAAGCGCTACCGTCGTCCTGGCCGGAATCGTCGCGTTGATGCCGGTCAGAACCGGTTCATCCGTCTCATAAGCAAACGACACATCCGCAAACTCGATATGGCCGGTCAGTGCACCGGCTTCTTCCGCCTGCTTTCTGTCCTTGACATCCGGTTTTGTGTCGATCACCTCGGTCATGCGGATAAAGCCCGTCATGCCCTTCTGAAATTGCTCGGTAAAATTGATCAGGCGCTTGATCGGGTCAAGAAACATGTTGATATACAGCACGTAAATAATAATATCTGCGGCCTGCACCTCACCCTGGACGACAAAGTAGCCGCCGGCCAAAACAACCGCCACATAGAGCATGCCCTGCAAAAACGTATTGATCGAGTGGTAGCGGCCCATGACAAGATAATTGCTCCGCTTGGAATTCAGAAAACGCAGATTGCCGTGCTCGAATTTCTTCAGTTCCAGGTGCTCGTTGGCGAACGACTGAACGGTGCGGATGCCGGCCAGGCTGTCCTGCACAATTGCATTCACCTCGGCGATTCTCAGCCGGTTGTCCATGAACGTCTGGCGCATGCGGCGGTTGAAATGAAACGACACAAAAAACATGATCAGGGTCACGGCAATCAGGACGAGGGTCGTCTCGACGTGAATCGTAATCAGGATGACGAAGGCACCGACAATCTTTACGAACGATATGAAAAGATCTTCCGGTCCGTGATGCGCCAGCTCCGTAATGTCGAAAAGATCAGCGATCAGGCGGGACATGAGCGACCCTGTGTTCGATTTGTCAAAATAGGAAAATGACAGCCGCTCCATATGCGAGAACAAGGCCGAGCGCATGTCGGTTTCCATTCTCGCCCCCATCACGTGGCCGTAATAGGCGACAAAATACTGAGCCAGCGACTGCAGGACGTAAAGTACAAAAAGCCAGATGCAGGTCCAGAATAGCCCCTGCAGCATCAGGCCGTTGTCGGTCCGCACAAAGATGTCGCTGGTCAGGTTTCGAAGCAGAATCGGAAAGACCAGTCCGGTTGCGCCGATCACGGCGGCGCAGAACAGATCGAACAGGAGAATGTTCAGATACGGTTTGTAGTAGCTGATGAAACGTCTAATCATGCAAAGCCTCTTTCCGCAATGAAGTATAAATGACTTTGCGTTTGTTTGTCCCTGTTCGTCCCGCCAACCTGTCATGTTAGTATGAACAAAATGGCGGTGCGATCCCGCCACTTGGGGTGCGAAGGAGAATAACACATGACAACGAACAAAAAGCTGCTCCGCTTCGTTCAGGAAGCGGCAACATTGTGTCAGCCGGACCGCGTGCATTGGTGCGACGGAAGTCGAGACGAGTATTTCCACATACTTGAAGATGCAGTCGCCAACGGTTCTGCCGAGAAACTCAACGAGGAGAAAAAACCGGGCTGCTACCTCTTCCGAAGCGACCCCTCCGACGTTGCACGGGTTGAAGATCGCACCTACATTGCCTCACGCCGCGAGGAGGACGCAGGTCCAACGAACAACTGGATCGATCCCGACCGCCTGAAGACGACCATGACTGAACTGTACCGCGGATCGATGCGGGGGCGCACCCTGTACGTGATCCCGTTTTCGATGGGACCGCTCGGTTCCCCGATCGCCAAAATCGGGGTTGAAATCACGGACAGCCCGTACGTGGTCGCCAACATGCGGATCATGACGCGGATGGGCAAGGATGTGCTCGACGTACTCGGTGCTGACGGCGAATTCGTGCCGTGCCTCCACTCAGTCGGTGCACCGCTTCAACCGGGTGAAGAGGATGTCGCCTGGCCGTGTGCTCCGATGGAACATAAATACATCTCGCATTTCCCTGAAACAAGAGAAATCTGGTCTTTCGGATCCGGCTACGGCGGCAACGCCCTGCTCGGCAAGAAATGCTTCGCCCTGCGCATCGCCTCGGTGCAGGCACGGGATGAAGGATGGCTCGCCGAGCATATGCTGATTCTCCGGCTCGAAAGTCCCGCCGGCGAGGTGTATCACGTGTGCGGCGCGTTCCCGTCGGCGTGCGGAAAGACAAATCTCGCCATGCTGATCCCGACCCTGCCCGGATGGAAAGTCGAGACCGTCGGCGATGATATCGCCTGGATGAAATTCGGTGCGGACGGCCGGCTGTACGCGATCAATCCGGAGGCCGGATTTTTCGGTGTCGCACCCGGCACATCCATGAAATCAAATCCGAATGCGATGCTGGCCGTTCAGACCGACACCATTTTCACGAACGTCGCCTTAACGGATGACGGCGATGTCTGGTGGGAAGGCATCGATCAGGATGCTCCCCCGCACCTGATCGACTGGCGCGGCAGCGACTGGACGCCGGCAAGCGACAAGCCGGCCGCCCATCCGAATGCACGCTTCACCACACCGGCAGGCAAGGCACCGTCGATCGCACCGTCCTGGGAAGACCCGCAGGGCGTCCCGATCGACGCCATTCTGGTCGGAGGACGGCGTGCAACTACCGTACCGCTCGTGCATCAGTCGTTTAATTTTGACCACGGCATCTTCCTCGGCTCCATCATGGGCTCCGAGATCACGTCGGCGATTATTTCCGATAAGGTCGGTCAGGTCCGGCGCGACCCGTTCGCCATGCTCCCCTTTATCGGCTACCACGTCGGCGATTACCTGAATCACTGGCTGGACATCGGCAAGGCCTCGGACAAGAGCCGCCTGCCGAAAATCTTTTATGTGAACTGGTTTCGAAAAGATGAAGACGGACGCTGGCTCTGGCCCGGTTTCGGCGAAAACAGCCGCGTCCTCAAGTGGATTGTGGAACGATGCGCCGGCAAAGCGGGCGCAAAAACCACCCCGATCGGGTACATGCCGCGGCCGGAAGATCTCGATCTCTTCGGTCTCGACATCAGCCGTGACGACATGGATAAGCTGCTCGATGTCGACGTCGCAGCCTGGAAACAGGAAGCCCTGTCGATTCGCAGGCATTTCGACGGTTACGGTGAGAAAATGCCGCAGGCGCTCTACGACGAACTCGACAAACTGGAAGCGCGTCTGAACGAATAAATCTGAAAACTCTACGGTCGTAAAAGGCGAAGACTCCCTGTCGGATGTCTTCGCCCTTTTTTATGTTTTCTGCGGAATTTTTTGTGAGATGCCCGAAAACTTTGTCTTCGCGCTGCCCCTACTCACCATCCGCTCTGGTGATCTGTTCCACCAGATAGAGGCCGCCAATGCTTTCGCTGCGGTAGTCTACGTCAATCGTGTCGCCTATCTGCAGGAACGGCAGTTTCTCGTAAATGCTGTGCATCGCCGAAAAGACTGCGTCTTCGCCATCCAGCATGAAGTAGAACACGGTGTTCCCGTCAATAACAACCGACTTGATATCGGTAATAGCGCCGCTCACGCTCACCGCTTCGCTCACCACCCTGTCTTCATCCTGCTGGCTGGAGAGCTGCGCGGCAAGCCGCACGGTGTAGTTCGCGATCGTTTCGCGGATTGAGTTGCCGACAGCCGTCGCCTGATAGTTCTGCGCATCGACCATCGCGTACATTTTGACCAGCTGGGCGTTGTCTTTCAGCGCCATGCAGTAGGTCGGCCGCCCTTCAATATTGAGCAGAATGGGGAAGGTTGAGATGTAGCCCTTTTCCTGCACGGCACCCTGGGCGGAGGCCATGGCTGACATTTCATCTGCGGACGATATGGGATAGAACCGCGTGTCCTTCGTCCTCTGGTTGACAAGCACAAACCCCAGATTGGAACTGTCACTTGCCACCGACGTGATGCCCGTGTAAAGGTAAACATCATCGTTGATGGCCAGATAATTGTATCCGGCCGTCGTCTGCAGGACGCCTTTCTGCCCGAACATGCTGTTCAGCCAGCCGGACTGATAGCGGCCGTTGTCGTTCAGCTGTTTCAGGATCATGTCGGACGGATAGGTGCGGTCCACCCAGGTCGGACAATCCTCGATCTTATAGCGGTCACTCGAGCCGTTCACGGCATTGGTCAGGATCACTTCCGTCACGTCGAGACCGGAAAACCAGCCGACTTTCGGCGTCATCACCGGTGTAATCCAGTACGGTGTAGCCGTTTCATCAATTTCAAACAGCGGTGTTCCGAAAATCAGCGTGGGGTACTGGAAACGAAGATGGCGATCAATATTGCGGAAAAGCGGTTCCGACTCGGAGTACTTCATGCCGCCCGGAATCGGATCAAGATCGACTTCGGATGAGATGAGATCGACACGGACGTATCGCGGCAGCCCGTTCGCACGATTGTTCAGCCACTTGAAGATGTCACCGTACTCGAGCGGCGTCACACGGATAGGCCGCCCCTGATAATTGATCTGAGTATAGTCGCCCGTGACATCAAACTGGGACACGAGATCGGCCATTTCGCCCATGCGCTTGTTGCCAAGACGCAGGGCCGATTCTCTGTCAACGGTCGGGATGTCGTAAAACTCAATCTCCGCGATATCGTCGACAAAGACGCCTTCGACCTTCGTGATCAGGCTGGCGTAGCGTTTCGCCTGAAAGATCGGCGTTCCGGTCAGGCCGAGTATGAAGTACAGCACAAGCAGCACAACGGGAATGAGAAGCAGCCTGCGGGTCGAAAACAGGGATTTCACATTGTAGCCCTGAAACATCCGCAAAAAAGGCGTGCAGCCGGGCTGCTGCTGACCGCTGGCAAACCGGTTGACGCGCGCCTGCTCAAACTGCTGCCGCAAGCGGGCACGCAGACCGAGATGCAAAAACGGCAGCAGAGCGAGTGCGACCAGCACAATGAAGTGTATAAAGAACGTGCGATCCCGGAAATTGAGCGGAATCAGGGTAAAGAACCAATAGATGAGTGCACCGGCCAGCAGTGCAGCGTAATATGCGATCAGTGATTTTGTTTTCATGCAAGTTCCTCCTTCGCCAGCGCCACCAGACGACTGGTTCCGAGTCTGGTCGCGCCGGCCAGAATCAGCTGTTCGGCGTCTTCTTTCGAGCGGATACCGCCCGACGCCTTGATTGACACTGCCGCTGCCACGTGCTGCCTGAAAAGCTGCACATCCTCGACCGTTGCACCGCCGCCGCCAAAGCCGGTTGACGTCTTGATGAAGTCAGCACCGGCTTCGCTCACAACGTTGCAGAGCTCGATTTTTTCCGCCTCGGTCAGCTGGCTTGTTTCCACGATGACTTTCAGAATGCGTCCGGCACAGGCATCCCTGACGGCGCGGATTTCAGCCAGGACGAGGTCGAAGCGGCCGTCTTTGACATGCCCCAGATTGATCACCATGTCGATTTCCGCGGCACCGTTCTTCACAGCATCGTCCGTCTCGAACACTTTCGTTTCAGTCGTCTGGTAGCCGTTCGGAAATCCAATCACGGTGCAGACGGGGATACGCCCGTCACTGTACGTGACTGCCCGCTTCACATATGACGGCGGGATGCAGATCGAACTCGTGCGCCAGGCCACCGCATCGTCAATGATGGTTTTGACGTCTGCCCAGGTCGCCGTAGTGGCGAGCAGGGTATGGTCAACGTACGTAAGAATCTCGGATAAGTTCATTCACACCTCCGTGTTTGCCGTTGCCGGCATTTGAAAGCGGTTCAAAGCCCGGTTTCGGTCTGTTTATCATCAGCCTGCCTGCCCGCGGGATTGAGGGCGGGTACGCCGACCATGTCTTTCAAGGGAAAAGCCACCGCAGAGCGAACGCTGATGACTTGCCGCTCCTTCGCGGCCCGGTAGATGGCGAGTACCGTGGCCAGTGCGTCCCTGCCGCTCTGCCCGTCTGCCAGAACCGCACCGCCGTTTGCGATCGCCCGAACAAGATCAAGATACAGGAATGTGTGCGGATTGCCCATGTGCCGGACAATGCCGATGCCTTCGCGTCGAACGGCAGCGAACACCGCCTGTCGCAGCAGCGCTTTGCCCGATACCGGCTTTCGGCCCTGCACATTCACCTCCGCCTCGATCTGGCCGGCGCTCAGCCGAACGCGCAGATCGCCTTTTTCAAAAAAGAGCGCAAAAGAGGCTTCGTGACGCGCAGGGTCAGTGTTGGTTGTGCCTTCGACCTGCACGTACGTGTTGTTCGTGCAGCGCACGATGCCGAGGGCCAGATCTTCGCCTTCCATGTCGTGCATCTGCCTGGCCGCCATCGCCACCGCTTCCACGGCTTTCTCCCCGATCAGCCACTGCATCAGATCTATCGCATGAATCGACTGGTTCATCAGCACGCCGCCGTCGGCTGCATACGTGCCCCGCCACGCCGCCTGGTCATAGTATGCCTGATCGTGGCCCCAGCGCACCTTGACATCACCGTAGAGACAACGTCCGAAACGGCCGTCCGCGACCATACTTTTCAGCGTGTCGGCCAATGGCACATAACGGAAAATGTGTCCCACGGCGATCCGCCTGCCCGCGTCGGCAGCCAGCTGGAGAAGCCGATCTGCATCCTTCAGAGAAAGCGTCATCGGTTTTTCAATCAGGACATGGCAACCGTGCGTCAAGGCCAGTTCTGCCAGTTCGGCATGCGTGCCGCTCGGTGTCGTGATCGCGACGATATCCGGCTTCACTTCGGCGAGGCACGCGCTGAGCGAGGCAAAGACAGGCGTGTGCAAAGAGAGGGCGGCCGCCGCCTGTTCATTCGGATCGACCACTGCCGACAACTCGGCCAGATGACGCTTGACCA
This sequence comes from Clostridiaceae bacterium, assembly GCA_012838355.1. Lineage (GTDB taxonomy): Bacteria > Bacillota > Clostridia > Saccharofermentanales > DTU023 > DUPJ01. The sequence goes on from DUPJ01000046.1 coordinate 33,870, forward strand.
GGTAGTCAATCGCTTTTTTATGCTTGGCCGCCACCACACCGGCGCCGACCAAAACAATGCTGAGCCGCTGCACCGCCATCACCTCGCCTATGGCAGAAAGTACCGGCGCACGACATCCATCAGCCCGGCGATGATGTCTGTGTCCGACATATCCTCGCCGACATACTGACGCAGCCTCGATTCATAGTAATAGACGGAATTCTCGAGCTGCAGACTGAGCACAAGATCGTCGAGGAACTTGGCCGCAAATCCAATATTCACGTCTGCGCGGATTTCGCCCTTTTCTACGGCACCCTTCAGCAGCGCCGTGTAAAACTCGCGAAAGTCGATTTCCATTTTTTCTGCCAGACGAGCCGCCAGATCCAGGAGCTGCTGTGTGGTCAGTTCCAGATACATGCGGCTGATGTCCACATTTCTCCTGGCATACCGCACGGTCAGATGAAACAGCCGCTCGACCGTTTCAAAGAATCCGGCCGGCGCCTTCAGATCCGCCAGAATTTCATGAAAAATCCCGATCCCGTATTCACTGATGGCAAGAAAAAGATTCTCTTTCGATGGAAAGTACGTGTACATCGCCCCAATGCTGATGTCGGCATTGCTGGCGATCGTGTTGATATTGGCCGCAAAATACCCTTCCGAGGCAAACTCCTTCATAGCGCTGCCGAATATCCGTCCCCGCTTGTCATCCGAAATCCGCTCAAACACGTCCTTATGAAAATTCTTGTTTTCCACTCGAGATTTTCCTCCGTAAGCCACTGCGGCAGAAACTGCCTGCATGCCCAATCATCATAACAAGGGAGACACCTGCACACAATGGAGCCGAGCAGGTCGGATGTTCAATCTGTGCCGAACATGACATACCGCTCGCTGCAAATTGATATATTATTAGCACATCGACATAGTTATGCGCAGATATGCGCAGTTCGGTAAAAAAATGCCGAGACAACGATGTCGTATAAACGGAGAAGGAGGCGGTGGAAAAGGCTTGCATTCTCCAGATCGAATCCGCGGGCGTTTTTCGCAAGAAAGCATGAAAACAAAACGCATTTTAGCTCTGCTGGTTCTGCTCGCGCTGTCGCTCGTTCTGCTGGTACCGGCTCGGGTCAGTGCAGCGGCATATGACATCGGCGTGCGCATTCCGGTATACACTGACAGCTACTCAGCGGCTGCGCGCACCAATGTCGCCGGGTACTATGCCCCCGGCCAGTACCACGTATTCAATACATTCAACGGCATGGTCAACATCACGCGTGTGCCGGGTCAGCCGGGCGGGTGGATCAATCCGGCTGAAAATCAGCCGTCAGCGCCGGCACCCGATCCCGCACCGGCGCCTGAAACGCCAGCATCAGTCGGAACAGCGCGTGCCAATTACTACGCCAATATGCGCACCGGGCCGGGGGTCGGCTACGGCATTGTTCTCACCATCCCGTATGGCGCCGCATCAACCGTATTGTCCGTGCATGCAAACGGCTGGCTGCAGCTCAGTTATCAGGGAAAAACCGGCTGGTCGAACGGCGAGCTGTTCACACGCACCATCACATCGGCTGAACCGACGCCAACGCCGACGCCGACGCCTACTCCGACGCCAGCGCCTTCACCTGCTCCTGAGCCAACACCTGAATCACCTGCGCCAATCGGAACGGCTCGCGCCAATTACTACGTCAATATGCGTTCCGGTCCGGGTGTCAGCAACGGCATTATTCTCACGATCCCGTACGGCGCCACTTCAACCGTGCTGTCCGTGCATGCAAACGGCTGGCTGCAGCTGAGCTATCAGGGAAAGGTCGGCTGGTCGAACGGCGAGCTGTTCACACGCACCATTGCATCGGCTGAACCAACGCCGACACCGACGCCAACACCGGCACCAACGCCTGCACCGACGCCCGCCCCGACACCGGCGCCGACTGTGCCGACAGCACTGGCAAGCGTCGGCGCGGTGAATATGCGTTCGGGACCCGGTACCGGCTACAGCATCGTCCTGACGATTCCCTACGGGGCGTCGGCCGTGGTTTCGGAACGGGCATCAAACGGCTGGCTTCACCTCGCATACGGCGGCAAAAGCGGCTGGTCGTACGGTGTTCATTTCACGCTCAGCGGACCGTCGGTTCCGGTGGTGGAACCGCCCGCTCCACCCGCTCCGCCGTCACCGCCGCCTGCCTCTGGCTCAAAGTACATCGCGCTCACGTTCGACGACGGACCGGGCGGCTATACGCCTGCCCTTTTGAACGCGCTCGCGGCCAACGGGGCGAGGGCAACCTTCTTTGTCACAGGCACCATGATTCCGGGCAAAGAGGGGACCTTGCGCCGCATGATCAACGAGGGGCACGAAATTGGCAATCACGGGTACAACCACACGGACCTGACCTATCTCTCGTGGCAGAATGTGGTCAACCAGATGACGTACACGGATAATCTCGTGGTCAATGCCACCGGCGTGCGGCCGCGCCTGATGCGTCCGGCTTACGGCTCGCGCAACACCGCCGTGCTGAATGCGGTCGGGAGCACGGGCAAGGCGGCCATTATCTGGAATAAGGACACGCTCGACTGGAAGTACCGCGATGCCGCGCGTCTGACCAGTTACCTGCTGAACAACGCGCAGGACGGAGACATCATTCTGATGCACGATATTCACGCAACGACCGTCAACGGTGTGATCGCAGCGCTGCCGCTCCTGAAGGCGCGGGGATTCAATCTGGTTACCGTCTCCCAGCTGATGCAGATCAAGGGGATTGCACTCGTCAACGGCGCACAGTACTTCAGCGCGCGTTAAGAATGCTTTGTACTTATGTAAAGACAGGAGCGGCCTGGCCGCTCCTGTCTTCGTTTTTACGCTTATGACTCGTGCACTGTTTTACGGGAAAATCCCCCGGATCTGAGTGGCGCGGACGAGACGCTCGATGGCGAGGATGTAGGCCGCCATGCGCATGGTGACGGCGTGCTTGTTCATCTGCTCGATGACTTCATAGAACGCCCTGTGCATGATCTCTTCCAGCATGCTGTTGACGCGGTCCAGCGTCCAGGAAAGGTGCTCGATGTTCTGTACCCACTCGAAGTAGGAGACGACCACACCGCCGGCATTGGCCAGAATGTCCGGGACAAGCACGACACCGCGTTCACGCAGAATCCTGTCCGCTTCTCTCGTGGTCGGGCCGTTCGCGGCTTCGACAATGATGTCCGCCTTGATCTTGTTGGCATTGTCTTCATTGATCTGGTTTTCCAGCGCGGCCGGTATCAGGATCTCGCAATCCAGCTGAAGGAGTTCATCGTTCGTCAGGCGATGCGTATCGCCGTGCAGCACGGCCGTATCAAGGAGTTTTCCTGTCTTGATGTGCTTCGCCAGACGTTCGACGTCGAGTCCTTCGGGATTGTAAACGCCGCCCGTTACATCGGACAGGCCGACAACCGGGAACCCGGCTTCTTTGAGCAAAACGGCCGCTGTCAGGCCGACATTGCCGGCACCCTGAATGACAATGCGGCAGTCGGCAGGATCAAGCTTGGCGTATTTTGTGTACTCCTGGACGATGTGCATGACGCCGCGGCCTGTTGCTTCCGGACGGCCCAGCGAACCGCCGATCTGAACCGGCTTGCCGGTTACCACGCCGGGAATGGTGTAACCGTGCAGCATGCTGAACGTATCCATGATCCAGCCCATGACTTCAGCGTTGGTGTTCACATCCGGTGCCGGAATGTCGCGGTCAGGGCCGATGATCGGGGAGATCATGGCGGTGTAGCGCCTGGTCAGCCGGCGCAGCTCATTCTTTGACAGCAGTCTGGGATCCACGGTAACGCCGCCTTTGGCACCGCCGTAAGGAATATCGACTACGGCACATTTGAGGCTCATCCAGCCCGCCAGTGCGCGCACTTCATTGCGATCCACATCCTGGTGAAAGCGAATACCGCCTTTGCACGGTCCGCGCACACTGGAATGCTGAATGCGATACCCTTCAAACACCTGTACCGATCCATCGTCCATTTCCACCGGAATAGATACGACCAGTTCACGCTCCGGGTGTTTTAACGTTTCATAATCCTTTGATTCCAATCCGAGCACGCCGGCTGCCTCATCCATAATATCGATCATGTTTTGATAAGGGTCGTACTGTTTTGGCATGATAGCCCTCCTTAAGCAGATAACGCGACAAGTCTTCTGCATGTCGTCTCGGCCAAAGTATATCGTGCTTAGGATGCGTTATAAAGGGGGGTTTTTGGTTATATTCTCCAGAAATCGGACCGCTCAGGCAAAATCGTTGATTGATTTTATGCCAATAAGAGCGGAAACGAGAAACACGGGCGAATTTAGTATACTGGTCGGGAAAGCGAGGACCTATGAGCATCATCGATTTAAAGAACGCCTTAGTGAAAGATACCGTGTCAAGGGGCAGCGTATTCGTCTCGGAACCTGCGCAAGTCCGTTCCGGGAGAAAAAATGATTTTGCCGTCGGCCAGTTCTGCGACAAGAACGTGCAGGTCGACTTTAAGATCTGGGACGAGGTTACATTTCTGCCGCTCATCAAGAACGGGCCGGGCGTCTATGATACGGAAGTGGTCGGTTCCGAATACAACGACCAGAAATATCTGACGGTACGTTCGATTCAGCCGTCGACATCCGGGTATACGAAAGCCGACTTTCTCGATGCCATTCCGGACTTTATGCTGGAAGCCAACTGGCGCGATGTGTTCAGCGATCTGAAACAGCTCGGCTTATCGGACACCTGCATGCAGCTGATTAACAGCACGATTGAGGACCCGTCGCTCGACAGCCGCTTCAAAACCGAAGGTGCCGCCATCCGGCACCACGACAACAAGATCGGCGGCCTGTTTCACCATACGACAAAGATGCTCCGGCTGCTTGCCACCATTATCCAGAATAACCCGGAGCTTTCCGCCTCGATCGATCTGCTGACATACGGCATCGTCGTGCATGACATCGGGAAGGTATTTGAATACGACAACCTGACGGTCTCGGACACGTGGTACGCGAGCCACCGCATACGCGGCATCGAACTGCTGGCGTCCCTGAAGGACGCGATCATCAGCGCCTTCGACGAACCGTTTTACCGGCAGGTTCAGAGCATCATCGCCGAACATCACGGCGAATACGGCGACCGGCCGAATACGGTAGCCGCCGCCATCGTGCACTATATCGATCTGCTGGAAAGTCAGGTCACGGGCATCATTCAGATGCAGCAGGCACCCGGCAATGAGGAGCGCCTGCTTACGCGCGACTGGGGCTACCTGCGGCCGCTGAAGCTAAGCGAGTAAACGCGACGCGACCGTCCTGGCGGCCTGCACACCGCTTGCGCCGGCCTGGGAGAGGCCGCGCGTGATGCCGGCCCCGTCGCCGATGGCAAAGAGGTTTGGAAGTTTTGTTTCGAAAGTGCTCGTCAATTCGAGGCGGGAGCTGTAGAACTTCACTTCAACACCGTAGAGCAGTGTATCTCTGTTGGCCGTCCCCGGTGCCAGCCGGTCAAGCGCGAACAGCATTTCGACAATATTGTCGAGATGGCGTTTCGGCAGCACCAGGCTGATATCACCCGGCGTCGCGTCCAGCGTCGGCCGAACATACGACTTTTGCAGCCTGTGATGATCCGTGCGGCGTCCGTCCAGAAGATCGCCGAGGCGCTGCACGATCACGCCGCCGCCCAGCATGTTGGAAAGCGATGCGATGTGTTTGCCGTAACGGTACGGTTCATTGAAGGGCTCAGTAAAGCGGTTGCTGACAAGCAGCGCGAAGTTCGTATTCTGCGAGCGCAGATCTGCGGCGTCATAGCTGTGACCGTTCACCGTGATAATGCCGTCCGTGTTTTCACTGACGACGTACCCGTACGGGTTCATGCAAAACGTCCGGACCTGGTCGCCGTACTGCTTTGTGCGGTACATCAGCTTGGCCTCGTACATGGCGTCCGTGATTTCCTTGAAGACAAGCGCCGGCAGCTCAACCCGGACACCGATATCGACCTGGTTGTTCAGAAGCTTCAGATCGAGGCGCCTGCACTCCTCGGCAAACCATTCGGCTCCGGCACGCCCGGGTGCCGCGATGAGATAGTCACAGCTGATTTCGCCTTTGGTCGTGACCAGACGGTAGCCCCCATCAGCCGGTTCAAATGTATCCACTTTTACGTTCGTCCACAGTTCGATCCGTTCTGCGAGGAAATCCGAAAACTTCTTCAGCAGCACGCGATTCTTCTCGGTGCCGACGTGCTTGCAGCGGGCATCTAAAAGGTGAATATCTTCTCCGAGCGCTTTCAGGCGAATCACGTCGGCAGCCGGTGTTTCGGTTGAATACACATCGGCGGTAGCGCCGAACGACTGATTCACCTCATCCACATAATCGATCAGGGACATGACTTCCTTTTCCGGCAGATAGTCCGTGAGCCAGCCGCCGAATTTTGTTGTGAAGTTGAATTTTCCGTCGGAGAATGCGCCGGCACCGCCAAACCCCCGCATGATGTCGCAGACGGGGCAGTTGATGCAGCGCGGCACTTTGCCTGCAATAATCGGACAGCTTCGCTTCTCGATGGAATCGCCCTGTTCAATCAGCAGAACAGATGCCTGCGGTGCCTTCAGGGTCAACTCATAGGCGGCAAATATTCCCGCCAGCCCGCCTCCGATTATGACTACGTCAACTTGTTTCACCGTAACTGCCCTGCCTTTGTGTCCATTTGCTAAAATGCAATCAATGCGCTCCTCCGATACTATAGCGCATCCGGAGTCCTTCATGCGCTACGAACGGTCCTTGCCCCTGCTCGGTGAATCAGGTCTGGCCCGCCTCAGGCGAGCCCGCGTGCTTCTGCTCGGACTGGGCGGTGTCGGTTCGTATACGGCGGAAGCACTGGCCAGAGCCGGCATCGGACATCTCACCGTCGTCGACGGCGATGTCTATCAGATGAGCAATCTGAATCGGCAGCTGGGCGCACTCAGCTCCACGATCGGATGCAAAAAAACGGACACGACAAAGGCGCGCATCCTTGAAATTGACCCCGAGATCACGGTCGACACTGTGGATCGGCACCTGACCGGCGAGGATCTGCCGCCGCTTCTCAATCGCGGTTTCGACATCGTTCTGGACGCCATCGACGATCTGCCGGTAAAGATCGAACTGGCCGCCTGCTGTCACGATCGTCACCTCCCCCTGATCACCTGCCTCGGCACGGGCAATAAGTGGGATCCGACGCTGCTTCAAATCACGGATATCACGAAAACACATACGGATCCGCTGGCCAGACGCATGCGCAAAGCGCTGCGCGACCGCGGAATCGACCGGCTTCAGGTGATCTTTTC
>DUPJ01000047.1 GCA_012838355.1 Clostridiaceae bacterium
TCTTCGTTATCGTCCTGTTTTGTCTTCCTGTTCCAGGAAATCCAAATCAGGACGCCGTATCCGATCACGGCCAGTCCGCCCAAAGCCATGAGTCCGCCAACAATATAGGTGGTCGTCAGCGACATGGTCGAGTTGCCCGACAAGGTGTTTTGCACCATCTGATACGCCATGTACACCACGTAGCCGCCGGCGGCCGCCATGATGGCCGCATGACCGGGCGTGCCGCGGGGAAGCTTCATGGAGAAGAGGCTTTTCTTTTCTCTAGGCATCGGACGACCTCCTGAGGGAGTGGCATTTTGGAAGATCCGCTCTGATCTTTCCGATCGTCTTAACCCTTGCCGGTTTTCCGGTTCGAGACGACGTCGAAAACAACGGCGACAAGCAGCACGGCGCCCTTGACAACATACTGCCAGTTGTTGTCCAGACCATAGATGGACATGCCCTGATTGATGACACCGAGCAGGATGGCACCAATAACGACACCCGGAACGGTTCCGGAACCACCATAGGCGGATGCACCGCCGATGAAACAGGCGCCGATCGCGTCCATTTCGTACGACATGCCGGAGTCACCGTTGACAGATCCAACGCGGGCTGCCATCAGGAGCCCGGAGAGGCCGGCCAGTATGGACATGGATGTGTAAGCCACGAAGTAGACCTTCTTGGTGTCGATGCCGGATAGTTTGGTTGCCTTTTCGTTGCCGCCGACCGCGTAGAAATATCTGCCGAAAGCGGTTCTGGAGGTAATGAAAGAGTACAGCAGGACAACAGCCAGGACCCAGACCATCATGTACGGGATGCCTTTATAGTCCGATAATTTCCAGGAATAGAAAACGACAAGCGCGGCAATGATAAGCGTCTTTGAATACGCGGACAGCGCAGTGGGAATTTTGTATCCCTTTCTGACCTTGTTGCGGCGGCTGATGATCGTATTCAAAATGAGAATGACCGCCACCGCGATGCCGGCAATCAAGGCGGACATAACGCGCTTGGAATCACCTGTATCGAGCCCGGGGATGTTGATGTAGGAAGCAAATATATTCAGGAACGTTTTGTTTGAGATCGGAACGGTTTTCGAATCCAGAATAACGCGGCCAAGTCCGCGGAACAGGAACATGCCGGCCAGCGTGCAGATAAACGGCGGAATGTGGACATAACCGATCCAGAATCCATTCCACACACCAAGCAGAACGGCGATCCCCATGCAGATGAGAATGGCGGGGATGGCACCCACTTTCAATTTATCCATCATCTGTGCCGCGATCGCACTGACGAGACAGACCGTAGCACCGACCGACAGGTCGATGTTGCCGCCGGTCAGGATGCATAGCAGCATGCCGCAGGCCATCACCAGCACGTACGCGTTCTGCAAAAGCAGATTGGACATGTTCTGGGCATACATCAGCCGTCCGTTAGTCAGCCATGTAAACAGGATAAATACGACGACCAGGGCGATGACCATCGTATACTTTTTGATAAATCCGGAAAAATTTCTGGCGCTGAGCTGAGCGCCTGCTTCGTTAACACTAGGTTTCATACGTTTCACTCCTTCGCGATCAATGGCTGGATTTCAGAATGGCGGTCATAATTTTTTCCTGGGTTGCGTCCTTCGCGTCCATTTCGGCGACGATGTTGCCTTCGTTCATGACGTAAATGCGGTCACACATACCAAGCAGTTCAGACATTTCGGAAGAAATCATGATGACAGATTTGCCCTGCTCCACAAGATCATTCATGATGCTGTGAATCTCATGTTTTGCACCGACATCGATACCGCGTGTCGGCTCATCAAGAATCATGACATCGGGAGAGGCAAACATCCATTTGGCGAGCAGTACCTTCTGCTGGTTGCCGCCGGACAGATTATTGACAACCTGCTGGACGCTCGGCGTTCTGATATCCAGTTTTTCACGGAATTCTTCGGCAAAGGCATTCTCCTTATGCTTGTTGATGATACCGCGCTTGCTGACTTTCCCCAGACGGGCCATCACGGTGTTGTCCGCGACTGTGTCCTTCAGGATCAGGCCGTTGCCCTTTCTGTCTTCGGTCACGTAGGCGATGCCGGCTTCAATGGCGTCGCGTTCGCTGTTAAACTTGACCGGTTTGCCGTCGACCAGTATTTCACCGCTGATATTTGTGCCGTAGCTGTTTCCGAAAATGGACATGGCAAGTTCGGTTCGGCCGGCGCCCTGCAGGCCTGAGAAACCGACAATCTCGCCTTTGTGCACCTTGAACGACACATCGTTGACGACTTTTTTATCGGAGTAAATCGGATGGTAAACATTCCAGTTCCGAACTTCCAGCCCCACTTCATCACTGATTTTCGGATCTCGCCTGGGATAGCGATCGGACAGTTCACGTCCGACCATGCCGCGGATAATACGGTCCTCGTCGATATCGCGATTGGCATTATCGATTGTTTCGACCGTGGTGCCGTCACGGATCACCGTAATGCGGTCGGCGACAAAGGCAATCTCGTTCAGCTTATGGGAGATCATGATCGACGTCATGCCCTGTTTTTTGAATTCCAGGAGCAGGTTCAAAAGCATCTGGGAGTCTTCCTCATTGAGCGAAGACGTCGGCTCATCCAAGATCAGCAGTTTTACGTTTTTGGAAAGCGCTTTTGCGATTTCAACGAGCTGCTGTTTTCCGGTGCCGATGTCCTTGATCAGTGTGGCAGGCTCATCTTTCAAGCCGACCTGGCGCATATGCTGCTCAGCATCATGATACGTGCGGTCCCAGTCAAGGCTGAACCGTCCCCGGCGTTCATTGCCGAGAAACATGTTTTCTCCGATCGACAGTTCGGGAATCAAGGCGAGCTCCTGATGGATAATGACGATTCCTTTCTTTTCGCTGTCTCTCAGCGTTCTGAACTGGCAGACTTCGCCTTCATAAATGATGTCGCCGCTGTAAGATCCGTAAGGATGAACACCGCTCAGCACATTCATAAGCGTTGATTTTCCGGCACCATTTTCGCCGACGAGTGCATGAATCTCACCTCTCGCCACCTCGATATTTACGTTATCGAGTGCTTTGACACCGGGAAATAGTTTCGTGATGTCTTTCATCACCAGTATATTGTCAGCCAAATTGCGTAACCTCCAAATTCCAACCTGCATCATCCAAAAAAAGTGACCTCATCCCAATGATGCATGTTAATCGTTCACGTCTCCTCCGAAAACAAACCATGTCGGTAAAAAAGGAGGGGCGGGGATTCCCCGCCCCCAGTTTTGAGCGATTACACTGCTGTGAACATTACATTATTCAGCAGTGGATACGAGGTAGTCGTCTTCCCACTCATACAGGCCGGTCTCAACGAGTTCTTCGAGGTTATCAGCCGTGATGGTGGTGGGGACGAGCAGGTAGGACGGAATGATGCCCGTGCCGTTGTCGTATGTCTCTGTATCGTAAGCGACCTCAATGGGCAGCCCGTCAACAAAATCTTCAGCGGGTTCTTCGCCGGCAAGAATGAGCTTGCCGAGTTCCAGTGTGACGACAGCCTGGTTCGCAACATTCTTGTAAACGGTCATGGTCTGAATCCCGTCAACGATGTTGCGCAGGTTGGCGATATCGCCGTCCTGGCCGGTGATGATGGGCGCGTTATCTCCCGCGTAGTCAGACGTAATCGCCTGAGCAACGCCTAACGCGGTGGAGTCATTGGAGCAAAGTGCGACATCCAGGACTGTTCCGTCGGAGTAGAAGGAAGCGAGGATGTTCTGCATGCGGGCGAGCGCAGTATCGGTGCTCCACGCAGCCGTCGCGACCTGCTCAAACTCAGTCTGGCCGGAAACGACGTTCAAAATGCCGGATTCAATGTAGGGCTCCAGCGTGTCGAATGCACCGTTGAAGAAGAAGCGCGCATTGTTGTCGGCCGGATCACCAGCGGTGAATTCAATGTTGTAGACAACATCTTCTGCTTCTTCAAGTCCCAGTGCCTCAACAACATATTCGCCCTGAAGTTTGCCGACGGTATAGTTATCGAATGACACGTAGTAGCTGATCGCATCTGTATTCATGATCAGGCGGTCATACGCGATGACGGGAATGCCGGCTTCTTTCGCATCGCCGAGTGTACGATTCAGCGCTTCGCCGTCGATGGCGGCAACGATGAGAAGATCAACTTCACTTGCGATCAGGTTGTCGATATCGTTATTCTGCTGAGGAACATCATTGTCGGAGTAGGTCAGTTCAACTTTGAACCCTTCCGCTTCGAACTCATCCTTCAGGTAGGTGCCGTCACGGTTCCAGCGCTCCAAAGATTTGGTGGGCATCGCAATGCCAACCGTTTGTTGTTCTTCTGCCGATACGACGGCCGGTGTCATTGCCGCAAGGCTGAACATCATGACCAGAGCCAATAAAATGGACAAATATTTTTTCATAAGAATCCTCCGTTAAGAATTTAGTTTTGTTTTTTACCGTGGCCGTGACGCCTCAGTAATCGTTTCCGCTGTCCAGGTTTGCCGTTCAAGGCAAGATTGATGTGAACCGATCAGGCGTCACGTCCTGATTTTTCGGCTGACATTATCGTTGCCAGTTTGCGCGCGATTATTCCCCCTTTCGACATGAACAATTTTTCAATGGTCAGCATTCATAAAAAAATCCACTTGCATCATCACTGAAATTAAGCAGAACATTCAAACCTTGACTGTGCAAATTATACTCTGAGAAAAATTGTAATGCAAGAAATGTTATGAACATAAAAACGGATATCGAGGAACAAAATTGTCAGAGTTTCGTTAATGTGCTTAGACATGAAACGTATCACGCGTGCATGTTTATCGCGTGTTCTGTTTTGCAGAGCGGCAAAGCAGGCGGTAGACATCCCGCTGGACAGGCATTCTCTCAATGCGGGGATAGTGCTCCTGATACCAGTCTCGAATCGCTTTGCAGTCAGCGGCTGCGAGCAGCGGAATCATTGGTTTGACATGTATTTGAGCGGCAAAATAATACCAGTACACATCTTCGTTCCGGTGTAATGCCGCGGCCTCCAGAATCCATCTGACTGCGGCGGCCACGTCCTCTCCGGAAGGATTTTGCTGTAAAAACAGTTCCGCCCATTTCCCTACATAGTCATAAAAAACGTCATGCAGGCGATCATCCCGCGGATCATTGCCCATGCCGAACATGCCGTCAAAAACAGAGGCGTTCTGTCTTAACTCCTTCACATCGTGCGAGTACTGAGCGTAGATATCTTTCAAGTGAGCCAACATATCCATTTTTCTCCCTCCCGATCAGCCGGGTGCGGTTTTAGCGTTTCAGATCAAGAAAATTTGCTGCAGCAGATGTCCGATCGATTCGGCGCTGTTCACTTATGGATTCGGTTGTCTGATTTCAGGCTATCACATCATTTTGATCGAATCCACTTGATTTAAGCCCAGACATCAGTCCGCTGCCCCGTTCGACCGCCGGCGTGCGTTTTTCTGAAGCAGAGCGAATCCTGGTCAGGCACAGCATTCGAGTGAAACGGTGTAGAATGAAGGCAGGTGAGATCGCATCAGGCGCGTTGTTTTTTGCGTGTGCAAAGACGAGGAGGTCAGCATGGGTATATTGCTTGGAACCGCCATATTGCCTCACCCGGCGATTATCGTGCCGGAGATCGGCAAAGAGGAGGCGAAGAAGGCAGCGGCCACGATTGACGGTGCCAGAAGCGTGGCGCGGCGCTCTGCGGCGCTGAAACCGGATACCTTCCTTGTGATTACGCCGCACGGCATTCTCTTTCGCGATGCCATTTCCGTTTTGTCAGAAACCCGCCTCTACGGTGACTTCAGCCGCTTCGGTGCGCCCGAACTGAATTATCGCTTTGAGAACGCACCGGACCTGCTGCGGGCAATATTCAAGCTGAACGTCAAGCCAGATTTTCCGTTCCTCGACGTAGACAAGGATGCGGCGCGGTCATATCGCGAGTCGGTATCGCTTGACTGGGGGGTGCTGGTGCCGCTCTACTTTCTGACAAAGGAAGTCCCGGATGCCGCCGTTCTGCCGTTGGCGTATGGACTCCTGGATCCACTTGAACTGGCAGATGCCGGCCTCAGGCTGAGGCAGGCGATCGAGGCAACCGATCGGCGTGTCGTTATCGTGGCATCCGGCGATCTCTCGCATTGCCTGAAGAATGACGGTCCCTACCGCTTCAATAAAATGGGGCCCATTTTTGATGATGCGATTGTCCGTCTGGTCCGAAATGCTGATCTGGACGGCATCATTGCGTTCGATCCTGACATAAGTGAACCGGCGGGGGAGTGCGGGCTGCGCAGTTTCCAGATGATGGCCGGTGCGATGCAAAATCTGCCGGTGAAAGCCACGGTGTTTTCATATGAAGGACCGTTCGGTGTCGGCTATATGACAGCCTGGCTCGATGCCGGCGTTGAGGGCGATATGTCAGATCTGCCCGAGAGCCGGTCAGTATCGCCAGGACGGGCGATTCTGGCACTGGCCAGAGCACGGGTCGAGGATCTGGTGCAAAGCCGGAAGACGAAAGATCTCAGCACACTTCGGGACGATCTTCTCGCTGCCGGCCAGTGTACGGCAGCGGAATGGCAGGCCATGCTTACTCTGTGCGCCGGCTGTTTCGTCACGCTCCACAAGCACGGTGCACTGCGCGGCTGCATCGGCACGATCGAACCCGTGCGGGCCAATCTTGCGGCCGAGATATTCGATAACGCGCGTTCCGCCGCCCTCCGCGATCCGCGCTTCGAACCGGTCCGGCCAGCCGAGCTTGCGGACCTCACGATTTCGGTTGATGTTCTGGGTGAGCCGGAGAAGATCAAGTCGCCGTCTGAACTCGATGTCAAACGCTACGGAGTTATCGTATCGTCCGGCCATTACCGGGGGCTTTTGCTGCCGAATCTGGACGGGATCGACACCGTCGAGGAGCAGATTGAAATTGCTCGGCAGAAGGCCGGTATCCCGCGCGGCATGCCGTATGAGCTGTCCCGTTTCGAGGTGTGCCGCTATGCGTGACGGCGGGCGCGAAGCACGCTGGTGGACAAGAGACGGCAACAGGATCGTCTGCGAACTGTGTCCGCACCGGTGCCGCATTGCCGAGGGGCAGGCCGGACGCTGCGGCGTGCGTCAGAACCAGAACGGCACACTGATTTCGCTGACGGACGGGCGTTATCTGACGGGACATCTTGACCCCATCGAAAAAAAGCCGCTCGCGCGCTTTCGGCCTGGAACATGGATCTATTCCGTCGGTACGGCCGGCTGCAATCTGAGCTGTGATTTCTGCCAGAACTGGGAACTTGTGCACATGCCGCTCGATCGGCCGGGAACGAGATTCCTGTCCGATGACTATATCCTGGCTGAAGCGGCGCGCGAACCGTCTATCGGGATTGCCTTTACGTACAACGAGCCCCTGATGAATTACGAAAACCTGCTGAGACTGTCGCAGAGCGCGAAGGCGCGCGGACTCGAGACGGTTGTGGTGACGAACGGATATTTGAATCCGGAGCCGATGCAAGAACTTTGCCCCTTTATTGATGCCTGGAATATCGATCTGAAGGGCATTCGGGACGACTATTACCGCCGCCTCTGCGGCGGTCATGTCGCTCCTGTATTGGAGAGCATCCGGCTGGCCGATGCGACGGGACACGTGGAAGTTACCTGCCTCCTGATCGAGGGGGAGAATACCGCGGATGACGATATTCGTGATCTGGCGCTGGCCGTGGCGGCGATCAACCGGTCGATACCGCTTCATCTGTCGCGCTATTTCCCGGCGCATCTGCGCAAAGATCCGCCGACACCGCTGCCGACGATGTTTCGCGCCAGGGAGATCTGTGCAAAAATACTTGAATATGTGTATCTTGGCAATGTTTGATATCGCCGGTACGGTGCACAGCAGCAAGCATTGTGAAGTCACCCGGCAGACGATTGCCGGGTGATCATTATTTTAAGGAGCATGATATGAATGTAGAAGCAGGTACAGCACGCATCCTCACCGAGGCAAAAAGAGTCGCCGCCATTTTGCACAATTGCCCTGAGGGCAGTCTGGCTGAGCACAAAACGACGGCGATTATAAAGGACTGGTGTCAGCGTTTCAATGTGCCGCTTCTCGATCTTGGGCTGGAGACCGGTGCCGTTGCCTTCCTCGATGCCGGTGCAGCGCGCACCGTGGCGTTTCGGGCGGACATCGATGCCGTCACGCTGGATATCGGCATCCGCCACCTCTGCGGGCACGATTACCATACGGCGACCCTTCTGGGGGCGCTCGCGGTTCTGAGTGAACAGCGCAGCGAACTCCCGCACAACGTACTGTTTATATTTCAGCCGGCCGAAGAAAACACAAAGGGCGCCCGTCTGATTCTGGAGTCGGGCTTGTTCGATCGCCTCTCGCCAAAGCCGTTCCGTTTGTTCGGGATTCACAACCGGCCGGAGATGCCGGTCGGGCAGGTCGGTGTGCGGCAGGGGGCCCTGATGGCGGAAAAAAGCAATTTCACGGTGATCTTTACCGGCAGGGGCGGCCATGGCGGTACACCGGAACTCTGTGTCGACCCGATCGTGGCGGCGGCAGCCTTTATCACGGGTGTTCAGAGCATCATCAGCAGAAATGCGAGCCCGTTTTTGCCGGCCGTCTGTTCCGTCTGCAGCATCAGGAGCGGCAGCGAGCAGAACTATGCACCGGAAGTGGCCGTCATGACCGGCAGCATCCGCACGCTCGACCACGCGCTGCACGAACGCATCGCCGACCGTGTCAGGGGCCTTGCGACTGACACCGCCGCAGCCTTTGAGTGTGCCTGCGAGGTCGACATGGTGCGTGAGGTCCCGGCCGTTTTCAACAGCAGCGAAATGACAGCGGCAGCCCGGGAGGCGGCTGTCGCAACTGTCGGCAAAGCCAATGTGGTCAGCCCGGATCCGTGTCTCGGATCCGAAGACTTTGCCCTTTTGGGCGAGGCGATCCCGAGCTTCTTTTATTGGGTCGGCAGCGGTGACAAAAGCAAACAAAACGCCGCCTGGCACAGCGAGCAGTTTGAGGTCGCGGACGGCTACCTTGACATCGCCATACCGCTTCTCGTCCATGCTGCACTCACGGACTGAGGCCGATCACCGCTATCTGCAAGCATTCATTTTTCTGTTCATGCCGCTTCAACGATGGCGCATCACGGCTGCCTGTCTTCGGTAACGTTTCGCCCGGTCCGTACCACAAGCATCGGACGTGGATGGCAAAGATGAATATAGTTCTAGTTAGAGATAAATCAAAATCTGAATAGAAAATATTTGAAATGAGGAACATCAATGAGTAAAAAAATAGGCATGATCGTCGGAAGTCTGCGCAAGGATTCGTACAACAAGCTGGTTGCTGAAACGGTGGCAAAGATGCTGCCGGAGGGGTTTGAAGCCGAGTTTGTGGAGATTGGCGATCTGCCGTTTTACAACGAGGATTTGGAGACCGAGAATCCGCCAAAGTCCTGGGTTCGTCTGAGAAATCAGGTCAAGGCACTTGACGGTGTGTTTTTCTTCACACCTGAATACAACCGTTCGCTGCCTGCGGCCATCGCCAATGTGGTCGACGTCGCGTCGCGTCCGTACGGACAAAATGTGCTGGACAACAAGCCGGCCGTCGTATTCAGTGCCTCACAGGGCGGCATCGGAGGATTCGGTGCAAACCATCACCTGCGTCAGTCGCTCGTGTTCGTGAATATGCCGGTTCTGGCGCAGCCTGAAGCGTACCTCGGCAGTATCATGGATGATGTCGGAGAAGACGGCGAAATAATTCCGGAAACAAGAGCGTATCTGCAGAGCATTCTGGACGCCTATTTCGATATGTTCACGCGGGTCACGATGGCGGTATAAGCGTTTAACCCTGCATTAATGAACCGGATGTTCCAAAGAGCATCCGGTTTTTTTGATTCGTGAAACGCGTGATCGTACAGTCAATCTTTATCTTGAGTGGACATCCGGCGGCGCAATCGTTTATAGCGGCTTGTCTGCGTCAGGACGCAGATCTTTTTGCAGACGTGCATTCAGTTTCAGGAAAAGCCAGCCGATGCCGAGCACGAGAAGGCCGAGCAGAATTATCCAGTAGACGATGCCGATGCCGTCGGCGGAGATGCGAAACCAGCCGAGCTGCCGGTAATCCAGAAAAAAGTATGGCGCGCTGCCCCCGTCGCTGTACGTGACACCGGAAAGAGAAAGGATCAAGGTCAGGGAGACGTAGAAGAGGGGCGGCAGGAGAGAAGTGAATACGGTGTGTTTTTGCACGGTCAGTTTGTCTTCAAACAAAAGAAAATCCGAAATGGCCGCGAGCGGAGCGACAAAGTGGGTGGCCATGCTGCCGGGCAATCGGATGACTGAGATGCCGAGCACTGGCATGAGGACGGTAAAGAAGACGAGGAATGTCAGCGTGATCGATACGGTGAGGACATACTTCAGCACGCGCATGCCGTTTCGGATCTGATACGCCGGATACCGTTGTTTAGCTGCTTCGGCAAACAGGAAATAAAGATGAATGCCGGCAATCCAGAGATTGCTCTGAATGGTGAAATAGAGCAGCATGCGAAGACTTGGCTGACCTGAAATGGTCATCGTCTGCCAGGTGCCGAAAAGCGCGGCGACGATGACGATGAGACTGAGCAGTCGGTGAAGGCGGCTGTTGCGTTCAAAAATCCCATTGTTATTATTCATTTGGTTCACCGTCGTTTTTCCAATTCTGGCTGCCAATTGTCCGTATGACCGCAGCAGGGAGCACGCACAAATCAGTCTGAAGCCGTCCGCATCATGGCGGCATCGTAAATGTGCGCATCGGTGACGATCCAGTCCACGGGAATATCGTGAGGGGCGCGCGGGACGCGCGTTCGGATCTGCTCCTCAAAGCAGATGCCGATCTTAATTGCCGGATGGCCGAACGAAGCGAAGAACCCGTCAAAAAAACCGCCGCCGTATCCGACCCGGTATCCTTCACGGTCAAATAAAAGTCCGGGCGTGATCACGAGATCAATCTCTTCCGCCGGCGTAAGTCGCACGAACTCATCCTTTTGTTCCATCACGCCATAATAACCGGCAGCGAGCTCATCAAGGCTGTCCAGTCTGGATGCCCGCATGATTTTTTCCGCCTGATCGATATAGGGAATATAGACTCGCTTGCCCTGTTTCCAAAGATGCTCCAGAATGGGACGCGTTTCGACTTCATCGCGAAAACTGACGAAGCAGAAGACATCGGAGGCAGCCTGTAACGCCGGCATATCGGTCAGAGTATCGAAAATGGCCGCCGATTTTTCGCTGCGCACGGCTGCAGGAATGGCCTTTCGTACGGCTTTGGCTTCGGCTCGAAGCCGTTTCTTTTCGTTCATGGCATCCTCCCCAAGAAAATGCGTATCGCGGATACACCGTTCATTCTGCGACTATCGTATAGGGTTCTTGAACGCATAACAAGAACGAGCTCGAATCGGGCCGCCCGTGTAACAGAGGGGGCGGCTTTTCTCACCGATAATCGAAGTGACGCGAATCTCAAGCCGGCTTTGGCAGCAGCATCTGTTTTCTGCTTGCCATTTATTTTTTGCTGTGCCGTCAACACTGTATGTGCAAAAGCAGTCTGTTAAACAATGCTTGTTTTGCGTGAAGCATGCTTATGGTGACACGCATAAATTGAAATGATGTGTGTAAATATTTGCAATTGTTTAAAATATATGTTGATAGCCAACTGCTATTTTGGCATAATTATTTTCATAAACGATGCAAAATCCATCGCATTATCAGGAGGTTATTTGTGGCAAAGGAATCGAAAAGAGATCGATTTATTCGCGTAGCCGAGTCAAGAACAAATAAGGCAATCGGCATGATCAGACTGATTGGGAATCTGTCCAATAAAGTAAACTATCAATTCACGGAAGCCGATGTCAAAGAAATATTCACCGCGCTGGAAGCAGAACTGAAGGATGCGAGAGCGCAGTTCAACAAGGCAGATGCACCTGCACAGGCGACATTTAAATTGGGAACCCGCA
>DUPJ01000048.1 GCA_012838355.1 Clostridiaceae bacterium
ACCATTCCGGTGAATATAACGGAGAGGCCACACCTGTTCCCATACCGAACACAGCAGTTAAGCTCTCTCGTGCCCACAATACTTGGCTGGTGACGGCCTGGAAAGATAGGTATTCGCCGGATTTTATTCCTCGTTAGCTCAGTTGGTAGAGCATGCGGCTGTTAACCGCAGGGTCGTTGGTTCAAGTCCAACACGGGGAGCCAAAGGACTACGAACAAATCATTCGTAGTCCTTTTTTGCGTCCAAAATCAAGCGATCTTGCCGATGTATGACAAAGCTTGTGATGCTGCCTATAGAAGCTGCACCGCTTGCCGCTTCGTCATGCATAAAAGCGTCATCAATAATGAATTCTATGGTAAAGTCATGAACATGTGTCCGGCGGTAATAGTCTGCCGGAATTGCGTTTCGCAAGACATTTGAGGAGGAAACGGATGCTAAGTATCTTGGAGGTGTCAGAACGCGGTTACAGCGGCCCGCGCATGACCAAAGATGATTTCGATGTCGAAGAAATTGTCATGAAAGTCGCTGAGCTCCTGTTCCGCACAACATAAACATAATGGTCAACGGCTTTTCAACATCGTTGGTATCGGATCACGGAAGTGGTTCCCGCTTCGCCGGAATCCGGCATGACGTACGATCCGCTGGTTGTGACCATTCCGGTAGCGATCACGGATGCCGGCAACGGTTTGCTCGTCGTGAATGCCTCGTATCCGAATGACCCCATCTTTGACAATACTTATGAAGCCGAGGGCAGCTGGATTCCGGAAGTGACGAAAGTGCTTGATGCCGGCGGCAGGGATCTTGCCGACGGCGAGTTCAGCTTCCAGCTTCTTGACAGCACGGATACCGTCTTGCAGACAATGACAAACGCAGCGGACGGCAGTATGTCATTCTGGCCGATTAGCTACACCGAAACGGATATTGGCCAAACGTACACTTACACCATTGTTGAGGAGCCCGGCACGGAACTCGGCATGACGTACGACCCGATGATCGTCGCGATTTCAGTGACGGTTGAAGACGCGGGCGAAGGCCTCCTGACGATCACACCGACGTATTCGCCGGACACTGAATTCAACAATATCTACCGGGCAGTGGGCGGCTGGCAGCCGGAAATCTCCAAAGTGCTGTCTGCCGGCGGCCGCGATCTGAAAGCCGACGAATTCAAATTCCTGCTGGAACGCCGTATTTCCGAATCTCCTGAGACCTGGGTCGAGACGAATGTGGCTTATAACCACGCAAGCGGCCTCGCGAACTTCATTGTCGAGATTTGCACGCAGGAGGACATCGGTCAGACCTATACGTACCGGATCACGGAAGTGGTTCCCGCAGTGCCGGAACCCGGCATGGTGTATGACCCGATGCAGGTGCTGATCACGGTGGACATATCAGATGCAGGCAACGGCGAATTGACGGTCACGCCGACGTATCCGGCGGACACTGAATTCAACAACACGTACACGGCAAGCGGCAGCTGGATACCTGAGGTTTCAAAAGTGCTCAGTGCAGGCGGCCGTGATCTGGCAGCTGCCGAATTCGGCTTTGAACTTTTGGATGACGCCACGGCTGCTGTGCTTCAGACGACGACGAACGAGGCGGACGGCAGCGTCACATTTGCGCCTGTCATGTACGACCAGTCGGATATCGGTCAGGCCTATCACTACACGATCAGGGAAATTCTCCCCGATCCGCTTGAGAGCGGCATGACCTATGATCCGCTGGTCATTCACGTCAAAGTGAACATCTCGGATGCCGGCGGCGGGCTGCTGGATGTTGTCTCGACTTTTGCGGGCAGCGACAGCGAATTTAATAACGACTATACTGCCAGCGGCACATGGATTCCTGAAGTGACGAAAGTGCTCTCCGCCGGCGGCAGGGATCTGATGGACGGCGAGTTCAGCTTCCAGCTTCTGGACAGCACGGATACCGTTTTGCAGACAGTGACAAACGCCGCGGATGGCACCGTATCGTTCTGGCCGTTAGCTTACACCGAAATGGATATCGGCCATACGTACGATTACACCATCATTGAAGAACCCGGCATTGAAGCCGGTATGACATACGATCCGATGATCGTCGCGATTTCAGCGACGGTTGAAGATGCGGGCGGCGGCATGCTGACGATTAAACCGACGTATCCGGAGGATGTCCAGTTCGACAACAGCTACGAAGCCGCCGGCAGCTGGACGCCGGAAGTGGAGAAACTGCTCGATGCAGGCTGCCGCGCTCTCGGGGACGGTGAGTTCACGTTCAAGCTGGAACTGCGCATATCTGCATCGCCTGACGTCTGGTCTGAAATCAGCACAACCGCAAATACGCTGGATGGCAGCGTTGTATTCGCCCCGCTCAATTTTACCGAGGATCACATCGGACAGACTTACGTATACAGAATAACCGAGATCGCAGGAACAGAGGTCGGCATGACCTACAGCAATCTGGAGATTCTGGCTAAGGTGCAGATCGCCGATGCCGGTGACGGGAATCTGGATATCACGGTGAGTTACGCATACTTCGCCGCTGGCGAAGCAGCGGATGTCACAGACCTGACATTCACCAATGTGTATGTGGCTTCTGGCAGCTGGACACCTGATGTCATGAAAGTTCTGACCGGACGGCCATTGGCTGAAAGCGAGTTCATCTTCGAACTGGCGGATGCCGCCGATGTTGTTCTGCAGACCGTATCCAACAGGGCGGACGGCGCAGTTTTGTTTGGACCGGTCATGTTTGATCAGGGGGATATTGGTCAGACGTTTGAATTCAGGATTCGGGAGAAAACAGGTGCGGAGGACAAGATCACTTACGACGACACGGTCCATTCAGTCTCACTGACGGTGGAGGATGCCGGTGGCGGCGTACTGACGATCACGCCGGATGCATTGACCTCTGAAACAATTGAATTTACAAACGTCTGGAACACGATTCAAATCGAGGCTGTAAAAGCCGCCATCCGAGTGGTGGATCTGAACGGAGCTGCGAGACCCGATATCGTTGTCACAGAGGTTGGTCAGTGGATTTACTATCGCTTTAACATCACAAATACGGGCGATGTGCCCCTGACCGGCTTGTCGATTGCGGACCCGAAACTAGGGCTGAACGTCAACCTGGATCTCTCGGAGACACCCTTAATGCCGGGAGAAATTTACGTCTATGAGACATCAGCCCCGTATGTGGTCACAGCTGCCGATATGAATGAAGGCGTGGTGATCAATCAGGCTACAGTGATCGGTCTGACACCGATCGGGCCAAGCGACCCGATCCCGGTTCAGGCGATCACGCCAATCGTAAAATCCGTGCAGCCACCGAAGACAGGTGAGCCGCAGTCCCCGCTGCCATACGCCGGATTATTCCTTTTGCTCGGAGCGGGGTTGATTACAGTTCTGCGCAGGAAGCGTAACAGAGAAATTTAAGCTCCCTCAACGTTTCCTCTGTCAGACGGGGCCGGAGATACCTGGAAGTCTCCGGTCCCACTTTTTAATTATTCCTCTCTGCAATACACTCTCAATCGCATTTTGAAGGGAACCAAAAGTCGCTTCATTGCCGCTTCAGTCGGCGTTGAAGCGACTTTCATTTTGCCAGGACAGGACGTCGCATAATGTCTAATGCAATTAAAATTTACCATATATAACAATAATTAAAGAATAACTGCGCCCTTATTGGCATTCCCAATATTAAGCCTAGGCAACTCGCAATACGTGCCTGAGCGGTAAAAAGTGTAACCGATCTGCATCACACGAACATTAGTATGTGGTTACTTATTACCTGCAGGGCAAAAGTATAAGTGCTCTGACAATGTGAATGGAGAGGTGTTCTGCATGAATGATCAGAATTTGACGATCGAGCTTTCCGGCCAGCAATTCCGCGAGCAGATCGCTTCGCACTGCCAGCCGTCGGTGCGATCAGCAAGACTGTTTATACACCGCTTTGCAATCTCTGACAGAATCCATGATGCCGGTGCGCAAACAAAGGGCCGCTGAATAGTGCGGTCGTTTTTAATACAGCGAAAGTTTTTTGACCGTGGCCGAGATGCAGGGCATGACATGTCTGACGGCACAAAGCCATGTAGAACCGAATCATTCGGTTAGGACCAGTTCTGAATTCTTCGTTTGAAGAGTAGGCAGACCAGCACAACTAAATTTTTTGTATGGACAAATCTCCTGAAAGGCGATTCTTGTTTGCTGATTTCATTTTGCAACAGAAACACATCAGTATAGAAATTAACTGAACTTTCGGTTTTGAACAGATCCATACACCTAAGGAGGGACACATGAGAACTCGAAAGCGCATAGTATCGCTTTTACTGGCAGTCGTCATGATCTTCGGAAGTTTAGGCAATAGCATAATCGCCGAGACAATTCCGAGTGATACGCTGACGGAGCCGATGGCGACAGAAACAAGCCTGGAAATTGAACAAGACCAGCCGCATGAGACTGAACCTTTGCCCACAGAGCCTGCACCAACAGAGCCTGCACCAACAGAGCCTGCACCAACGGAGCCTGCACCAACGGAACCGGCAGCAACGGAACCCGCAGCAACGGAACCGCTGGTGACAGAACCATTGCCGACCGAACCGCAGGCGACTGAATCTGAGGCAAACGATCCGGTCGTCACGGAACCGGCAAAAGAAGCACCACTGGAGACAAAGGCTCCAGAAGCTGAGGAGACCAAACCGGAATTGCTTAAAGACCTCTACATCTTCTATGTCGACGGTGTTGAAGCAGACAGGCAGGATGTCACACACGGCGACCTGCTCGAATTCCCCGAACTTAAATCACGCGAACCAGATTTTACCTTTGAGGGCTGGTTTATCGCAGGATTGGATACGTCATTGGATCCGACCAAACCGATTGCGGTCGATACGGGCGGACAGGTGATCGAAGTGCGGGCGGTGTTCACAAAAGTTGAGCCGGAACCCGTTGATGAGGAAGCCTATGGACCGCAGGTGCCGTATGCACCTGTGCTGCTGCCGGGAAGCATGTCACGCATGGCCCGCTCGTTTTCAACGATGGCAGCCGCATCAACGCATGAAGTCGATGCTTCGACACCTGACGCAAGTCTCGCCGCGGGCCAGTTTAAATTGAGCAAGAGTGCTGCGCTGGTGCCGGGCAAGGTGAATGAATGGGACGTGACTCTCAGGGTCACCGGCCGACAAAGCGAAACATATTCAGACATCGTTCTGGTCATCGACCGGTCCGGCAGTATGGCTGGAAACAAACTTACTCAGGCCAAAGCTGCCGCCAATCTTTTTATCGATACGGTGCTGTCCATGCCGAACACACGAATCGCGGTGGTCTCCTACTCGGATTCAATTACGAGACACGGATCGGCTCCGTATTTCTCCTCGAATGCGGCCACCCTGAAAGGCTATGTCAACTCGCTTTCAGCCAATGGGTTTACACATACGCAAGGCGGGTTGAGAGCCGCACGCGAGATACTGGGAAATCATGCGCTTTCGGGTGCACGAAAAACAATTGTTCTCCTTTCGGATGGTCTCCCCAATCGATCCTATGAAGGATCGGGCAGTGCTGCAGTCACGGCGGCCATCGGTGAGGCTAATGCTGCTCGTTCTAACGGTTATAGCGTGTATGCCATCGGCCTGATGCTGGATGCGTCCGGTCAGAGCACAATGATGTCGATCGGTGATACTGGCAAATACTACTACACGGACAATCCTGCGAATCTAACTCCCATCTTCCTTGCGATTGCCGGAAGCATTTCGTCTGCAGTGACAGCCGCGACAGTGACCGATCCGATGGCTTCAGGCTTCATCATTGCGGATACCGGGACAATAACTAAAACCGGTGCGTCCTCGACCGCCAATTACGACTCTGGAACACTGACCTGGACGTTCCCGTCGCTAACGCAACCGACCGGCACAGTCAATGTTCTGTACGAGGAAGTCAAATACCGCATCGTGATAACGGAGGACACGCCGTTTGCATCCGGCAGCATGCCGGCGAATGGCGCAACGCCGATGAACTTCACCGATGCCTCGGGTGCGAGCTCAACAAACTACTTTCCGATTCCTGAGGTTGATCCGGTTTTTGTCACGCTCGACAAGATACTGCTGGATGTCAACGGAGAATCAGTCAGTTCAACCGAATCATTTACAGTCAATATCGGCGGTA
>DUPJ01000049.1 GCA_012838355.1 Clostridiaceae bacterium
CATCGTCCAGCGCTCTGGAAAACACCTTGGTGTCCGGCAATTCACGGTGAAACCGGACCGCCTCATCAAAATCAACGTCCTGACCGGTCGGCCATTGTGCGAGTACCTCTTCACGAATGGCAAAAAAATCGTCACGGCTCAGCTTTTTGCTGGACAGTTCACTCATAACTAAACTCCTTCAACATCATTCGAAGCGCAATATCCGGTTGCCAGGTGGCAAGCAGTCCGAGCGCAGAAAAGCGATACCCCCGGTCGACAAGTACCGCAGGTGATCTGGGCAAAAGGGATGAACCGGAATCCCGGAGCGCAGCTGCCAGCAGGGCACCTGCATCATGCCAGGCAATCAGGGGACCGCCCGTCAGGAGCACATGCCTGAGCGGGCGCAAATCTTTGCCGGTCTGAACAAATGTCTGACCGAGCGGTGTATAAACAGATTCCAGCTGGCCGGCATGGCGCCTGAGGGCAATGGCCAGCGCAAAATAAGCCAGTGTTTTGTCGAGCTGCAGGTCGGACCCGGCAGCTGCCAGCCAGCCGGGATCATTTTCACGCTGCGAAAGCCCCGTCTGAAGCGCCTCGGCCGAAAGGCCGCTGTGCCTCATAATGTCAGCTTCACCGGCAGCCGAAACAATGCCGCGGCAGCTGAAACGCAAACCGATATCGCCTTCCACCGTACGTTTCGCGTACGGTTCGGGGAGACCCCGCAGCGTGATGTTCGCTTCACTCGGCTCGCCCCTGCAGATCGAATACACGTCGGTCGTGGCCCCGCCAATATCGACGCCTGCGATCCCGCCGAGTCCCGGCCGGGCATCGGTGCCATCGGCCAGAAGCGTCATGCCGGCCAAAACGGCCGACGGTGTGGGAATAAGCGGTGCGTTCAATTCAGAAGCTACATCCTGCAGGCCTTTCGCTCGCACGATATGCTTCAGAAAGATGGTGCGGATGGCCGCCTGCACCGGTTCTGCAGCGAGTACACCAAGGGTCGGCATGACATTGGGGCAGACGACCGGGCTGAACGCCCTGAGCAGGTCGGCCGCCTCATCGGCAGCAGCCCGGTTCCCGGCCAGGACAACCGGAAATGGCCGCGCTGCATGACGGCTCAGCATGCCGGCGTTTTTCAGGATGTTTGCTTTGTTGCCGCCGTCGGTGCCGCCGGTCAGCAAAAAAATGTCGGGGGGCGCCGCATTCAGTTCCGCGATATCCGCGCGTGTCAGTTCATGGCTGTACACACGCCAGACCTTGGCGCCGGCTCCCAGTGCAGCTCGTCTGGCGGCTTCGACAGTCAGCTCAGGCATCAGACCCGACACGGCCATCTTCAGTCCCCCGGCCGCCGATGAACAGGCGAGCCGTGCCGCGATCGTCGTGACCCCTTGTTTTTTCAGCTCGGAAAGTCCGTCCGACAAGCCGTCGGGAAGTCCCGTCCGAACCGTCGTCGGCACGCGCGCAAACCCCACCGTGCGTTCACTGTCAAGATCGACGGCAGTCAGCTTCGTATAGGTTGAGCCGAAATCCGTAAGTAAGGTGACCTTCGCCATCTTATTGCCCGATACCGAGATCCTTCTTCAAATACTCGATGGCAGTTTCCGGTGTTGATCCGGGCGGGAATGCCCGCGACAATCCCATCGCAAGGAATCGTTCCTCCACCTTGTCGAACGGCTGCTTGCCGACAACGATATTGCCGCCGATATAAATGGGGATATCGCCGATTCCCGCTTCGACGCATTTGTCACGGAGACCTCGCACATCCAATTCACCGTGGCCGTAAAGCGATGACACCACAATCGCGTCGGCATTCGTTTCGACGGCCGCCGCGATAAATTCCTCCTGCGATACCATGACACCCAAATTGACCACATTGAAGCCGGCATCCTGGAAAGCATAATCAAGAATGCGGATGCCGACTGCGTGCACGTCAGCGCCGATCACCCCGATAACGAGCGTTTTCTTGTCCACCAGTCCCTACCTTTCCTTCCGGCTTCGCCAGGCTGCCGGCCCGGTTTCGTACCAGTTGTTTCCCTGACTGTCGATCAGCACAATGAGCGGCATGCGTTCAACCTCAAAACGGCGAACGGCCTCTGCGCCCAAATCGTCATACGCAATGATGTCGTGTTTTTTGATACTTTCGGCCAGAACGGCGCCGGCACCGCCGATTGCGCCGAAGTAGACGGCTTCGTGCCGCACCATGGCGTCAATCACGGTCTGACTTCTGAACCCTTTGCCGATCGTTCCGGCCAATCCGAGTTCGAGCAGTACCGGTGTGAACCGGTCCATGCGCGACGCTGTGGTCGGCCCTGCCGCCCCGATCACATGCCCGGGTCTCGTCGGTGTCGGACCGACATAGTAGAGAAGATTGTCTTTGAGAGGAATCGGCAGCGCCTCTCCTTTTTCCAGTGCCGCCATGAAGCGCAGATGGGCCGCATCTCTGGCGGCATAAATAACGCCTGAGAGAAGCACTTGCTGGCCGGCTTTCAGCCCGCGGCGCAAAGCGGCGGTCAGCGGCGTCGAAATTTCCAGAACACTCACAGCACTCTCTCCTCATGGCGCGTCATATGACAATTGATATTCACGGCGACCGGCAGGCCGGCGATATGCGTCGGCAGTGCGGCGATGTGGACGGCCAATGCCGTCGTGCGCCCTCCGTAACCCTGCGGCCCGTAACCGAGCGCATTGATCTGGTCGAGCCATTTGGCCTCAAGATCCGCGTAGAACGGGTCCGGGTGGATACTCCCTATCGGGCGCATCAGGGCCTCTTTCGCGACCCGCGCCGCATGGTCGAACGTGCCGCCGATGCCGACACCCACGACGAGCGGCGGACAGGCATTCGGCCCGGCTTCGCTGACAGTTTTCAAAACGAACGACATCACGCCGTCGACACCATCCGCCGGTCGCAGCATCTTCAGCTGACTCGCGTTCTCGCTGCCAAATCCCTTGGCCGCATACACTGCCTTCACCCGGTCGCCGGCCACAATGCGCGTCGTCACCATGGCAGGCGTATTGTCGCCCGTGTTCGTCCGCCGCAGCGGGTCCCCCACCACCGACTTGCGCAGATAACCGTCTTTATAAGCGCGGCGAACGCCGTCCTGAACAGCGCCGTACGGATCGGCATTGAAATGGACTTCGCGTCCGACTTCAAGCCAGACGACGCACATGCCGGTATCCTGACAGGCGGGGTACTGCATTTGTTCTGAAAGTTCCAGATTGGTGAGAATGATATCGAGTGTATGTCTGCCCTGCTCGCTGTCCTCCGCGTCGCGAGCCGCCCGCAAGGCAGCTTTGAAATCGTCAGGCAGGATGTAACAACAGTGAAGCGCCATGTCATACACGGCTTCGCTTAACAGAGCCACATCGAATTCTCGCATGGTTATGACCCCTCTTTCATCTGCCCAAGGCAGATCTCTGTATACAAGATACTTGATGCACGGTCGTTCTTCAATGCAACGGACCGCTGACAAAGGCCGCTGTCCCTGACAGAGCGGCCCCCTGGTATTCCAGACGTTTTGTCAGCCGGCGTTCTCGCCTGCCTCAGACCAGTGCATGATCTGCCAGCTGATCCCGAAGTGATCCGTCAGGCTGCCGAACAGTGAGGCAAAGAATGTCGCTTCAAGACCCATGTGCACGGTTGCACCGGCACCGACAAACGCCTCCCAGACACGCCTGACCTCGTTTTCGTCCGGATGGGACCAGGTCAGCGTCACCGAATCGCCGAATACTGTGCTGCGATAGGGGTTGTCGCTCGCCATCACAGTCGTGTCACCGATTTTCAGGCTGGCGTGCATCACCTCGTCGGGGACGATATCAGGCATGTCGTCCATTGATTCGCCCTCGCTTTCCGGCGCATCTTTCCACTCCTGATAGTAGGTGATCTCACCGTTGAACAAGGTTTTGTAGAATTCCAAAGCATCGCGGCAGCTGCCGTCAAAGCTGAGATAAATTTCAATTTGACCGTTCGCGCTCATCGTAATACGTCCTTTCGCATCGGTTAAGCTCCAAAAAGGGCTTGGCCTAAATCTAGCACGCTCACCTGGCCGATAAGTCTCATCGGGTACCGTCTGCACGCAATTGGGGCTGAGCGATCCGGCACAATTAGCTTATACTGAAGAGGATGCACCGCAGATGAACGCGTGCGGAGGAGGCAACGATGGCGCTGGCGACAAGAGCCGAGATCGATAAAGAGCTGACCTGGAATCTGGACGACATTTTCCCGGACGAAAATACATATGAACGGGCATTGGCCGATGTATGCGATACGGCAAAAGCCTTTGCCGGCAAATATAAGAACAACATCGGCACACTGGACACGGCCGGTCTGGAGTCCGCCCTGAGTGCTTATGCCGACCTCATCGGCCGGATGCAGCAAGTCGGCGTCTATGCGTCACTGGCCATGGCGGCTGACTATACGGATCAGGCAGCGAAGCGCCGCATGCTCGTCATGCGTCAGGCTCTGACACCGATCCAGGCCGAGCTGTCTTTTTTTCAAAGCGAGCTTCTGGAACTTGAGACAGAACGGCTGCAGCCGTTTGAGAACGGTTCTTTCGGTGCTTTTGTGGCCAATCTGCTGAGAGAGAAGCCGCACCGGTTCTCGCCGGAGACAGAACGGGTGCTGGCTGCCATGTCATCCCTCAGGGACCTGCCGTCCGAGCTTTACGAAGCCGCCAAGCTGGGCGATCTGACATTTCCGGACTTCACGGTCGGCGACACCGTCTACCCTCTGAGCTACAGCCTTTACGAAACAGTTTATGCCGAAACGCCGGACACTGACGTCAGGCATCGCGCTCATGACATCTTCTACGACACCATCGCTTCACAGCGGCAGGCGATCGGCCTGGCCTATTTTACGGAAGTCGCCGCCCAGAAGACACTGGCCGATTTGCGCGGGTACGATTCCGTATTCGACATGCTGCTTTCGGATCAGCAGGTGACGCGCGATCTCTACGAACGCCAGATCGACGTGCTCATGCGCGATCTTGCGCCGGTCATGCGGCGCTATGCCGCCAAGCTGAAAGCCAATTACGGTCTGGAGACGCTGACATACGCGGATCTGCGCCTGCCTGCATTGCCGGCGAAGGATCGCGCTGTGTCCATCGCTGAGGCCTGGTCGCTGGCCATGGCTGCCCTTGACGTCATGGGGCCGGACTACCAGAGTGTCGTGACACGTGCGAAAGACGAGCGCTGGGTTGATTTTGCCCAGAACATCGGAAAATCGACCGGCGGGTTCTGTGCCTCCGTTCCCGCTGTGCATCCGTATATTCTGCTCAATTGGAACGGCGGTTTCTCGGAAGTATTCACGCTCGTTCACGAGCTGGGGCATGCCGCCCAGACCCTGATCTCGGCTGAGCACAACAACATCCTGCAGGAGGATCCTTCCCTTTACTTCGTCGAAGCACCGTCGACGATTCACGAGCTGCTCCTGACGAATCATCTGCTTGCCGCCGGTGACGATCCCGAAACGGCACGGACCGTGGCAGCTCAGATGGTCGGCAAGACGTATTTCCACAACTGCGTCACCCATCTGCTCGAAGCCGCCTTCCAGCGCGATGTCTACCGTGCCGTTGAGGCCGGCGAAGGACTCTCGGCCGATGACTTTGACCGGTTGTTCCTGAACATACTGCGCCGTTTCTGGGGTGATGCCGTTTCGCTGCCGGAATCTGCCGGGCGCACCTGGATGCGCCAGCCGCATTACTATATGGGGCTTTATCCGTACACGTACAGTGCCGGCATGGTCGTGTCCACTCAGGTCAGCAAAAATATCCGCGAGCAGGGTGAACCTGCCGTCAAGGCCTGGATCGACACACTGAAGCTGGGCGGCAGCCGCTCGCCCGTCGAGCTGGCGCGGGCAGCGGGCGTTGACCTTCTGAGCGAAGCGCCGCTCCACACCATGGTGCAGGTTATCGGCGAACTGGTGGACCTGATCTGATGCTTCGGGTAAACGACATCCGTCTGTCCTACGGCCGGGAAACGGTGCTGCGAGGCATCCGCTTCGAAGCCTCGCCCGGCGAAGTCATCGGACTTCTGGGAGCCAACGGCACGGGCAAATCGTCCCTGATCGAGATTCTGGCCGGTGTCCTGATCCCGGACAGCGGCACGGTATCGCTTTACGATGTCGACATCAGGGACCGCCGTCATTATCTGTCCATGGTCGGATTTGTGCCGCAGTCGATCGCCTTGACGATGCATCTGTCCGGCTATGACAACCTGCGCCAGTGGGGCGGTCTGAAAGGTCTCTCCGGCAATGATTTGCAGCAGGCCGTCACTGAAGCCGGTGTCCTCTGCGGCCTTGAATCGTTCTGGCACAAGCCCGTTTACAAACAATCGGGCGGCATGCAGCGGCGCATCAATCTGGCATCCGGCCTGATCGGCCTGCCCCGCTTGCTGCTGCTCGATGAACCGACGGCCGGACTCGACCGCGAAAGCCGTGAACGCATTCTCGATGCCATCCAGGCGATCAAGGCGAAGGGGGTGATGGTGGTCATGACGAACCACTACGAGCCGGAGCAGGACCGCATCGCAGACCGAAAATTTATACTCGACGAGGGCATTCTGTGCGAACCGCACGCCTGATTGCCGCTTCGTTCCGTCTGGCCTGGTCGCCGTCGTCGCGGCCTGTTATTTTATGCCTCATCGTTTTTTCGCTGCTCCTGCCCCTGATCACTGCATTTTTCGTACCGAAGCCGGTTGAATCACTTCCCTCGGCGAGCATATCGCTCGTCTCGGATGAGACCGACAACGATTTGCTGGACACGCTGCAGTCGGAGTTTCAGAAGATTGATCTCGTTGACACGGTCTATATCGATTCGCTGCAGGACGCGGCCGCGCGTCTGGAGAACGGTGAAACACTTCTCTATATGGACTTTCCCGATGGTTTCTTCGTCGATTCAATCACTGCCATGAAGCGCGAACCCGTCGAAATTGTCCTGAATGAAGACATGCCGGTTGAAGGCGAGTACTTTGCCCGCATGGCTGACGAGATCACGGTGACGCTGGTTGAGCTGGAGTCGGCCTATTTTGCTTATGCCGATCTTCTGCGCCCGTTCTTTGCCACGCCGGAAGCCCTGCAAAACCATCTCGATCTGACGCTGTTCGCCTTCCTCATGAGACTTCTGACGAGAAACCGACTGGTCACGTCACTCGATGCCCCTCAATTTGACATCGTCGCTTTTGTCGCCGCATCGCTGCTCGTCGTGCTCGTTCTGTTTGCCGGTCTGCTGCCGCTGTTCTTCACCAGCCGCGATGACAAGCTGGGCGTATCGGCCCGCTTCCTCGCCAGCGGTTTTTCCGACTGGCAGATTCAGGCAGCCCGTCTGCTGAGCGGGCTCCCGTTCGTCCTGCTTGTGATGGTGCCGCTGTTCGTTGTGGCGGTGACCGTGTACGGTTTTGCCCTGACCTGGCCGACCGTTCTCGCCGCCCTGCTGCTTTACGCGGTGCAGGCACTCTTATCGATGCTGGCTGCACGCATCGGCACCAGAAGCGTCGCACCGGTTCTCTTAGCCTTCGGCCTGATGTTTGTCCATATGCTTTTCGGCGGTGTCATTTATCCCGAGGAGCTGCTGCCGCGCGCTGTCGTATCCTTCGGGCAGTACCTGCCTGCGGCTGCCGCACACCGCGTCGCTTTCACCACGTTCGCTGAGTATCAGGCCGGGGTGACGTTGACGCCCCTTCTCTATGCTGTCCCGGTACTGGCACTGTTTTTAGTTATCACGGGACCTCGCAGGAGGCGGCTAGCATGAAACGTCTGCTGATGCTGCTCTGGCTGCATGTAAAGAGCCTCACGCACCCGCTCACTCTGATCGTATTTGTGATTCTGGCACCCCTCACACTCGGTCTTGTTTCGGGATACGGAAACAAGATGAACTACGACACGGATGTGCAGGTCGCCGTGGTCGACCGCAGTCAAAGCCCGGAATCGGCCGACCTGATAGACGCTATGGACGCGCGCGGCTGGCGGCTTCACATTGTTTCCGACGACGACGCAGACCGGCTGCTCAAAATGGGCGATGTCGCGTCCGTTATGCGCATTGGCGAAGCGTTTTCCGCATTCATCAACGGTAACGCCACGGAAGCCGACATCGAACTGAATCAGACGGAGCACTCCCTCCTGCAGAGCTCAATCCGGCAGTCGGTGATGCTTTTTGCCGAAAGCCGGCGCTCGGTCAGCCTGATCGAGCAGAACGTGCGTCAATACCATCAGCGGCAAAACCTTCCAAGTGACCATATTTCGGACGAAATGGCCCGTCTCATCGAGCATTACCGCGCGAACGAAGCCGCGCTGCCGATCCACTATGTCAATCGGCCGGATCGTCCGCTCAGAAAAACCATCGTGGTCGGCGACTTCTCGCTGGAAGTGCTGTATCTCACGGTGCTTGCCGTGATCGGCGCGACGGCTGAAAAGAATGGACGCAAGCGGCTGCTTTCGCTCCCGCACGGACTTACCGTACATCTTGTCACCGGCTACGTCGCGTGGCTCTTGCCCGGCCTGATCCAGATCGTACTGTTCACGGCGGCAATGGCATTCGCCATGAGCCAGGCGGCATTGTTTTTTATGGTCTTCCCGCTTTTCACCTATTTTGCCCTGATGCTGGCGCTGGCGTTCTGGCTGAAGCACCTGAATCCGGAGATCGGCTTGTATCTCGGTCTCCTCTTCAGCTTCGTCCTGGCACTCCTCGGCGGCGTCTTCTTCCCGCTCCCGGGCCAGCTGCTCATGAACGTCGCGCAGTACACGCCGGCAGGCTGGATCTACGCATACCAGCTGGGACTTGCGGCATCGCCGGTCTGGAGCATTTGGGTTGCAGCCGCCATCTCGCTGACGGGAGCCCTGTTCACGCTCAGCCGTCCGGCAACGGGGCGGCAGCGAAGAACTGTTGTATAGCATGAACCGTGCAGCGATCCAGTCAGATCGCTGTACCAAAGGTGAGGTAAATCACATGGCGACAGCGAAACCTGCCAAGGCAGACAGCAAGAAAACTGACCGGAAAGAACAGCGAAAGGCGCTCCAGCTTGAGTTCGCCCGCCTGCAGCGGCAGCTGCTGGAGACAGATGTATCGCTCATCGTTCTGCTGGACGGATGGGAATCCTCCGGCAAAGGCCGCCTGATGCGCGACCTCGTGCGCAGACTCGATCCGCGCTACTACGAAGCCTCGGTGATCGATCCGCCGACGGCAGATGAAACGAAAAATGTCTTGCTCTGGCGTTTCTGGCGGGCGATCCCGCGGCGCGGGCGGATCGCCGTGCTGAATCACAGCTGGTACAGCGAGCTCCTGAACGATCTGTCCGTATCCCCCAGCGAGCGGGAGCAGCAGCTGAAAGCCTTCCGCGATTTTGAAAAGACGCTTCGCAATGACGGCATGGTTGTGATCAAGTTTTTCCTGCAGCAGTCAAAGCGCGACATGAAGACCAACATAAAAAAGCTGAAGAAGGATCCCGATCGGCGTTTTCTCGTCTCGGAGCGGGACGAAAAACAGCTGGCAGACTATGACGATTACGCGAAACATTTCGCCTCAATCCTGGACGAGTGCGACGCGGGCGGGTACGGCTGGACAATCATCGAGAGCAGCAAGAAGAAGCCGGATGCTGCTGCGGCACTGACTCACGTGCTGCAGGCACTGGGCACAAAACTGCAAGCGGAGCCGGACAAGAAACCTGAAGCGCCGGACAAGAAAACGAAATCGGCTCGACCGGTCTCTTCCCTCGATCTCGACGAAAAGCTCAGCCGCGAGGAGTATGACCGGCTGAAAAAGCCGCTGCAGGAAGAGGCCGGTGATCTGCTCTACCGCATGTACACGCGGCAAAAGGCTGCCGTGCTTGCCTTTGAAGGTACGGATGCCGCCGGCAAAGGCGGCGCCATTCGCCGACTCGTCGCCGACATGGATCCCCGCGGTTACGATATCGCAACGACGGCAGCACCGGACGCCACGGAACGGCAATATAATCATCTCTGGCGTTTCATGCGGGACATGCCGCAAAACGGAAAACTCACCGTATTTGACCGGTCCTGGTACGGGCGTGTTCTGGTGGAACGGATCGAGTCGCTGACGCCTGAATCGCGCTGGCTTCAAGGCTATGACGAAATCAACGCATTTGAGCATCACCTGGTGAGCGAAGGACGTCTCGTCCTGAAGTTTTTAATCGTGATCGACAAAGATGAGCAGAAGAGACGCTTTGACGCGCGTGCCGAAGATCCGGACAAGACGCATAAACTGACGGATGAAGATTGGCGGAACCGCGAAAAATTCGATCAGTATCTGGATGCCATGGACGACATGGTGGTGCGTACATCGACGGACGAGGCTCCCTGGATCGTCATCCCCGGCACAGACAAGCGATACGCCCGCATCGCCGTTCTTCAGGCGTTCGTCAGGCAGGCAAGAGACTGGCTGGAGAAGGACGAAAAAGCAGCGCAGAAAGCCGGCAGGGATAAAAAGCGAAACAAGAAAGCGAAAAAGAAGAAATAGCTGCACGCAAATCAGGCAATTAAATGACTGTCACTCCACGATTTCGCCGCTCGTACGAAGACCTCACGGTGACGCTTGTGCCGGCTGCGGTCAGCCGGTGTTAATCCGCTCAACCTGCATCTTCAGATCATTGAACTGATTGTATGCGATTTGCTTATCCTTCTGCAGCCGGCCGACCACGATGCCTGCGGCCACACAAGCGTGCTCTGCGAAGCGGATAATGGCATCTTGCGAAAAATCGGATGCAGCAATGAATGTCTCGTACTGATCTTTCGGAATCAGCAAATGACGTGCCAGACCATCTGCCTCTCTTTCTCGCACTTCGGAAGGAGCCAGGCTGAGATGCCCGGTCAGCACATGTGCCAGTTCGTGAAAGAAACTGAACCAAAAACGATCCGCATACTTCCCGCGAGCAGTCAGTCCAATGACGATCGATTTTCCGTGCAGCATGGAAACACCATGCAAAAAAGACCCCCGGACATGATTCAAAAAAATGAGGCTGATGCCGCAGGACAAGAGAGCATCCGTCAGTTCAGCCATGATCTGTTCAGGATTTTGTCTTGTCATGGAGCGGAAATGCGGCAGAAGCCGCTCCAGACTGCCGTGATCAAATGGCGGCGACGGTATCGCTCTGGCCATCCGTTTCACTTGCTGCAGCCAGGCAAGTGAGGCATAGATGCTTTTATCCGACTTGCCAAGCCGCCTGAACGCCAGTCCCGCTGCGGGCATAGCCATAAGAAGATCGAGTTTTGCCACTTCGAAATACTGCCTCAGCTGTACGACACGCTTGCTCCACTCCTTTTCACGTGTCAGCCAGCCTGCTTTCACCATCTCACTGTATGGCATCAGCCTGGCTAATGTAATTTCTTCCTCCAAGTTATTTTCAATTTTTACCTTGACAATCTGTTCTCTGTAACTGGCTTCGAGCTTGAGCCAAAACGGTGCCGGAACACCCAGCACCATTTCGAGACGCACAGCAACGTCCGGTGTCAGCTGCACATCACCATTAATAAGCCTGCTGATATGCTTTTCTGACATATCCATGCGCAGCGCGAACTCTTTTTGCGGCATATGGCGGTCCGCCAACTGCTCCCGTATGGTGGCACCAGGTGGAACGGCCAGATGTGTACGGCTGTTCAGCATAATCATTTTTCCTTTCAGTGATAGTCAATAATCCCGATAATGCAGGCAACCCAGGGATGCGCACCCGTTATGCTAAACACCAATCGATACGGGTGCACAAGATCTACTGCATACTGCTGTTTTCGATTTCCCTTCAGTTCATGGCAGCGTCCAATCCGATGCATGACCATCACTTCAACAGACTCTGCGGCAGAGATTTCATTAATGCGCTGCACAATTAACTCGGCCATTCTTCTGCCATATTGAGCGAGCGACTTGCCGTAATCAAGGCACGTCCGTTCCAGTTTTCGGCTGCTGAAGCATATCTCCATCGGCCACCTCTCAAGGAATTAACCTCTGAGGTTAATTTATACTATATGAACTGCTCATTGAAGTCAATATTTAATCGACAGCAACCGCCCCACCCCGTCTGCATACAGCAAGTTTCCAGAAAAGCATTTGCCCGTCCCCATGCTAAAATGATAAAAACGCCAGAAGGAGACCACATGGACGTCACGGTAATCGGAATTGCAGGCGGCACCTCGTCGGGAAAGTCGACACTGGTCGATCTGTTCAAGCAAAAATTCGGCGATCGTGTCGCCGTGATCTCACAGGATGCTTATTACCAGGGCTTCCATGATGTACCGATTGCAAAACGGCGCAAGCTGAATTACGACCATCCGGAAGCCTTCGATCTCGATCTGATGGTCGAGGCGGTGACCCGCCTGAAGTCGGGCAAGCCGGCCGAAATCCCGGTCTATAACTTTGTTGATTTTTGCCGTGAGGCAAAAACGGTGTCTCTCGAGCCGCGTCAGATCGTTCTCTGCGAGGGACTTCTCGTGCTCTGGTACGAGCCGCTGCGCAGGCTCTTCGACCTCAAGCTTTTTGTCGACGAAGATTCGGATCTGCGCCTGATCCGCCGCATCCGCCGCGACCTGAACGAGCGCGGACGCTCACTCGACAGTGTGCTCAATCAGTACGAAGCAACCGTCAAACCGATGCACGAGCAGTTTATCCTGCCGTCCAAACGATACGCAGACATTATTTTGCCGGTCGGTGTCAGCAACAAGCCGGGCACCGGCATTCTCCTGAACCACCTGCAGGGCATCATCGACGCCAGGCGCGAAAAATAGCCGCGTCCAAAAAAGTGCCGCTATCCGAAGACAGCGGCACTTTTCTTGGTCCGTATGCCGCCGCGTCAGAGACGCCGTCGGCTTATTTGTCTAGTCGGCAAATGTTTTTACGATGTCTGCATGATTCGAAACGGTGACAAATCCGGACACTTCGATGCCGTCCAGCGAAGAGTCGCCGGGATTCATGATGAAGTCGCTGACTTCGTATTTGCCCATGCCGTTGTCACCGCGTCCGAGCCTGAACTCGACGCCGTCGATTTTGACGTTCTCGATCGTCGACTTCTCGGCGTTTACCGCGAATGCGGCCGCCTGCAGATGATTCGTCGGGGGCAGGTTCACTGTAAACAGCAGATTGCTGATTTCGAGATCCCTGATCGTGGCACCGTTCAGATTGCCGAATATAG
>DUPJ01000050.1 GCA_012838355.1 Clostridiaceae bacterium
CCGAAACGACGGGCGGCCGCATGCCGATCTCCTTTTCCGGCGGCGCTGACGCGAACAGCCTGAAAGACATCCTTGCCACCGGCATCGGTCCCGTCACCATGGCGACGACGCTCCTGAAACCGGGCGGGTATCTGCGCTTCAAGCAGCTCGCCGAACAGGCCGCCGAAGCGGCCATGGACTGGTTCGCCGTCGATGTCGACAAAGTGAAGGCACTCGCCGACGCCATGATCGCCGCCCCGGTAAACCAGAAGCGCTGGCGCGAAAAAGTGAAGTCGAGAAAGACCGGCTCACCGCTGCCGCTCTTCGACTGCTTCAAGGCGCCCTGCAAATCGGGCGGATGCCCGATCGAGCAGCAGATACCGGAGTATCTGAAACTGGTCGCCGACGACCGCGCCGACGAAGCCTTCTCGGTTATTGCCATCGACAACACGGCGCCGACGATCCTCGGCATCCTCTGCTCGCAGCCGTGCCGCGATCACTGCACGCGCCTCGACTATGAAGAACCCCTTTCCATGCGCGACGTCAAGAAGATGGCCGCCGACGCAGCCGAAGACGCATACACCGCTGATACGGACGTGACGCCGCTTCTGACCGACAAAAAGGTCGCCGTCATCGGTGCCGGACCGGCCGGCATCGCCGCCGCCATGTACCTGCGCCGCGCCGGCATCGGCGTCGACGTGATGGAAAAACTGGACACCACCTACGGTGTCGTGCGTACAATCATCCCGGAATTCCGGATCCCCGACGCGGACATCGACCGCGACCTGAACTTCGCTCTGGCCACCGGCTTTGAGATCAAGACGGGGGTCGACCCGAACTACGATGTCGATAATCTTCTGGAAACCTACGACAAGGTCATCGTCGCCACCGGATCCTGGGGCAAATGCCTGAACCCGATCAAAGAGGGCGGTGAGCTGGCCGAAGACGCCCTCGACTTCCTCTGGCGCGCACGCATGGAGAAGAACGCGTCCCTGCCGGCCAAAGTCGCCGTCATCGGCGCCGGCGACGTCGCCATGGACTGCGCCCGCCTGGCGAAGCGCACTCCCGGCGTCGAAGACGTCACGATCGTCTACCGCCGCACGGAAACGTACATGCCGGCCAGCCAGGAAGACGTGAACCTCGCGCGCGCCGAAGACATTCGGATCCTTGAGCTGATGAACCCCGTCCGCTTCGACGGCAAGACGCTGCAGGTCGAGAAGATGAAGCTCGGCGCCTACGGCGACGACGGCCGCAAACGGACTGAAGGCACCGGCGAATACGCCGACCTCACGGTCGACCACGTCATCGTCGCGACCGGCGCCACCGTCGAGACGGATCTGTACGAGAAAAACGGTCTGGCCCTCGACAAGCGCGGACGCCTCGTCCTCTCCGACACCTTCGAGACATCGAAGCCGGGCGTCTACGTCATCGGCGACGGCCGCAAAGGCCCGTCCACGATCGTCGATGCCATGGCCGACGCCAAGCGTGTCGCCCTCGACATCGCCCGCGGCATGGAGGTGAAGCTGGAATTCCCGCGCATCCATGTGGCCGAACAGGTGAAGGTCATCGAAGGCAAGCGCGGCACGATCGTGCACCGCTTCCACGATGAACAAGAAGGCGACCGCTGCCTGAAGTGCGACGAGATCTGCGAGATGTGCGTCGAAGTCTGCCCGAACCGGGCCAACATCAGCATTGACGTGCCGGGCTTTGCCAATATGCGCCAGATCATCCACATCGACGGCATGTGCAACGAATGCGGCAACTGCGCCACCTTCTGCCCGCACGCCGGCAAACCGTACAAGGACAAGCCGACATTCTTCTGGAATGTCGACGACTTCATGCATTCGACGAACAGCGGACTGGTGGCGACAGCCGACGGATACCGGCTGCGTCTTGACGGCGTCATCACCGAGGTGGAGGACTTTTCCGGTCTGCCGCCCGTCTGGGGTGCATTATTGGACGCCATGGAAAAGGACGGCCGTCCGTTCTTTATGGAGGCAACGCATGCTGATTTATAATGCGAAAATTCTCACAAACGACAGCCAAAACCCGGTCATCGACAACGGGGCAATCTGGATTGAAAACGGCCTGATCAAAGCGATCGGTGCCGGCGATCAGCTGAAGGCGGCTTACACGGGCGACGAACGGGTCGACGTGGAGGGGCGCATCCTGATGCCCGGCCTGATCAACATGCACACGCACATCTACAGTGCGTTTGCCCGCGGCATGGGCGTTCCGCGTCCGCAAAGAAACTTCCCGGAAATTCTGGAAAACGTCTGGTGGCACCTGGACCGTGACCTCACGGCCGACGACGGCCGGCTGAACGCCTATGCGACCGGCATCGAGTCGATCCGAAACGGCGTGACCACGCTCTTTGACCACCACTCGAGCCCGAACGAGGCGCGCGGATCGCTCTTTGCGATCTCGGATGCGCTCTCCGCGCTCGGCATGCGGCACTCGCTCTGCTACGAAGTATCGGACCGGGACGGCGAGGCCATCTTCGTGGACGAAGTCGCCGAGAACATGGACTACATGCGCTCGCTCGACCCGGACGACAACATGAGAAAGGCCATGTTCGGCCTGCACGCGTCCTTCACCCTCTCGGACAAGAGTCTGGACAAGGTGCAGGACGCCATGAGCGGACGCAGGGAAGGCTATCACATCCATGTCGCCGAAGGCATCTCGGACCAGACGGACAGCCTGCAAAAGTACGGCAAACGAGTCGTCGAACGGCTGAACGACCGCGGCATGATCGGCCCGAACTCACTGTCGATTCACTGCGTCAATACGAACGCCTTTGAACACGATATCCTCGCGGCAACGAAGGCAAATGTGGTGCACAACCCGATGTCCAACATGGGCAACGCGGTCGGATGCACACCGGTTGTGGCCATGCTGGCAAAAGGTGTCCTGGTCGGACTCGGCACGGACGCCTACACGAACTGCATGCTCGAATCGGTGAAAGTGGCCAAGATCCTGCAGAGCCATCACCTCGCGGACCCGACCAAGGGCTTCGGCGAGGCGTTGACCATGCAGTTCGAAAATAATCCCAAAATGGCGTCGTCATTTTTCGGCATCGAACTTGGACGCCTGGTCGAAGGCGCAGCCGCCGACCTGATCACCCTCGATTACAAGCCATATACCCCGCTCACGGCGAATACGGTCGGCGGCCACCTGGTCTTCGGCATGACCGGCCGCCAGGTTGTCGACACGATGGTCAACGGCAGATTTGTAATGAAGGATCGGGTGATTCAGACGGTTGACGAAGACAAGCTGTTTGCCGAATCAGATGGTCGAGCCAGGGAGGTCTGGAGGACCCAGCTCTAATGGCACTTATTGTGAAAAACGGCACGGTGGTGACGCCTGACGGCGTCGCCACCACAGACATTCTCTGCGAGAACGGCAAAATCGCCGCCCTGGGGGAAATCGATCAGGACAGAAGTGACACGGTGCTCGACGCAACGGGCAAGTTTGTTCTGCCGGGCGGCATTGAAACGCATACCCACTTCGATCTCGAGGTGATGGGCATGAGGACGGCCGACGACTTCCTTTCCGGATCGAAAGCGGCCCTCCACGGCGGCACGACTACCTTCCTCGACTTTGCCACGCAGTTTCGCGGTGAAACGATGAAGGAAGGCCTTGCCAACTGGCATCAGCGGGCAAAAGACGGCGTCTACACGGACTACGGCTTTCATATGGCCCTGACCGAGTGGAACGAGGCACTTTCTGACGAAATGTCCGCCATGATCGAGGCCGGGATCACGTCATTCAAGCTGTATCAGGCGTACAAGGGATCGCTCATGGTCGACGACGGGGAGATGCTCCGCGCGCTGCAGCGGGCGGCCGAACTCGGCGTCACGATCGGCGTGCACTGCGAAAACGGCGACGTCATCGACGTGCTGGTGGAACAGGCCAGACAGCGCGGTGATGTGACACCGGAATTCCACGAACGGTGCCGTCCGCCCCAGCTCGAAGCCGAGGCGGTAAACCGCTTCATCACGCTGGCCGAACTGGCCGGAGCCCGGCATTATGTCGTGCACCTGTCGACCGGCACCGGACTCGACCAGGTCCGCTGGATGCGCCAGCACGGTGCGCGCACCGTCATTGAAACGTGCCCGCAGTATCTCTTTCTCGACAAAGCGTGCTATGAGCGCGGCGACTTTTACACCAAAGCCGGCTGCGTCATGTCCCCGCCGCTGCGCGTGGCAAAAGACCGGCAGGCACTGTGGCAGGGGCTCGCGGACGGGACGATCGACTTTGTCGGCACCGACCATTGCTCCTTCAAGCTCTACGGCCAGAAAGACCACGGCAAAGACGGCTTCTGGAACATCCCGAACGGCGCGCCCGGCGTCGAGCTGCGCATGAATCTGCTGTACAGCGGCGGCGTGGCATCCGGCCTGTTCAGCCTGAACCGGCTGGCGGAGCTCACCTCGGGGAATGCCGCCCGCTATTTCGGTCTCTATCCCGACAAGGGCGCGATCGAAGTCGACGCGGACGCCGACTTCTGCCTGATCGACCCGCATGCGCACTGGACCGTCACGCACGACATGCTCCATGACCGCGCGGACTACACGCCGTACGAGGGACAGAAGATGCAGGGCCGCATCTCGGACGTCATTTTGGGCGGACAGATTCTGATCCGGGACGGCGAGATGATCGATGATGTGCCGCGCGG
This sequence comes from Clostridiaceae bacterium, assembly GCA_012838355.1. GTDB lineage: Bacteria > Bacillota > Clostridia > Saccharofermentanales > DTU023 > DUPJ01. The sequence goes on from DUPJ01000050.1 coordinate 4,655, forward strand.
GCGCTATGTGAAGCGCGGACTGCCGGAGTATCTCGATTAACTGCACAGCCGGCGTGCGGTTAGGCAAACTGCACAATCTTCGGTAAAATAGCGATATGAGACACGTATATAAAGGAACCTTTGTTTTTGCGCCGTCGGCCGGCACGCTGAATGTGCTTGCCGACGGCTATTGCCTCGTCGATGACGGCATCGTGAGGGAGACTTCACCGTCACTGCCTGAAGCCTGGCAGGATCTCCCGCTGACCGATTTCGGCTCGCGCCTCGTCATCCCGGCATTCACGGATATACACTTCCATGCCGTGCAGTACGTCAACCGCGGCCTCGGTCACGACAAGACGCTCCTCGACTGGCTCGACACGTACACCTTCCCCGAGGAAGCGCGCTTTTTGGATGAGGCATATGCCGATCTCGTATTCCGGGACGTCGTGCACGACCTCTGGGCCTTCGGCTCGCTCCACAGTGCGATCTACGTCAACATCTCGGCGAAGACGACAAGAAACCTGATGTCCCGGCTCGAAGCGGCCGGTCTGTATGCGTTTGTCGGCAAGGTCAACATGGACCGCTTCGGCGGCGTACTGACCGAAGATACGGACGAATCGTATGAAGAGACGCTTCGCTTCCTCGAGTACGAGGGGGACACGGTGCGGCCGATCATCACGCCCAGATTCTCGCCGTCCTGCACGCCGGAGCTGCTCAATCGGCTGGGGGCGCTTGCCGCGTCCAGAGATCTGCCCGTGC
>DUPJ01000051.1 GCA_012838355.1 Clostridiaceae bacterium
ACCATTCCGGTGAATATAACGGAGAGGCCACACCTGTTCCCATACCGAACACAGCAGTTAAGCTCTCTCGTGCCCACAATACTTGGCTGGTGACGGCCTGGAAAGATAGGTATTCGCCGGATTTTATCAAAACCGCCTGGCAGCAGTCAGGCGGTTTTGCATTTTGGGGAAAAATGCAGCCCGATAGGCACGACACCGGTCATTATGGGACAATGGAAGCAAACGGAGGTACGCATGAATTTCTCTCAATTGGAAGCCTTTGTGAATGTGGTGCGCCTGAAAAGTTTTTCGGCGGCGGCTAAAGCCATGTATTTGTCGCAGCCCACGATCAGCCTTAAGGTCAAAGAGCTGGAGCGGATCATCGGAGCACCGCTTGTTGTGCGTTCTACACGCGCGGTGACGCTGACGGCGCTCGGCGAAGCGCTGTTTCCGTTTGCCAAAAAAATTATCGATTTGAAATCAAGAATGGAGCAAGAGGCAGTTCGCCAGCAGGAGGGCGTTTTCGGCTCGCTGGTGATCGCCGTTTCGTCGACACCTGCCCAGCATCTCCTGCCGCCCGTTCTCGTGCGTGTGGCCAAAGCGCATCCGCAAAGCTGCTTTGAAGTCCTCAGATCCGACAGCAGTCAGGTTATGGACGATGTCTCGTCCGGCGTCGCTGAACTCGGCGTGAGCGGCCGGGAAGTTAAGGCGGCGGGGCTTGAATCGTTTCCTCTCATCAACGACCGCCTGATGGTGATTGCACCGACCGGCGACGTCTATCGTCATCTGCACGCGCCGCTGACGGCCGACTTGTTTCGCAAGCTGCCGTTTATCGGCAGGGAAGCGGGATCCGGCACCAGAGCATGGACACTCAGCTATCTGAGCCGGCTTGGTATTGCGGAATCAGATCTGAGACAAATCGCCACCCTGCCCGGCAATGAACACGTCGTGGCGGCAGTTAAAGCCGGACTCGGCATCTCGATCGTATCCGCCCTGGCCGTCAGCGAGGACATAAAGCGCGGTGATGTCCGCGGTTTCGAACTTGAAGACAATATCCCCGCGCGTGCCTTTCATCTAATTAAAAGCCGCAAGCGGGTTATGTCACCGCTTGCGGCTGTTGTTGCCGAGGCCTTGACTGAGTTTTGCAAGACCCTCAAAATTTAGCATCGGTTCAGTCGGACAATAGTCCCGAGCGGGCATCATGCCGGTTTTTGACAATCACATGGATTGCTTCCAGTGCGTCAAGTGCCGTCTCTTTGTTTTCCGGAGTCGTTCCGGCCGTCGCGGCGGCATCCACCAGAATCTCTGAATAAGGCAGGGCTGCCTTCGCGATTACTGCATTGGACAGTACGCAGATGTCCGTGACGAGACCGATCATGGTGACGGAACGAACGGGGGCTTCCTTGTCAAGATCGGACAGAATCGCACCGAGCTCCAGCGAGCCGAATGTCGGCTTCTCGAGAATCAGGCTGTCTTCGCTTTGCAGTGCAATGCGGCTGTCCAGCTCCCAGCCCCAGGTTCCCCTGACACAGTGCTCGATCGGCAGGTGCTGCCCTTCGTTTGTCTCAGGATAGCGCTCGTCATGCGTATCCATGGTAAAGATCTTGTCGCCCGCAAACCCGCGTATGATATCGAGTGCATGCGGCATGATCGCTTCAGCTTCCGGCGCGGCCAGCTTCCCGCCGATAAAATCGTTTTGCATGTCGATGACGACTAGCAGATCCCGGCCGTTATCCCGTTTCATGGTGTTGTTTCTGTTTCGGTTGCAGCCGGTTCAGGCAGAAGTATGGTGACGTCGTCAAGGGAGTCAACCACCTGAATGAACAGCTGTCCCGGATTGTGGATAAGCTCCTCGCCGTCCTCCGTGCGGAAGATGGTGCGAGCCCTTTCATCTTCTTTCTCCCAGGTCAGATCAATCACTTCTCCGTGACTGAAATAACGCGCAGCACCTTCACCCGTCTGTGCCATCGCGCGATGGCCTGATGCATCATACACGGTCGAAAGCGCTTCCTGCACGATGACATTGACAGGTGTCAGCGGCAGTCCGTCCAGCTCATCGATGTGGAGAAGGCCGTCTTCATACCGCAGGTACGTTTTTGTTTCGTCGTCGTATTCGTAGCGTTTGACGTTGCCGGGTGCCATCTGCACTTCAAAGGTCAGGGCCGGCTCGCCCTCGAGGGGTAAAACCTCCTCCTGAAAGAGCGAAGCGACGAAGTCGGACGGTTCCAGACTGATGCCGAATGATTCGGCATTCGCAATTTCCGCTGTCATCGATGCGTAGAGGTTGTGCGGCGACACTTTGCCGGTGTCGTAATAGCGCCAGAAGTAAGGCAGGCCGAGGTAGATGGCATCGTAATTGTTCACGTTGAAATCACTGATGGCCTGATTGCCGTCCCCGCTGCCGCCCGCGTGACTGAATACGGCATCGTACTCGATCAGGCGGTGAATCATGAAGGGGCGGGCTGAACGCAGCGGCCCGATGCGCTCGGGAATCGGCTGCGTCATGAACAGGGCGACGAATCGGGACGTATTCAGTTCATTTTTGAACTCGAAGATGATCTCCGCACTGCGGAGCCCGGCGTGCCATCTCGCCGGAATCATGTTATCGACTGAATAGGCGAATACGCGCCGGTTGTCATGATCTTCGGATACGGGCACACCGGACAGCGGTGAAAATCCTTCGCGCCAGCGGTTGTCTTCCTCTTGATCCGTCTCGCCGGCAGCGACGTCTGTTTCCTCCGGTGACGCGGTTTCGGATGCAAAAACGGATATGCTCGAGAAAATCAGAAGCAGAGCCAGCAGTAAGCTGATCAAGCCTTTGAAATGTTTCATGGAACCTCCTTGAGCCCGGGCGGGCTATTTCTAGTGTTAGGTCTGTCATTATTTTAGCCCACGGCGAAAGGGAGCATGTTACGGTTGGCTTTCTTTTCTGCTGTTGCCGCTGCTTTTGCGGTAACAGTCCTGACAAAGACCGCTCAGCTCAATGCGGTGACTGAGGATGTGAAAGTCAGGAATAGCCTTTGCCAGCAGATCGACAGGACACGCTTCGAGCGGAAAGATTTTCCGGCACATTTCACAGCGTGCGTAGTGCTGATGAACATCGCGGATCAGCTCAAAGCAGTGGGCATCACGGCCGGGGAGGCTTGTTTCGGCTGCCAGACCAGCGGCGACAAATGTCTGCAGAATACGGTACACGGTGGAGTACCAGCCGGTTTTGCCCGGCCCGGTTATCTGGCGCAGAATTTCCGCGGCCGAGAGCGGCTGCTTTGCCTTGTCGAGTGCCTCCAGCACAGCGAGACGTGTTTTCGTGCGCTTCAGGCCGGCCGGCCACTTCCGGTTCAAGCCAGCCCCCCTCACGGCGTGCTGCGGGCGCGGTATCGGGCCAGAGCCGTTTGCACGCGCATCACAGCCATGACGATGAGGAGCACGGCCACAGCCAGCAGCGCAGTGAAACCGCCCGGAGCGATATTCAGGTAAAACGAGAGAATGAGTCCGAGAATGAGTTCAATCAGGCTGAAAATGACCGACCAGAACAGCGTCTTGCGAAAGCCTTTGCCGAGCTGCATAGCCGCCGCCACCGGCAGGGTCAGCATCGATCCGATGACCATCACGCCGACGATTCGGATCATCATTGAGATTACCGATGCGACCAGAACGGAAAATGCATAGTTGATCAGCCGCACTCTGACGCCTGCAATTTTGGCAGCGTCGGCGTCATAAGTGATGTAGATCAGCTGGTTGTAGAGAAACCCGAGCATTAGAAATGAAATGACAGCCAGTCCGATGATGATGTACAGGTCGAGCCGGCTGACGGTCAGAATACTGCCGAAAAGAAACTGTTCTGCATTGACGCTCAGCTGTCCCGAGCTGATCACTGTAATGGCGGTGCCGACGCCGAGCGCCAGCACCACGGCCAGAATCAGTTCGGAATATCTGCGGAACGTCAGGCGCAGGTATTCGATCAGGGCCCCGCTTACTGCCGTGAACAAAAATGCCGTCAGAACCGGGTTGTGTCCCGTCAGAAGTCCGAGCGTCACGCCGGCCAGGGAGGCATGCGACAAGGTATCACCGATCATGGCCTGCCGTCTCAGCACGAGAAAAATGCCGATGCCGGGACTCAGGATGCCGATGATCAGTGAAGCCACGAGGGCATTTTGCATGAATTGATACTGAAACATGGCGCCTCCTAAGGCGTGTGCTCTGCCATGTATTGGGCAGGTGTGCAGATGTGACCGCTGCCGCCCGCCAGGTGGTAGATGCGGGTTGAGTTGGCCATGGCGGCTTCGATGTTGTGCTCGACCGAAATGATCGTCGTCCCATGGACCTTGCTCATATGGCTCAGCAGTTCGTAGATGTCTTTCTGGCTGGCCGGGTCAATGCCGGTTGACGGTTCATCGAGAATAATGAGCGGCGGATCTCCCATCAGGGCGCGTGCGATCAGGAGTTTTTGCTGCTGTCCGCCAGACAGGCTGCCGATCAGCTCGGCTTCACGCCCCGTCAGGTCGACATGCTGCAGCGCACTTTTCAAATCATCCGGCGACAATTTTTTCAGTCGCCGAAACGTATTCAGGGCTTCATAAACGGTAAGCGGAAAATCGCGGTCGCCGACATCGCGGCGCTGCGGAACATAGCCGATGTCTTTTGTGTCCACCCGGACATTACCTCTGGTTGGCTCCAGAAAACCGAGCAGTATCCTGATCAGCGTGCTTTTGCCGCTGCCGTTGTCGCCGAGTACGGAGATGTAGTCGCCTGGTCTGACGCGCAGATCGAGATCGTGCAAAAGCCAGGGAGGCGAGTCACTGTATGAAAAAAAAAGACTTGAGATGTCGATCATTGGACGGTTGCACGAGCCCCTCCGGCTGAAGGGGACATGCCGCTCCTTTCGCTCTTGACAAGAACCGCGACGGTCCGTACGCTGACATTCTAAATGCAAACGATTTGCATTTGCAAGAAGGATATACCATGATACGCTATCTGACCCTCATCCTGATACTGCCGCTTCTGCTTCTGGCCGCATCGTGCGGCGAACCGAATGCCACGTTGCCTGCGACCGAGCATGACCGCTTGAACATTGTGGCATCCTTCCATGCTGTTCAGACATTTGTTGAAGCCGTTGCCGGCGATCTCGCCGATGTCAGGACCATCGTGCCGGACGGCGCCTCAGCGCACGGTTTTGAGCCGAAAGCGCAGGACCTTCTGAAGCTGGCTGATGCCGATCTGTTTGTGATCAACGGCCTTGGCATAGAGGGCTGGGCCGATGCGGCCGTCCAGGCTGCTGACAATGCGACGCTTGTGGTTCTCGATACATCGGACGGTGTTTCCCTGATCCCCCTCGATGAAGAGCATGACGCTGATGAGCATGATGCTGACGAACATGACACTGACGAGCATGACGCTGACCACGACCACGGTGAGTACGATCCGCACATCTGGCTCGGACTGACGACCGCGCAAAAGCAGGTGGAAAACATTCGCGATGCCCTGATCCGGCTCGATCCGGACAACCGCAGTGTGTATGAGCAGAATACAGCTCGTCATATCGCATCATTGGATGATTTGCTGAATACATACCGACCGCAGTTCGAAGCGGTGCCGAACCGCACGATCGTCACGGGTCATGCCGCATTTGCCTATCTCTGCCGGGACTTCGGCCTGACGCAGAACAGCGTGCAAAATGTCTACGCTGACGGAGAACCGAGTGCCATGCAGCTGGCCAGCCTGATCGAGTACAGCCGCGAGCACCGCGTCAAAACGATCTTTGCCGAGCATCTCGCAAGTCCGGATGTGTCCCGTACGCTGGCCGACGAAGTTGGCGCAACGATTGAAACGATCTATACGCTGGAAGCGGCCGAAGGCAAAAAAACGTATCTCGAGCGGGTTGAAACCAATCTGGAGAAAATACTTGCCGCTCTGCAGCCTTAAAATCAATGATCTGCTTGAAGCGTTGAACGCCATGTGTTAACGTGATGACTGCCTTGGAGGCGGATGGGTTCTGGTGTGCCCCGCGGTCTTCAAAACCGTTGAGGGGGGTTAGGAGCTTCCCGGGTGAGTTCGATTCTCACACGCTTCCGCCATGCGGCCTGCATCGCCCGATGCAGGCTTTTTTGTGGCAACTTCGCTTATTGCATTTTGGTTATATTCTGGCATACTACTATTAGCGTAAACATTTGTGGTTTGCCTTTTCGACAGGCCTGATTTTTTTGCGCGAATAGCGACCGGAGCAGACATGGATTTTTGGATAGTCACGAATAATGAGCGCGTCCGCGAAAAATACGCCACTTGTCATATCGTATTTGTCGATGGTACCGATCGGGACGTGATGGTTCGCCTCCGTGACTTGGTCCATGCCGGGCATATTTTGCTGACGCACCCGCTGACGGGCAGCCTGAAACCCGGCGAAACACCATTTCGATCTGTGCTCGTCACGGATGCACCGACTGAAAAGGTCGACACTTTTTCTCTCCAGCTGATCGAAACATGCCGATTGGCCTTAGACAAGTTCCGCATTCGTTACGAAGGGTTGTCGAAATCGACGCTTGACGACTTTCGCGAAGTGGACCTGAGTCTTATTGACAGCGCGATACCGAGGGCTATGGCCGACCGCAGCCGCGGTCGGTTCGAATAGAAAACGGCGGCTTCAGCCGTCAAAACCGAGCAAAGGAAGTGGTACGGTGAGATTAGAATTAGGAAACATTGACATTCGCGAAATCCGTTTTGCCGAGAAATCGGAAATCAAGGACGGCGTTCTGTATGTCAATCAGGAAGAGATTGTCGCCAAAGTACTGGAGGACGATCTGATCCGCGAGGCACATCTCGACATCACCGTTCCCGGTGAATCCGTGAGGATTACGCCGGTGAAAGATGTGATTCAGCCGCGCGTGAAGGTTGAAGGTCCGGGCGGAATGTTTCCGGGCGTGATCGCCAAAGTCGACACAGTGGGCAGCGGCAAAACGAATGTGCTGCGCGGCATGGCGGTGGTGACTGCCGGACGTATTGTCGGCTTCCAGGAAGGCATTATCGACATGTCCGGTCCCGGCGCCGATTACACGCCGTTCTCCCAGCTGAACAATCTGGTTCTCGTCATGGAGCCGAAGGAAGGCATCAAGCAGCACGATTACGAACGAGCCGCGCGTCTTGCCGGCCTGAAGACAGCTGCCTTCATCGGCGAGCTGGCAAAAAACATCACGCCGGATGAGACCAAAGTATACGAAACCCTGACGGTCAAGGAAGGATTCGAAAAGTATCCGGATCTGCCGCGCATCGGTTATGTGCTGATGCTGCAGACGCAGGGACTTCTCCATGACACATATGTGTACGGTGTCGATGCAAAGCAGACACTGACCACGCTGATTTCGCCGACAGAAATCATGGATGGCGCGATCATCTCGGGAAACTGCGTGTCAGCCTGCGACAAGAATACGACGTATCATCATCAGAACAACCCCGTGATTGAAGACCTTTTCGAAGCCCACGGGAAGACACTGAATTTCGTCGGCGTCATCATCACGAATGAAAACGTCTACCTCGCCGATAAAATGCGCTCGTCCGACTGGTCGGCCAAGCTGGCCGAGTACCTCTCGCTCGACGGCGTGATCGTGTCTCAGGAAGGCTTCGGCAACCCCGATACCGACCTGATCATGAACTGCACGAAGATCGAGAAAAAAGGCATCAAGACAGTCATCATTACCGACGAATACGCCGGTCAGGATGGCAAGAGCCAGTCGCTCGCCGATGCTGACCCGCTCGCCGATGCGGTGGTTACAGGCGGCAATGCGAACGAAGTCATCGTTCTGCCCCCGATGGAAAAAATTATCGGCACGCTTGACTTTGTCAATAAAATCGCGGGCGGCCATGACGGCAGCCTGAGAGAAGACGGAAGCATCGAAGCCGAGATCCAGGTTATCACCGGTTCGACGAATGAGATGGGCTTTAACAAGCTCAGCGCACGATAGGAAAGGGGTGACACATGAAAAAATTTCGAGTGGTTCACTACATTAATCAATTCTTTGCCCAGATCGGCGGAGAAGAAATGGCTCACGTTCCCCCGGAGAAACGGGAAGGACTCGTCGGCCCCGGCCTGGCGCTGAAACAGCAGTTCGGCGATGAGGCTGAAATTGTTGCCACCGTTGTCTGCGGCGACAGCTATTTCGGTGAGAACACAAAACAGGCACTTGAAGAAGTGATGGCCATGATCAAGGAAGAAAAACCTGATATCTTCATCGCTGGCCCGGCCTTCAATGCAGGACGCTACGGCTTTGCGGCCGCAACGGTCACCAAGGCAGTCAAAGAAGAGCTCGGCATTCCGGCAGTTACCGGCATGTACGAGGAAAACCCGGGTGTTGATGTGGCGCTGAAAGACGTGTACATCGTCGCGACCGGCAATTCGGCCGCGGGTATGCGTACAGCGGCGCCGCTGATGGCAAAGCTGGCTCTGAAACTCGCAAAGGGCGAGGCGATCGGTGCATCCATTGAGGAAGGCTTCCTGCCGAACGGCATCAGGAAGAACTTCTTTGACAAAGAACGCGGCAGTGCGCGTGCCGTCAGCATGCTCGAGAAGAAACTGGCGGACAAGCCGTTTACGACCGAGTATCCGATGCCGAACTTTGACCGTGTCAAGCCGAACCCGGCCGTCGCCGATATTACCAAAACGAAAGTTGCGCTCGTCACGTCGGGCGGCATCGTACCGAAAGGCAACCCGGATCACATTGAGAGCTCATCGGCTTCGAAATTCGGTGAGTACGACATCACCGGCGTTGACGATCTGACTGCGGAAACCTTCGAAACAGCCCACGGCGGCTATGACCCCGTGTACGCCAATGACGATGCTGACCGCGTGCTGCCGGTCGATATCCTGCGCGAGTATGAAAAAGCAGGCAAAATCGGCAAATTGCATCATCTCTACTACTCCACCGTCGGCAACGGCACGGCCGTTGCATCCGCCAAGAAATTCGCTGAGGAAATTGCCAAGCGCCTTCTCGCTGAGAAAGTCGGAGCGGTTATCCTCACCTCGACCTGAGGCACCTGTACACGTTGCGGTGCAACGATGGTGAAAGAAATTGAAAGAGCCGGCATCCCGGTCGTCCACATGTGCACAGTCACCCCGATCTCTCTGACGGTCGGTGCGAACCGCATTGTGCCGACGATAGCGATCCCGCATCCTCTCGGCAACCCCAACCTGCCGATCGAAGAGGAAAAAGCCCTGCGTCGCAAGCTGATCGATAAAGCTCTGAAGGCACTTCAGACGGAAATTGACGATCAGACGATTTTCGAGTAGGCAAACCATGTTGGATCCCTGCCGCCTTTCGGGGCGGCAGGTGTTCATAAAAAAAGGAGTATTTCGGAAAGGAGGAAGATATGAGCATACTCAATGGTAAAACAGTCATCGCCATCGGCGATCGTGACGGTATACCGGGTCCTGCCATCCAGGCCTGCGCAGAATCTGCCGGCGCCAATGTCATCTTCTCCTCGACGGAGTGCTTCGTCTGAACCGCCGCCGGAGCAATGGATCTGGAAAACCAAAGGCGGGTGAAGGAGTTTGCCGAACAGCTCGGTCCGGAGAACGTCGTTGTTCTCATCGGAGCGTCTGAAGGCAGCGCCTCAGCCCTCGCCGCGGAAACGGTCACAGCAGGTGACCCGACGTACGCAGGTCCATTGACAGGAGTCTCGTTGGGGCTCCAGGTGTATCATGTCTGTGAAGACGCGGTCAAAGCGGAATTTGACGAAGCAATCTACGAGGACCAGGTTAGCATGATGGAAATGGTGATCGATCTGGACGACATAGTCGAACAGATGGAAAGTATTCGAAGCCAGTTCACGAAATACTAATCAAACGAATGCCCCCGTCCTTATTGGCAGATGCCGGAGGCGGGGGCGTTTAACTAAGGATAATACACTCTCAGCCGGGAGTGATGAATAATAGGAGTGAACCAGATGAATAGCGTAGTCAAAGGCGCAAGTTATGTGCTCGTGCACGCACCCGATATGTTGGTGAAAAACGGCACGACGCAAACAACCGAACGAATCGTCAATCCCAATTCCGAGTATCTGAAAACGCTCGGGAAGCATCTCCGGTCCTACGACGATGCCGTTGCGTACCTGCCGAACCAAGTTTATATCGGCAATTTGGACCCGGTCGAGCTGAGAAAGCACGAGCAGCCGTGGTACGGCACTAAATTCGAGGATGCGGCGCGCTACGGACGCTTTGGCGAAATCATGCCGCAGGCCGAGTTTTATTTTCTCATCCAGGCATGTGACGAATTTGAACTCGTCAGACTGGAAAAGGGATTTGTCGGTGAGTACAAAGATGCGTTCTTCGCTTCGCCTGTCGTCACCGACCTGATCCGAAACCGCATCCACGACGGTGTGGATGCAGAGCAGCTGGAGAAAATACTGAAGGAAGACGGCGAAGGTCTCTATCTCGGCGATCGCCTGGTCGGTGCCGTCAAGAAGGCTCACGATGTCGACCTCGCCCTCAGTTCGCATGTGCTGCTCGAAAACCTCGTTTCCAAAGCGTCTCATGTTTTGTCCCTGCTGCATCTCGTTGACAAAGCCGGGATTTCGCCGGCTGAAGTCGACTATGTGATTGACTGTTCGGAAGAGGCCTGCGGCGACATGAACCAGCGGGGCGGCGGCAACTTTGCCAAAGCGTCGGCCGAAATCGCCGGCTTCAGCAATGCCACAGGCATCGACACGAGGGGCTTTTGTGCGTCTCCGGTGCACGCGCTGACGATAGCGGCATCGCTTGTCAAAGCGGGCACGTACAAGAATGTTGTCGTTTCTGCCGGCGGTTCAACCGCAAAGCTGGGCATGAACGGCAAGGACCACATCAAGAAGGACATGCCGCTCGTGGAAGACGTGATCGGCGGCTTTGCCGTCTGGATCGGCGAAGACGACGGCAAGAACCCAATCATCGACCTCGATCATGTCGGGCGTCATACCGTCGGCACAGGCAGTTCACCGCAGGCCGTGATCACGTCGCTCGTGTCGGATCCGCTGCAAAAGGCGGGACTGAAGATTACGGATATCGACATTTATTCACCGGAAATGCAAAATCCGGATTGCACAAAACCGGCCGGTGCCGGCGATGTCCCCGTTGCCAACCTGAAGATGATTGCCGCGCTCGGTGTCAAACAGGGCATTCTGGAAAGAAAAGATATTAACGACTTCGTCGAAAAACACGGCGTGCCGGGTTTTGCCCCGACACAGGGTCATATTCCGTCGGGCGTGCCGTTTATCGGTTACGGGCGGGAAGCACTGTTGAACGGCGCCGTAAACAGGATCATGATCGTCGGCAAGGGCAGTCTGTTCCTTGGCCGCCTGACGAACCTGTTTGACGGCGTCTCTTTCATGATGCTGCCGAACGAAGGCAAAGTTGAAGAGACCGGCAAAGCCTCCGGCGAAGAACTTCGCAAGATCGTTGCCGAATCGCTGCGCGGGTTTGCCAAAAGTCTCCTGAGTGAGGATCAAGATGAATAAGAAAGACATTCAAGCGCAGATTGCCGATCTCTTTAATGAAATGGCGACCGGGCTTGAAACCGGCTCATTTGGCAAAAAGCCGAGAATCGTCGTGACGGGTCTTGGATCCGAGCACGGTGAAGATAATGTTCTGGCCGGTTGCCGGGCTGGTGCTGCCAGCGGAATCGATGTGATTTACCTCGGTACAAAATCGGTCGAGGGCGTCGAGACGATTGAAGTGGCCACTGACGACGAGCAGTTTGCCGTGATGGAAGAACTGCTCAGCACAAAACAGGCCGATGGCGCCGTTGCCATGCATTACCCGTTCCCGATCGGTGTAGCCACCGTTGGACGTGTCCTGGCGCCGGCCACGGGGAAACCGCTGTATCTGGCCACGACGACCGGAACGGCTGCGACCGACCGGGTTGACGCCATGGTGAAGAATGCCATTGCCGGTGTCATTGCCGCCAAAGCGTGCGGCATTGCGAAGCCGACCGTCGGTATCTTGAATATTGACGGGGCACGTCAGGCCGAAATCGTGCTGAATAAACTGCGCGACAGCGGTTACAGCATCGAATATGCGACATCGGGACGCGCTGACGGCGGGGCGGTTATGCGCGGCAATGATGTCCTGCGCGGCACGCCGGATGTCATGGTCATGGATTCTCTGACAGGCAACGTACTGACCAAAATGATGTCGGCCCAAAGCTCGGGCGGCAGCATTGAAACGTCAGGAGACGGCTATGGTCCGGGACTGGGTGCGGGTTACAAAAACCTCGTCCTGATTGTATCGAGAGCATCGGGTGTACCGGTTATCGCCGGCGCCATCAAATTTGCGGCCGAGCTCGTGAAGGGCAATGTGTTTGGCATTGCTGATGCCGAGTATGAGGCAGCGGAGCGCGCCGGTCTGACACAGGCTCTCGAAGGACGGAAAAAAACGCCGTCTGCGGCTGCTGCCGAGGCGGAAGTCAAAGCACCGCCGAAGGAAGTGGTGACACACGAACTGGCGGGGATCGAAGTGATGGATCTGGAAGATGCCGTGGCCGCCCTCTGGAAGCAGAATATCTATGCCGAAAGCGGCATGGGCTGCACCGGCCCGATCATCCGGATCAGCGAGGAAAGAGCCGACGAAGCTGAAGCGGTTTTAAAGAACGCCGGGTATCGCTGACATTTGCGAGCACGCGGAAGACAAAAAAAGGGGGCTGTCTCAACACTGAGACAGCCCCCTTTTAAAAATCACCATAAGCAGCTGAAAAATCAGGCCATGACTTCCTTGTCTTCGCGTACAACTTTGCCCTTTTCGTTGTACGTCATTTTGGAGAACTTGATCAGTTTCGGTTCGCCGTCAATCTTGTTGCATTCCATCAGATTGACCACTTTTTCGGGGTCTGCCATCGTTTTGTAAGCAACGGTCATCATCTTGATAACCGAATACGGGTGGTCGGGATCCTTCATGGTAACGAGGCTCTGGCCCTTGCGGTTGAAGGCGGCCTGGAGGGTATCGAGAAAAGTGTCTTCGGCAAAGGCAGGAATCAGCAGGTACTTCGTATCGCTCTCGGTATCTTTCGCGTCTTTGACCTTGGTTGAACTGTGTTTTTCCATTACCATCGACATGACGGCTGCCATCAGGTTTCGAATGCCGGCTGAGCGGTGGCCGGAGGCGATCAGCGTCTCACCGCGCTCGATTGCCCCTTCGATATATTGCGCCTGTCCTTCGGTCATAAAACCGTCATTCACATAGCGTTCCAGTTTTGTGTGCATGCTGTCCTCCTACAGGGTTTTCCAAATATCATACGTTTACAGTATAGAGCTTTCAGCACAATAAAGCGACACGTGCGCGTCCATAACGCGGGTGAGACTCACTATTCCGGCTGATGATCGTTCGATCCGCCCGTTTTCGAAATGACGAGGACGCGCAGCATCTCATTTATCCGGCGTTCAATTTCATCCCGAACTGTGCGCACTTCTGACATGATCTGCTCGTCGCTGCCGGTGAACTGTGACGGGTCGGCAAAACTCCAGATCAGGGTGAGCGCGGCAGAAGGAAAAACGGGACACTGCTGGCCGGCAGATTCATCGCAGACCTTGATCACAAGATCATACTGGCGTCCCTTTTTGAAGAAATCAAATACAGAGTCAACCGAGTTGTCCCTGATGTCATAACCGGCTTCGGTCATCGCGCGCACGACATAGGGATTCAGTTTTCCTTTCGTGATGCCCGCGCTTTCGGCGACGAAACGGCCATTTCCGAGACGATTCAGGAAGGCCTCTGCCATCTGACTTCTGGCGGAGTTTTGTACGCAAACAAACAATACTTTTAACATCGATCAATCCTTTCCGCTGGCGGTATGTTCTTATTTCTTACCTCTCCTTGCCGTTCTGAACCAGCGTGCAACGGTAAAATGCAGGTTATAGTTGGGTTCTTCTGAGCATACGGAGTGAGATGGGGAACCGTCGTTTCACAGAACACATTGACACATATCTATATGACAATTATCATGTGATGCATGGCGTCGCTCTGATGTGTGCCGTCTGTGAATTGATCGTATTGAGGAGCTTAACTGTGAATAAACATAAGGAACGCACTGAAGGCATCAGTTTTTTTGAAAAGTACCTCACCGTCTGGGTTATTCTGTGCATGGCGGCAGGCATTCTGATCGGGCGTTATCTGCCTCACATTCCTGATTTTCTCAGCCGCTTTGAGTACGCACAGGTGTCGATTCCGATCGCCCTGCTGATCTGGCTGATGATCTATCCGATGATGATGAAAGTGGATTTTGCGAGTGTCAGGTACATCGGAAAGAACCCGAAAGGGCTTTACGTGACCTGGATCACCAACTGGCTGATCAAGCCGTTCACGATGTATGCGATTGCGGCTTTTTTCTTTTTCGTCGTGTTCAAAGCGTGGATTTCACCGGAACTGGCCAAAGATTACCTGGCCGGCGCTATTTTGCTGGGCGCCGCCCCGTGCACGGCGATGGTCTTTGTCTGGAGTTACCTGACGAAGGGGAACGCGGCGTACACAGTTGTTCAGGTTGCGACAAACGACTTGATTATCCTCGTGGCGTTCACGCCCATCGTCGCGCTGCTGCTCGGCATCAGCGGCATTACCATTCCGTGGCTGACGCTGCTGCTTTCAGTGCTGCTCTTTGTTGTGATTCCGCTCGCCGGCGGCATGCTGACCCGGCACCTGATGATCAAGCGTCGGGGACTCGATTATTTCAAGAATACCTTCATCCCCAAGTTCAACAACATCACGATCGGTGGATTGCTGCTCACCCTGATCATCATTTTCTCGTTTCAGGGCGACGTGATCTTGAATAATCCTCTCCATATCATCCTGATTGCCATTCCGCTCAGTATTCAGACCGGCATTATCTTTTTCATCGCCTATCTGGTGAGCCGGAAACTTCGCCTGCCCCACAGCGTGGCCGCTCCTGCCGGCATGATCGGCGCATCGAATTTCTTTGAGCTGGCCGTTGCCGTGGCGATCGCCCTGTTCGGACCGACCTCACCGGTTGCTCTGGCAACGATCGTCGGCGTGCTGGTAGAGGTGCCGGTCATGCTGGCGCTGGTTAAGTTTGCCAATCGGACGAAACACTGGTTCCCGGCTGAAGCCGATGCCTGATCGATCGCAGCCGGCGAAAGCACGAGATAATGGAACTTGCAGCCGCTGCCGGAATCAGTTACTGATATCTGTTTTCCTGCTGTTCCTGCTGAATGTCAAGTGATCTGCCCGCAGCGGTCAAATCAAGTGTCGGAATGCGCGCTTTCAGCTGAAGCACCCGCTGCTCGATGATGGCCATCGTTTCCAGAAAAATGTCGTCTGATTTGCCTGTCGGATCGTCCAGTCCCCAGTCCTCGCGGTAGAGGGACGGCAAATTCGGGCAATGCACATTGCAGCCCATCGTGATCACGATATCGACCGGTGGGATTGCCTCAAGCAGCTTCGGCTTCTGCGTTGCCTCCATGTCGATACCGTATTTTTGTTTCATCAGGCGTACCGCATCCGGATTGATCCGATCACGTTCTTCCGTGCCGGCGGAGACGCTTTCAAATGCATCGCCGGCAAAATGTTTGCCCAGCGCTTCCGCCATCTGTGAGCGGCATGAATTGTGAACACAGATGAAAGCGACCTTTGGCTTCATGTCAGCATGCGACATCGATATTCCTTTCGATCACTGGCCGGCCGTGCCGGCAAACGTCTCGAGCAGTGCAAGGACGTCCTTTTTCTTCAGTACTTTGCCGAACGAGAGTACCGTTTCATTCACAACCAGAGCCGGCGTGGACATCACACCGTAGGCGGAAATGTCAGCGAAATCCCTGACATGCTCAATCTCGACGCTGAGTCCTCGTTCCTGAAGTGCCTCTTTCGTTGCCTTTTCCAGCTGGTTGCAGCTGGCGCAGCCGCTGCCGAGAATTTTCACGCTCGCAATGGCATGTCCGGCGTTTGCAGCAGGCGTATTTGCCTCCTGTTCTGTTTCCGTGTTCTTTTTCTTACCGAATGAAAAAAATGACATGGTGCCTCCTGTGGGTTCGTATTCAGCATCAGATGAATATCTGAAACAAGTTAAACAAATAGCCGACCAGTACAATGCCGGCCAGACATATCGCGATAAAAACGGCCAGCAGCTTTGGCTTCACGGCTTTGCGGAGCAAAATAAGAGACGGCAGCGACAAGGTGGTGACCGCCATCATGAAAGACAGCACGGTGCCGAGCTGAGCGCCCTTTGCCAGAAGTGCTTCAGCGATCGGAATGGCACCGAAAATATCGCCGTACATCGGTGCGCCGACTAATGTCGCGAGCAGCACGCCAAACGGATTTTTGCCGCCAAGCAGCTGATCTATCCAGGCCTCGGGAATCCAATTGTGGATCAGGGCGCCGATCCCGACGCCGATCAGGATATAGGGGATTACTTTGCGAAACGTGCTGACCATCTGATCCTTGGCATAGCGCAGTCTGTCTTTTCGAGTCAGGCTGGGGATGTCCTGATCGACAAACGTCGCCTGACGCACGATATCTTCCACTTCGTTTTCCAAACCGCTTTTTTCAATCACGACACCGCCGATGACGGCGATGATCAAACCGAGAATGACGTAAAGCACAGCGACTTTGGCACCGAAGATGCTCATCAGGAGAACGAGCGAGCCAAGGTCCACCATGGGCGACGAGATCAAAAAGGAAAATGTCACGCCGAGCGGCAGACCGGCCGACGTGAAGCCCATGAACAAGGGGATCGACGAACACGAGCAAAACGGTGTCACGGTGCCAAGCAGCGCGG
>DUPJ01000052.1 GCA_012838355.1 Clostridiaceae bacterium
GAGAAGTACCCAAGAGGCCGAAGGGGACGGTTTGCTAAACCGTTAGTGGGGGCAACCCCAGCGAGAGTTCGAATCTCTCCTTCTCCGCCACATGTCGAAAGGCCCTCGCAAGAGGGCATTTCGCTTTTTTTGGAGGGACATTTTCAGGGCGACTGCCGGCATTATGGTTCTCCATGCCGACGAGAGCAAAAGAGTAAGATATTCACATGGGATCGGTTCCGGCAGGAACACTCGCTATACACAAAAGGAATACCGCACTGCGCCTGGCAAATAAATGGTTTCAGGTTGCAGGACCACGCCGGTCCATCCGATTGGGACGCAGGGAGCGCAAGCCTTCTTCCGACAGGCCGATGATGAACCGGGCGAGTTCTTCCGGGCTCTCTTTCATGCCGCACTTGATCCAGTGAGCGATGACGTTGACGCTGCCGTGTGAATAAAAGGCAAAGGTGCGTTCGATCTGGGCCGGTGTGGCCTGGACAAAGCGCTTGCGGTATTCATCACTCGTTCGCTTGTAGGCGATTTGGATCAGACTTTCAAGGAAATCCTTGTTGCCGTAAGGGGAGATCAGGACGCGGCAGAGCTCGCGCTGCTCGATAATGGTTTCCAGAATTTTCACAAGCGATGTGCTGATATCAAACTGGCGGTTGCTGGCGGTGAGTGCGGCCTTGACCGTATCGGAGAATTCATTTTCGATTTCGGCAAGAAGATCTTCGATGCTTTCGTAGTGACTGTAGAAGGTGGCGCGGTTCAGATCTGCCTCGGCGCAGAGCGCTTTGACGGTGATTTTCTGAAACGGCTGATGCTTCATGAGTTCGAGCAGGCTTTTTTTCAGTACGTCTCGGGTATAGCGTGCACGGCGGTCCATTTTCACGGTTTTCCTCCCAATTACCGACAGATCGGTGTCATCTGTCGCGTTATGTCCAGATTCAGGAAATGTGTCTGCAAGTGATGTCGTTATGGAAAGTATAATATCAATGTGTCAGTTAAACAACGTGTTGTCAATGAACGTTGACTCCGGAGGAAGGAATATCATGCGGACCATATATCTTATTACCGGTGCGACCGGGCATTTGGGCCACTATGTTGTGGCGCGCCTTCTCGATGAGGGAGCCCGGGTCAGGGTGCTTGTGCAGCCGGATGATGCCGGCCGTTCCCGCCTGCCTGCCGACGTTGATGTCTGTCTGGGCGATGTTCTGGACACTGCGTCACTCGACCGCTTTTTTGCTGTACCGGCCGGCTTTGCGGTCGTCGTCATTCATATGGCGGCCATAATCTCTCTGGCCTGGAGCTACGACGAGCGTGTCTTCCGCGTCAATGTCGAGGGAACGAAAAACGTTGTCCTGCGCTGCTTGAGCTCAGGGGCCCGCCTCATTCATATCAGTTCTGTGCATGCGATCCCCGAGCTGCCGGCCGGACAGGTGATGAAGGAAGTCGCAGCGTTCAATGCCGACGACATCGTGGGCTTATACGGGAAAACGAAGGCGAAGGCGTCGCAGGTTGTCCTCGATGCGGTGCATGAGCACGGCCTTGACGCCGTCATTTTGCATCCGGCCGGTATGGTCGGTCCCGGCGATCACCGCTGCGGTCACTTCACCGCCCTCATCCGGCAGGCGGCGAACGGCAAATTGCCGGCCGCCATCAAGGGCGCCTACAACTTTGCCGATGTGCGTGACGTGGCAGAAGGCGTCGTCTCGGCGGTGACCAGAGGCAGGACAGGCGAGTGCTATATACTTGGCAACCGCATCATCGATATGGACGAGCTATTCCGGGACATTCACGCGTATTCGGGAGCGAAGGAAGTCAAACGGCGGGTCCCGCTCTGGCTTGCCAGACTGGTGCTGCCGTTTATCCGTCTCGCTGCGGCGATGCGCAAGCAGACACCGTTGTTTACGCGTTACTCGCTCTATACGGTCAGAAGCAACTGCCAGTTCTCGAGCAAAAAGGCCGAGTCCGAACTGGGCTTCACCGTGCGGCCGCTGACGGAGTCGATTCACGATACGATCGCCTGGATGCGGGCCGAAGGCTGGCTCGATCGGCGGGTGAAGCGCCAGGTCAGGACAAAAGCGGCAAAGCAGCCGACGATCTGACCGATCAGCGGTAGGCGCGGTAACGGGACGGCGTCATTCCCTCCGTCTTTTTGAATACCCGGGTGAAATAACTCTGATCGCGAAATCCGACGGCGATGGCGATGTCGGCGATTTTCAGGTGCGGTTCCGCCAGCAGCTTCTTGGCTGCCAGAATCCGGACCAGATTCAGGTTATCGCGAAAAGACCGCCCCGTTTCGGCCTTCAGCAGGCGACTGAAATGGGACGGCGATACATTGCAGTGCCGCGCGACTTCCGGCAGCTGGAGATCCTCGGCGTAATGCTCATTCATGTAGGCGAGTGTCAGACGGCCGGTGCTGTGATGTCCCGGTGCGGCGCTTTCGGCAGGCATGTGGCTGAGCTGGCGGACGTATTCCTGATGCAGATAAAAGAGTGTCTCCCGTTCGCCCGCATGGCGCAGGCGGTCTTCGTAGTGCCGGGTCAGCGTCAGGGCCTGATGCAGCCCGGCACCGGCTTCAAAGAACGCGCGGGAGAGCACCACAAGATGTTCCAGAAGGTGGCGCTTGAGACGCAGCACGTCATGTTCGCAGAGGAGCATCAGCTGCGCCTGAACATCGTGAACCGAACGGGTGATCGCATCGGCATGCTTGCCGATAATGGCCTCGGTCAGCATTTTTTCCGCTTTGTACCATTCCTGAAGCTGCCGCGATGAGTAGGGCTCGCTGTCACGCTGCTTGTCGCCTTCGGTGAGCAGGTTGAAGAGATGATGGCGCATCCGCTGATCGTGGGCGGACTTGACCATGGCCAGATAACTGTCGTCAGACAGCTTTGACGCGAGTTCAAACAGCAGTTCCGAACAGACATGAGCCCGCTCGGGGCTGATTTTCGTCACGCGGCAAAACAGCTGTTTTGCTTCGGCGATGTCAGCCGGGGATGCATGCGGCAGACGAAAATCGTTCGTGGTCAGATCGTCCGGATCGATCAGGGTGACGGGTCCGGCGAGGATGGCGCCGACCATGCGGTGATTCTTCAGAATCGGGGTACCGAAATGGGTCTGCGCGAGCGGACAGAAGTCGATGTACTGGCCGCCGAAACGGCGTGACTGATATCCCATGTAAAGGTGAAACGCCGCGCAGACGGCGGCCGTTTGATGAGCGCAGGCCGAGGCGGCCTGTTCGCCCGCCAGCCGCCCGGCTTCCGAGCAAAGCATATACGGTTCCCGTGAGTCGCCGGCCTCGCTGATCACGCGTCCCTGCTCATCGACGACCATGCAGGGGAGACCCGTCGCACTGTAAAACAGGGCGCTGATATCGGCAGCCCGCATGACGTCAAATTCGTTCGTTGCCATGAAGCCAGTGTACCAGCATGTTGATCGATTTGTCCGGATTATCGCATAATAGTGATAATTGTCAGTTGATAAATCAAGCACACTTTAGCTGAATCAATGCTGGGGAGGATAAGATGACACCGAAAGAAAAACTGTTCAGTACACTGCGCCACGAGCCACAGTCGGAAGCACCCTGGGTCCCGTTCGCGGGTGTCCACGCCGGCAAGCTTCTCGGTTACGATGCGACGGAAGTGCTGACGGATGCTGATAAACTTTTTGCTTCGCTGATGGAAGTTAACCGTCTGTACAAGCCGGACGGGCAGCCCGTCGTGTTCGATTTGCAGCTGGAAGCGGAGTGCCTCGGATGCGAACTGGTCTGGGCCAAAGAAGGGCCGCCGTCCGTCAAGACCCATCCGCTCTTTGATGAAAACGATCCGGAAGACCGCGTCGTGCCGTGCGACTGCACGATACCGGATGCAAATCAGGGGCGCATCCCGCTCGTGCTCGATGTGATGCGGCGCATGAAGGCGGCAGCAGGAGATGAGACGGCACTGTACGGGCTGATCTGCGGACCGTTTACGCTGGCCTCGCATCTGCGCGGCAACGATATCTTCATGGATATGTACGACGATGAGGATTATGTCCGCGATCTGCTGGCGTATGCCGCCAAGGTGGCAAAGACGATGGCGGGCTACTACGTTGAAGCCGGCATGGATGTGATTGCGATTGTCGATCCCCTGATCTCGCAGATCTCGACGGACCACTTTCGGCAGTTCATGACAGACCCCTTTACGGAAATCTTCGATGCGATCCGCGACTTGGGAGCATTCTCCTCGTTTTTTGTGTGCGGCGATGCCACCAGAAATATCGCCGTGATGTGCGAGACCGGTCCCGATTCGATCGGCATCGATGAAAACATCAACATGGCGGAAGCCAAGACGATTACCGATCGCTACAATGTCGCTCTGGGCGGCAATATTCCGCTGACGACGCTGATGCTGCACGGCAATCAGCAGGACAATATGAAGTTCACCGTGGAGCTGCTCGACATGTTCGCGGATAAAACGAATCTGATTATCTCGCCCGGATGCGACATGCCGTACGCGACACCGGTCGAAAACGCAATCGGGGTGGCCCAGGCGGTCCATCAGACAAATCAGGTGCGCGAGATGGTAAAAAACTACCAGCGTGCCGAAATGGATCTCAGCCAGGTCGTGCTCCCCGATTACGAGCATCTCGAACGGCCGCTCGTCGAAGTGTTCACGCTCGACTCTGAAACGTGTGCCGCCTGCACGTACATGTGGGGGGCGGCCACGGGCATGAAAGCCCGCTTCGGCGCAGAAATTGATCTCGTCGAATACAAGTTCACAGTCAAGGAGAACATTCCGCGCATTGTCAAAATGGGTGTGCAGCAGCTGCCGTCGATCTATGTGAACGGCAAACTGGTGTATTCGTCGCTGATCCCGTCGCGGGAAGCGTTTGACCGCGTGGTGCGCGAGGCGCTGACCACGACCTCCAAATGACATCAATCTACCTGATCACCGGGTTTCTGGGTGCCGGAAAAACGACGGCGGTGAACCGTCTATCCGCCTGTTTCAAGGATCGAAAGATCGGTGTCATCGTGAATGAATACGGGCGTACCGGCGTCGACAGCGAGAACATTCTGAGCGGTCAGGTGACCGAAATTACAAACGGGTCCATCTTCTGTGCCTGCCGCGCCGATCAGTTCGATGACGCGCTCGGCCGCATGCTGGCCCTCACGCCGGACGTCATTCTCGTTGAGGCCTCCGGGCTCTCCAACCCGGCCTCGATCGATGCCGTGCTGAGGCGCCGGCCGGACAACGAGATGTTCATTTTTCGCGGGGTTGTCTGTCTCATCGATGCACCGCGTCTCCACAAGGTGATTGATACGGCGCTCGTCGTGCCGAAACAGATTGATGCGGCCGACCTGCTTGTGATCAACAAGGCGGATCTCGTATCGAAAGAGGACCTCAAGACGCTGACGGCCGATTTGTCCCGTCGGCGTCCGGATGTTCCCCTGCTGACCACCGCGTTTGCCGATATTCCGTGTGAGGCGGTTTGCAATCTGAAGCGCATCCGTCCCGCCGGTGCGGATGGTGCGGCCCACAGCCAGGACCTGACACTGCGCAAGGCCCTGATCACGTTTCAGCCCGGTACGCTTGAACCGACCGAGCTGAAAGCACTGGTTGCGGTGCTGGCCGCGGCCAGCTGGCGTGTCAAGGGACGTGTGACACATCCGGACGGCCGCATGACGGATGTCGATGCCGTCGGTGAACAGATACGTTTCAGTGAGGCTGACGAAGGCCGGCCGCAAAACCACCTGATCGTGCTCTGGGGCACGGGACAAGCCGCGGCACGCATGCTGCGCTCACTGCCGGAACAGATGCCGGCCGTATTGAGGATTGATTATGGCAGCTGACCCGATTTTGACCGTGATCCTGCACGAAGACGGACAGGATAAAGACATTCACATCGATACGAAGCGATCGGTCGGCATACAGCTGGCGGAGCACGGTTTCGCTGAACTGCCCTGCGCCGGCGGCGGCCGCTGCGGCAAATGCAAAGTGGTGTCGCCCGGCCTGCCCGAAAGCGACGAAGACAAGGTGTTCCTGACACAGGCGGAGCGTGACCGCGGCGTTCGTCTGGCCTGCCGCATCGAGGCCGGTTCTCTTGTGAGCGGCACACGCTTCGAGCGCGTCAATCAGCGCGAACGCATGGTGGCTCTGACTGATTTCGGCAATCTGCCGGTCGAGCTCGATCCCGTCATCGCGAAGATCACGGTCATGGTGACCAAAGCGACGCTCGACGATCCCGCATCCGACTGGACCCGGCTCACCCGCAGTCTCGACTTTGAGGCGACAGCGCCGCCTCATGTTCTGGTCGAGCTGGCCGACACCTTGGCGGCGACCGAACAGGTGCAGCTGGTGGTGAAAAAGACGGGCGGCGACATCCTGGCCGTTCGCCCTGCCGATCTGCCCATGCCGGTCTTGGGACTGGCTGTTGACATCGGTACCACAACGCTCGCCGCTTATCTGTACGATCTTATGACTGGCGAAAAAATTGCGGCCGCTTCGGCCGAAAATCCCGGACGCAGCTT
Organism: Clostridiaceae bacterium; assembly: GCA_012838355.1. Classification (GTDB taxonomy): domain Bacteria; phylum Bacillota; class Clostridia; order Saccharofermentanales; family DTU023; genus DUPJ01. The sequence goes on from DUPJ01000052.1 coordinate 6,491, forward strand.
TGGTTCCGACGTGATATCGCGGATCAATATGACGATGCAGGACAGGGACAATACGGCTCGCATGCAGCACCTGCTCGCGGAGGGCATCGCCTCACTGGCCAGAGAATTGCTGGCGGATCACGGGTTTCTGGCAGCGGACATCTACGATGCCGTCATGGTCGGGAACACGACGATGCTGCATTTTCTGCTCGGACTGCCGACTGCGAACATTGCCCTGTCGCCGTTTGCCCCGGTCTTTACGGAAGCCTGGTCGGTGCCTGCCCGAGCGATCGGTTTCGACTATTCCGGCGATATCCGGCTCTTGCCCGGACTTGCATCCTACGTCGGATCCGATGTGATGGCAGGACTTTTGACGATTGCCGGTCCGGGACCGACGATCTATCTCGACCTCGGCACGAACGGCGAAATCTGCCTTGCTGACGATGACGAAGTGATTGCACTGGCGACCGCGGCCGGTCCCGCCTTCGAAGGACAGAACATTGCCTGCGGCATGGCCAGTGTACCGGGTGCCATCGCCGAGCTTTCTCTTCTGCCGGACGTCCGCGTCGATACAATTGGCGGCGGCGCACCGCAGGGCATCTGCGGCACGGGTGTCCTGGCGGCCGTCGCTGAGCTCCTCAAAGCCGGCATCGTCGATGAAGGCGGACGATTGCAGCCGGCAGAGGAGTGCGAAGAAGACGTGCGGCGCACATTCGGCCCGCGCCTGAAGCAAAATGATGAAGGGACGTATTTCGATCTCGGCGGTGCCTATTTCTCGGCCAGGGACGTGCGTGAAGTGCAGCTGGCGAAAGCAGCCATCCGGGCGGGCATTGAGGTCTTGCTGCGAGAGAAAAATCTGACTGCCGGCGACATCGGCCAGGTGCTCCTGGCCGGCGGTTTCGGCCATTACCTCAATCTTTCGCATGCTTTCCGGATCGGTCTGCTGCCGGACGCGGTCCGGGGCAAAGTCCGGTCCGTGGGAAACGGTGCGGGCATGGGGGCTTCAATGGCACTGCTGTCGCGCGATGCCTGGCTTAAAGTGGCGACGCTCAAGGCGCGCACGCGCTATGTCGAACTGTCGTCCCGCAGAGACTTCGCGGAGGCATTCATGGATCATATGGGATTCGGTGACGATGAGCTGTAATACGGATATCAGGACGGAACTGACAAAGGCGGCACAGGCACACGGTGCCACCGCGAGTGCATCGTTTGATCCGCGCGAGATTGAGCTGCGCTCTGAAGTGCGTGATATGTGCGCGGCCGATCGCTGCGGCCGGTATGGCAAAAACTGGATGTGTCCGCCCGGGGTCGCGTCGCTCGATTACTGGAATCGCGAACTGGAACGCTACGATGCGGGCATACTGCTGCAGGTGACGGTCTGGCTCGAGGACCCGTTCGATTACGAGACTATGCTCGCCGGGGAGAAGCGGCTGAAATCCGTATTTCGCAAACTGAAAAAGGACTTCCCGCCGAACGGAGGCGAGCTTTTATTCTTGCAGGCAGGGTCCTGCGATGTCTGTGAAACCTGTACCTTTCCCGATCTGCCCTGTCGGTTCCCCGAGCTGGCATCACCGTCTCTCGAAGCGATCGGGATTGTGGTCACGGATCTTTGCCGGTCGGCCGGGCTGCCGTACTATTACGGCGACGGTTCACTGACATACTCCGGCGCGATTCTGGTTCGTCAGCCAGTTGACAAAAAAGTCCAAAAATAACATATATTTAAAAGACTTTGGAAATTACCACCATTAGCATGGATCTAGAACAAACGGTTGGAGGACACTATGGAGATATTGCAAACCATTTCGGAGATGCTGCAAAAAGGCAAGGCCAAGGATGTGAAGGCACTCGTGCAGGAAGCACTCGATCAGGGCATCGCCGCTGAGAAGGTTTTGAATGACGGGCTGCTGGCCGGCATGAGCGTGATCGGCGAAAAATTCAAGAACAATGAGATATTTGTGCCCGATGTGCTGATTGCGGCACGTGCCATGAAGATGGGCTCGCAGGTTTTGAAACCGTACCTGAGCGACGAAGGCGTCAAGGCCCAGGGCAAAGTCGTGATCGGTACCGTTCAGGGCGATCTGCACGACATCGGCAAGAACCTCGTCTCCATGATGATGGAGGGCAAGGGCCTCGAAGTCATCGATCTGGGTGTCGATACCCCGCCGGAGCGTTTTGTCTCCACCGCGATCGAGAACGACGCCGACATCATCGCCTGTTCGGCGCTCCTCACCACCACCATGAACAACATCAAGGCTGTGGTTGACGCTGTGCGAGATGCCGGTGTGCGTGACAAAGTGACGATTATGGTGGGCGGTGCGCCGCTGACCGAAGCGTTTGCCAAATCGATCGGCGCCGATATCTACACGCCGGACGCGGCGTCGGCTGCGGATGCCGCCTTGTCGGCCGTACAGAAGGGCTGATGACGAAACCCCGTTCGCCTCGCCAGTTTCGGGGCGAGCATTGCGAAATTGCCGGATAAAGGCAATTGAATGACAGTAAAAGGGACGGCGCCATCTTTCTGACGGCGCCGTCCCTTTTTGTCCGGCGAATATGGTCGGCTTACCAGCCGAACTGTTTTCTCGCCTCGTAGAGGGCGAGGATATTTTCGACCGGCACGTCGCCTTCAAAGTCCTGACTGGGTGCCAGGATGTAGCCGCCGTCCCTGTACATGGCCCTGATGATCCTGGTGGTCTCGTCAAAGACCTCCTGCGGTGTCCCGAACGGGAGCACGCCCTGCGTATCAACACCGCCCTGGAACAGGATTTTTGCTCCGTAGGCGGCTTTCAGTTCATCGACATCCATGCCTTTGACCTTCTGGATCGGTTCCAGCGCATCGATGCCGCATGCGATCAGGTTCGGAATGATGCCGCGGACGGCGCCGCAGGAGTGCTGCATGTAATAGCAGTTGTGCCTATGCGCCAGATCCACGAACCGCTTCGTATTTTCAGCAAAGAATTCATCCCACATGTCGGGGGAAAACAGCGTCGTCATCTGTGAGCCGTAATCGTCGCATACGCGGATGATGTCGATGCGGTCGCCGGATGCCTCAAACATGCGTTCGTACATCTCAAGGCTGGCGTCGCAGTATTTATTCAGCATGGCCTTCAGGAGGTCAGGCTGGTCGATCATGTTGACGTAGAACTCTTCCGTGTTGTACATCAGGGTAAACACCTGATACGGCCCGGGCCAGCCGATGCGGATGGCCTTGTCGTCGTAGCGGTCGCAGAAATCCTTCACCGCGCGGTAATCGTAATGGTCGGGATTGATCCAGCCGTCAAAATTTTCGACATCCTCCATCGTCTGCATCACGTCATAAGGTGTGCCGATGATGTGCCAGTTGTATTCTACGCCGTTCCACTTGTTGATGTACTCGTAACCGAACGGGTGGGTCAGGACCGTTTCGCCCTTCTCGTTCTTGTAAGGCGGGTGTTCTGGTCCGATATAGGGCGGAATGTCCATGATTCGCGTGTCGATCTCGAGGATATCCATGATTTCTTCTTCAGTATTAACCTGAAAATGTTTCTTGAGATTGTCCCAGGCCGTTTCCACGCATTGCATGGTTGAGGGCACGCGATCCGTGTTCTTGTGTGCAAATGCAGCACGTACTCGTTCTTTCGATGTCATCTGTCCCACCTCAGTCGAGCCGGAATATTTCCGGCAGATTGGCCCAATGCGTCGGTCCGGCATCGGGCAGACAATCATCGAGGCACGGCACGCAGCGAGCCCACCAGCGCTGCGTCGCTTCGTCCGCGGCAATGGCCGCCATATCCGCCTCATAATCGTCGCCGGTGTATTCGAAATAGGCGAACACAAGGTCCCCCGCAAGATAGATCGAATAGTTTTCCACGTGGCTTTTGGTCAGTCGGTCCAGCACCTCCGGCCAGGGATTTGCGTGCAAACTGAGATATTCATCCCGCTTCTCCGCTTTCAGTCGGGCGGCTTGTGCGATACGCATGACTACACCTCCACGCTGGTCGCCGCATCGAACATGGTCTTGATGTTCGCAGGCGGGATGTCCGGCAAAATGGCTTCATGACTGGGCGATATGATGAGACCGGTGGGGAACAGCGTGCGCAGCTCCGCTATCTTGTCGCGTATGCGCGCTTCAGGCCCGTTCACCAGAAGATCCTGCACATCGACGCCGCCGCAGAATGAGACACGGCTGCCGTGCTTTTCTTTCAGCTCATGCGGATTCATGCCGGCCGCCAGTGCCTGTATCGGGTGAATCGCATCGACGCCCGCATCGATCAGGTCGGGAATGATTTCCGCGATCGAGCCGCAGCTGTGATAAATTACCTTTACACCGTAGCTGTGTGCCTGATCAACCAGCTTTTTTACGCCCGGGATCAGAACCTTGCGGATCAGGTCGGGTGAGATCATGAGTCCGCGCTGGCTGCCGACGTCATTGCCGATCAGGACGACATCAAGCATCCCTTTTGTCGCTTCGTAGAAAATCTCATTGGCTTTGAGATAAAAGTCCACAATCTTGCCGTCGACATATTCATAAATCTCCGGATTCGTCATCATATTGACAAACGCGGTTTCCATGCCGAAGGCGGCACAGGCGTCCTGAAAATGCGCGGACCAGAGCATGCCGAGGGTGGCTTTGTCCTGCGGTGCCATTTCAATGCGCCGGCGGCATTCTTCGGGGTCGATATATCTGGCGGGATCGGGCCAATCGAAAAACAGGGTGTCCTCGATCTCCTCCGCATCCGCAAAACATCCTGGGGTTGTCAGCGTGCGATGCTCCGCGTCCACTGCTCCCTCGCCGTACCAGTCAAATGCCGCGTAAATGGCGGATGCCGTCTCCGACTCGTAGGGCACTTCAACCGTATAAAAATCGTCGCCGACTGCGAGCTTCAGTTCGTGAAAATTTTCCACGCCGTAATAATCGAACAGTGCCGGTCTGGCTTCGATGTCCGGCATGCCAAGCCACACTGCCGGTCGATCCACCGGTTTTCGCTCGATGGTCCGGATCACTCGTTCTTTGCTGTTCATGGTGTTCTCCTTGAAAAAAAAGTGCCACCCGGGCATCCCGGGTGGCAGTATGGATGCGTTAGCTTACCACTGTGTCGGATAGAACGAATCGACGTTCTCCTCAGTAATCATGTCTGTCATGAGGTAACCGACGTTGAGGACGGTCTCGCCGTTGAACCAGGATGCGATGGTGCGGGCCGACAGACCGGCATCCGCTTCCGCAGACTGGTAGTTGATGACGGCGATGTCGCCGGATTTGACGAGGTCCTGTCCGGTCTTCGAGTTGCCGGCGGCTACCACGATGATGTCTTCGCGGCCGGCTTCCTTAATGGCATCGATCGTGCCGGTGGCCTGCGGTGCATCGTCCGCCAGGAAAATGCCTGTCAGATCATCGCCGAAGCGGCTGATCCAGTCGGATACGATCTGCTTGCACTGTGCGGCTTCGAAGCCGGGGGACTGGATATCAAGCGTCTTGATGTCGGGATAGTGTTCCGCAAACTGCGTGATCGGTCCGAACGTTCTCGAGTAATAGGGGGATGTGCCGACGTTATGCGTGATGTAAGCCACACCGCCTTCACCGCCAAGCGCTTCCGCCATTTTCTCACTCAGCTGGCGCATCTGCGCCCAGTCGTCCGGTCCAGTCCAGGCGATCATGTACTGCATGGCATCCGACGTCGTCAGCGTGTTTGTGCCGAACGCGGGAATCCCGGCCATCGTGATCTTTCTGAACTGCTGTGTCGCATTTTCTGCGGACAGCGGAATCAGGGCGATGGCGTCCGGCTCTTCATTGATGGCACGGTCAATCAGCTGATCCTGAAGGGCCTGGTCCCAGTTGGGCGACCAGACATCGATCGTCATGCCGAGCGCTTCACCGGCCATCTTGAAGCCGCGTTCATAAGCTGTGGTCCAGGCATGGTCGCCGTGGACGATTACGATGACGCGCTTGCCGATGGAGCCGTCAGCCGGCGATTCCGGAATGTCAGGGGATTTTTCTGTTGCGTCCCAGCCGACATATTCCATGTCGTAGTAGCGGCCAGCATCGTCTTCCGGCAAAGCATCCGGATCTTCGGGTCTATCCGGGAATTCTTTCTCGATCGGCGCGGGCATCAGCAGCTGGCCGTCTGTTGTTTCCATTGACTCGATGGCTTCTTCAAACAATGCGATTGATTCAGCCAGATTGTCACCCTCAGTCGCGGTGATGACGGTTCCTCCGCCCCACGAGACGAGCGCGAATGCCATCGTGAACACGAGCAGCAGTCCAATAAGTCTTTTCATTTGTTGTCCTCCATATTTTTCTCAGGGCGCACCCTGTGATTACCAGTTTTCTATTTTTCTATGTGCAGTGTTTTGCCGGTTTCACGCGCATACTCGTCCGCAAGGTTCGGCCGGATGCCGACGCGTTTCTGCCGGGCGTAGTTGCGCAGGGTTTCATAAATGACGGCCACGGCCAGAGCCAGGCCCATAAAGAGAATCTGCAGTTCGAACTTGCCGTAGCGCGTGGTCAGTACGGACAGCATCGCCATGATGGCGAGGATCGAGGCGAACGTCTTCAGGACATTGCCCTTGCCGCCGGCCATTGAGGTGCCGCCCAGAATAGTCGCGGTCAGCGCCACCATCAGGGGAGGAATGCCTTTTTCACCGAGAGTCGGCGTCGCCGTACCCTGGGAGATGGCGAACAGTGCGCCGCCCAGCGCGCAGGTGATGCCGGACAGGGTGAAGACGAGCGTCGTCAGCTTGTCGCTTTTGACGCCGGCAAGCCACGCGGTTTCGCGATTGCCGCCCATGATGTGCACGTTGCGGCCGAAGCGCGTGTTCCTGAGCACGACAAGATAGATGATGACGACGGCCAGCGTGCAGATGAACAGATTGGAAAGAGGCAGAAATTTAAGCGGCGCCCGATTAATCGCATCGGTCAGCGTAAATTCGCCCCGCACGCTGATTTCCGCTCCGTTGCAGTACATGTACATACTGCCGCGGAGCACAAACTGCATGCCGAGCGTTGCGATAAAGCTGTGAATCTTTGCCTTGGTTACGAGCAGGCCGTTGATCGTGCCGGCGATGGCTCCGACGCCGACAGCGATGAGGATGGCGAGCCACCAGGGCAGGCCGGAATTCGTGCGCATGCCGAGTACGACCATTGCGCCCGTCGTTGCCATGTAGCCGACGGACAGATCCATGTGGCCGGCGATCAGGCAGAGCGTGAAACTCACGCCGAGAAACGTGTACAATGCCGATCCGGACAGGATGGACCGGACGTTGAACATGGTGTAGAACCGCGGTGTAAACAGCGCGAAGATCAGGACAAGCGCCAGAATCAGATAGGCGCGGTTACGGTTCAGTGCGTCCAGTGCGTTTGAAGTCTTCTGCATCAGGCGTGCCCTCGCTTTTCCTCGAGATAATTGTTCAGCCAGACGATAAACAGGAAAACGACGCCCTGCACCACGTACTGGTTGAATGTCGGGACGCCGATCAGCGTCATGATGTTGGTCAGCATGCCGAGCACGAGCACACCGCCGAAGACGCCAACCATCGTGCCTTTGCCGCCGGCCAGTGTCATGCCGCCCAGCAGGACGGCCGTCAGGGCGCGGAAGTCGTAGCCTTCACCGTTTGAGTACGCGCCGATTTTGGTCAGCGAGGCGTAGAAGATGCCGGCGACCGAGGCACAGAGCGAGCAGAGCACAAAGGCTGTCATGACCATGCGCTCCGTATTGATGCCGGACATGCGCGCTACTTCGTACTGCGACCCGACGATTCTCAGCTTGTTGCCGAACGTTGTGCGCGAAAAGATCACCTGAGCCAGGACGAACATGATGAACATGACGACGACCATGAGGGGAAGCGCACCGTCAAAGTAATACGTGCGGGCAAATAAATTGAAGGTTTCCGCTGTCGCCTGCGCCGTCTCATTCTGACCGGCGATGGTATCCGGATAGATTTGAGAGCCGCCCCAGGCGGCGCGGACCAGTCCGGACAAGACGAGATTGAACGCCAGGGTCCAGATGATGGGATGTGCCCGAAACTTGCCGATCATGATGCCGTTGATGACTCCGACCAGCGTGCCGGCGACGATGCCGCCCAGCACACTGACGACGATGCCGTACGGGATGAGCTGAATGGCCATCATACCGGACAGCGCCATCGTCATCGGGAGTGACATGTCGTTCATATTGCCGGAGAAGACGACAAACGCGAGCCCGGCGCAGCACATGCCGAGCAGGGAGACTGCCTGCAGAATGGAGCGCAGATTCGCGAGCGACAGGTAGTCAAGCTGTCTGATGCCGAGTCCGACCAGCAAGAGAAGAATGATGATGACATAGATGCCGGCGGTGCCGAGAATGCTCGTCAGTTTGCCGGTGCGGGTAAAGCGCCCCGCTTCGCTTTGTGGGGGGGTCAGCATGCCACATGTTCTCCTTTTCCGTTCATTGCCAGCAGGATGGCGTTTTCGCTGATATCGTCAATGCCGAGCTCGCCGATCAGGTGACCTTCGCGCAAAATCAGAACGCGGCTTGCGAGACCGACGACTTCCGGCAGGTCGCTCGAGAGCAAAATGACGGAATGTCCTTCTTCCGCATACTGCAGGATCGTGTCATGGATGACCTGTTTGGCGCCGACGTCGACGCCGCGCGTCGGTTCGTCGAGTATCATGATGTCGGCGTCCGTCGCCAGCCACTTGGCGAGCAGCACCTTCTGCTGATTGCCGCCGGACAGGCTGCCGACAAGTCGTTCCGGGTCATTCGGATGGATCGACAGCGCTTCAATCTTTTGCTCGACGATCGCCTCGTGTCTGGCGGGATGATAGAACGGTCCGCTGGCCAGATTGTCAATGATCGGGGCCAGCACGTTCGTACGCACATCCTGAGTCAGGGCCAGGCCGACGACCTTCCTGTCCTCGGTCAGATAGGCTACACCCTCGGCGATCGCGTCGCTGACGGAATTAATCTTTTTTTCCTCACCCTTGATTTTGATGACGCCTCCGTTCTGCGGTGCGGCGCCGACGATCGACATGGCGATCTCCGTGCGGCCGGAACCGGCCAGGCCGCAGATTGCCAGCACCTCACCCCTGTAGAGCTTGAAGTTGATATGGTGAAAAAAGCCCCAGCGCGTCAGGTCATTGACCTCGAGCATCACGTCGTCCGTGACGACGGGATGGCGCGTGCAGTAGAAATCCTTGATCGATTTGCCGACCATCTTCTCGACGATGAACTCGGTGTCGATATCTTTGATGTTGTACGTGCCGACCTGCTTGCCGTCGCGCATGACGGTCACGCGGTCGGCAACCGCAAAGACCTCCTGCAGGTGGTGCGAGATGAAGATAATCGCAATACCCTTCGCCTTCAGCTGTTCAATGATATCGTAGAGGCGTTTGACCTCCTCGGATGAGAGTGCCGATGTCGGCTCATCCATCACGATGACGGACGGTTCGCTGCCCAGCACCTTGGCGATCTCCACCAGCTGGGCTTCGCACTGGGATATCTCGGCCACGTCAAGACGTGGATCAATCTTGCCGAGTCCGACCTGCTCCAGGAGCGCTTTCGCTTCAATCAATGCTTTCTTCTTATCGATGAAGAGCGCATTTTTCTTCGGCAGCCGCCCGACCAGCAGGTTCTCATAAATTGAAATCGAGCGCGCCAGGCTGAGCTCCTGGTACACCATGCCGATGCCGTGCTGCTTCGCCATTGTCGGTGTATGCAGATGCTGCTTGTCGCCCTGGATCAGAATATCGCCTTCATAGTCGCCGAACAAACCGGCCAGCATCTTCATCAGGGTTGATTTGCCGGCTCCGTTCTCGCCGACCAGAGCGTGCACCTCGCCGGGCAGTACTTCAAAGTCGACGCAATCGACAGCCAGTGTGCCGGGAAACCGTTTTGAAACGCGGCACATCTGCAAAGCCAACGGGGCTGTCCGCGTTGCCGGAGCTGCGCTGGTATCTCCATTCATAATTCAACTCACCTCCAGAGGTATGAGTACATGATTTGGTAAATGTGTTGTATTCACAACTTATTTTACAACGTTATAACCATAACATGAATGACTGTCCAATTGAAGCAAGATGAGCCTTCAAACCGGCGCCGCTTCGCGCTTTTGATCACTATTTCCGGTTATCACAGCGAACCGTGTGTGATATATCACAGTGCTATCCGAGCAGTGGCGTTTGTGCAGTTCGACATGTTTCGAAGCCGATCTGTAACACAGGTCATCGTCGGGCCGGTTTCCGGGATTCGCGGCATTGTTCAACGGTATACTGACCGGCATGGGTGATTTTTACAGAGACCTTATTTTGGCCAGCCGCTCGCCGCGGCGCACGGCGCTTCTCCGGATGATCGGCGTGTCGCATACGGTGCAGGAACCGGTCGGCGAAGAAGTGTTCGAATCGCATGACATGATCGATGAGGCACGTGCGAGCGATATCTGCCGGCAGCTGGCGACGGACAAGGCGCGAGGCGTGGCGGCCAATAATCCCGGCCGCGTCGTTCTGGGTGCCGATACGATTGTGGTGGTGGACGGCCGTCTTTTCGGCAAACCGGCTGATACGGCGGAGGCACGCCGCATGCTCCATGAACTCGCGGGGCGCACGCACCGCGTCTACACGGGCATCTGTCTGATCCGGGACGACATCTCGGCAAGCGAGGTCGTGTCGACGGCCGTGACCTTTTATCCTCCGTCGGACGAGATGTCTCGCCTGATTGAAGACTATCTTGCAAGCGGAGCACCGCTCGACAAAGCCGGTGCGTATGGCATTCAGGATTTTGGTTCCCTCCTGATCGAGGGGATCGAAGGCGATTATTACAATGTGGTGGGGCTGCCGCTGGCGTCTTTCTGGCGCCTGCAAAACCGGCTCCGCCTCGAAAAAGGAGCTATAGATGAAAAAAGTGACTGATCTGGTCGGTAAAACTCCGCTTCTGGAGGCCGGCCGCTTTCTCGAGGCAAGCGGCATCAGCGATGTGCGGCTGCTCGTAAAACTGGAAGGATTCAATGTGAGCGGATCTGTCAAGGACCGCATTGCCCTCGCCATGATCGAGGCCGCCGAACAGGACGGATCGCTCCGGCCCGGCGGCACGATCGTCGAGCCGACATCCGGCAACACGGGCATCGGCCTGGCGGCGCTCGGCACCGCCAGAGGCTATCGCGTCATCCTGACCATGCCGGACACGATGAGCGTGGAGCGGCGGGCGCTTTTGCAGGGCCTCGGTGCAGAACTCGTGCTGACGCCGGGTGCCGAGGGCATGAAGGGCTCCATTGCCAGGGCCGAGGCCATCCGGAACGAAACGGACGGTGCCTTCATGCCGATGCAGTTTGATAACCCGGCCAATCCCAAAGCACATGAAGCGACGACGGGACCGGAGCTTTTGGCCGATGCCGGTCCGTTTGACGCATTCGTCAGCGGGGTCGGCACGGGCGGCACCATTACCGGTGTCGCGCGTTTCCTCAAAAAACAGGGACACAAGGTGCACATCGTTGCAGTCGAGCCGGCGGAAAGCCCGGTTTTGTCGGGCGGTACGCCTTCGGCCCACAAGATTCAGGGCATCGGGGCGGGATTCGTGCCTGCGGTGCTCGATACATCCGTCTATCAGGAAGTGGTCACGGTGCATTCCGATGATGCCCTTGCGACAGCCCGCCGTTTTATGAAAACGGAAGGCATCTCGATCGGCGTATCGTCCGGTGCCGCACTGGCGGCGGCCCTGAAGCTGGCGGCTAAAGACGAGTGGCGCGGCAAGACGATTGTCGCCGTGCTGCCCGACAGCGGCGACCGCTATCTGTCCGGCCCGCTCTTTACCGATGTCTGACGATAAAAAGGCGGCCGGCCCGGGACTTGAGTCACTGGAGCCGACGCTCCGGGAGACTGCCCGCCGCCTTGAAGGAAAAGATCAGGAGACGCTGCCGCGCGCCTGTTCAACCGAGCTGATTCTGCCCGACAAGGATGTCGTCGTGGAGATACTGCGTGACCTGAGAAAGCTTTTGTTTCCCGGTTACTTCGGCAGCGAAATGGTGCGTCTCGCCAAGTCGGGGGATCACGTGATGCACCGCCTGCAGAAACTGGCCGAACGGCTTTTAGTTCAGGTTGAGATTGCCTTTGCATTCGAACACTGCAGGCAGGGCGGCGATTCCGAGGTCCTCTGCCCGGATGGGTTTGTCGAACCGGCAACAAAGGTGGTAACCGAATTCCTTTCGTTTATCCCTGTGCTCAGAGAGCAGATCATGAAGGATATCGACGCCACGTTCCACGGCGATCCGGCGGCCAACAGCAGGGAGGAAGTCATCTTCTCCTATCCCGGTGCGTTTGCCGTCTTCGTCTTTCGCGTGGCGAACAATCTGTTCAGGCAGGGCGTTCCGTTTTTGCCCCGCATGATGACCGAATACGCACACAGCCGCACCGGCATCGACATATCGGCCGGCGCGACGATCGGCGAACACTTCATGATCGACCACGGAACGGGTGTCGTGATCGGCGAGACGAGCATCATCGGGGATTACTGCAAAATCTATCAGGGCGTGACGCTGGGTGCGCTCTCGACGCGCGACGGGCGGGCTCTGGAGCATGTGAAGCGCCACCCGACGATCGGCGACCGCGTGACCATCTACGCGAATGCGACGATACTCGGGGGCGACACGGTGATCGGGGACGGTGCCACGATCGGCGGCAACGCCTTCATCATTTCGAGTGTGGAGCCGGGTGCAAAAGTATCCGGCCTGAACGGGCAGGATAAGGGCTAAAGGCGCAGGATGGCGTCCGCCGCCAGACTTGACCGCTCACATTCATCCGGCTGCATTGTCACCTGCCAGCAGAGCGGGCTGCCTTTCATGCGCTCCGACGCGTAGACGAGGCCGTTGGTGCGCGCATCGAGGAGCGGATGGTCGATCTGATTCGGATCGCCGAGCAGTATAAGCTTCGTGCCTCTGGCCACGCGCGTGAGGATGCCCTTTGCCTGTTTCGGAGTCAGATTCTGCGCCTCGTCGATCACGAGGTAGGTGTTCGTGATTGAGCGGCCGCGCATGAAGTTCATGGCCTCGCAGACGATGATCCCGCGGTCGAACAGTTCGTCGATCTTGCTCCGCAGTTCCTGCTCATTGCGGTAGCGCTCATGCTCGTTTTTGTCCACGAGGATTTCCAGATTGTCGATGATCGGCCGCATCAGGGGGGCGATCTTTTCTTGTTCAGTGCCGGGCAGAAAGCCGATGTCGTCGTCAAACTGCGTATTCGGCCGGACGACCATCAGCCGCCGGAAGGCGCGCTCGCTCTCCATCGTTTTTTCCAGGCCGACAGCCAGCGCGTAGAACGTCTTGGCCGTGCCTGCCATGCCTTTGACGATCACGAGAGGGGCGCTGTCGACGTTCGCCATCAGTGCTTCCTGAAGGAAGCGCTGTCCCACGTTTTTCGGCTGGACGCCGAACGGCGATGCGTTCAGGGTCTCGAGCGGCACGATGCGCTTGCCGTTGAAGCGGCCGAGCACCGTATGTTTCAGGTTGCAGTCGCTGCGGATGAGAAAGAATTCGTTTTGCACGGGGTTAAGTGAGCCGGCCTGAAGCGTTTCGGTGTAGAGCAGATCCGGATCGATGCCCTCCGAGAACAAGTCCTGAATCGACGATTCCGGCGCGAATACCTCGCGCCGTCCGGCATACTGGCTCTCCGATTCCGGCGCCTGTTCCGTCGTGAATCCCTCTGCAGGAATGCCGGCGATCTGTGCCTTGATCCTGAGGACAATGTCGTTCGTGACCAGGATGGCCTGCAGCCCTTTTGTTCTCAGATTGAGGCAGATGCGAAGCAGCCTGTTGTCGTGTTTCTCCGGCGCAAAGCCGAAGGGAAGCTTAGCATCCTCGCAGTTCAGCTCAATTCTCACCCGTCCGCCGGCCGGCGTATCGACGCCGTCCTGGAGACTGCCCTGGCGGCGCAGTGATTCCAGCATGCGGATGGCCTGGCGCGCATTGACACCCGATTCACCCTGTTCATTCTTCAGCCGGTCAAGTTCCTCCAGAACGACGACCGGCAGCACGACGTCATTGTCGTCAAACGACAGCAGCGCGTGCGGCGATACGATCAGGACATTGGTGTCGAGTACATAAGTCTTTTTCATGCAGAATCCTCTGTCACACGTCGCTTCTCATAAAAAAAAGTGGCGGGGTTGCCGCCACAAAGTGATTAATACTGTTCTCCGCCGTTATCTGCCGGTGGTGTTTCCTCAGAGGGAGGCACCGGCTCTGTCCATTCTGGATCGTTCTCCGGCGCCGCTTCGGACTCCGGCTCGTCGCTTTCGTCCGCTTGCAGATCCATGTCATCACCGGGCCAGTTCTCCGTGACCACCGTTTCAATTTCCGCGATCGTCTCACCGCTTTCCGTGAGCGTCTCTGACGGTTCCGGATCGTCTTCTTCGGCCCATTGCGAATTGATGTCCCCGGCGGGCCAGTTCTCCGGGATCGCCGCTTCGGCTTCCGCGACGGCGTCATCCGAGTCTGCCCTGACTTTTTCTGACCAGGGTGCTTCGCCCCCGCCGCCGCCGGACCAGGCGATATCATCCGTGAGCTGCTGGTCTTCCAGTTCGGCAAGTTCGTCGTCTTCAAGCAGCATCGGCCTCTCGAGATCGTCCGGAAGATCGGATGTCTCGTCGAAGTGTTCCAGCTCCGGTTCGGCTTTGGTGCTGGAGAGAATCGGCTCCGGCACGATCTCATCGCCAAAGGCTGCCGCCGTGATCATGGCCTGGCGGACACGGCCGTCCAGACGCAGAAGGGTGGCTTCGGTGTCAAGCCGCACGGCCTTGCCGGCTCTCTGCAAAATGGCGGCATCGGCGATCGTTGAGAGCAGATTGTTGTTTATTTTCTTTACCGCATCGAGATCGACAAGCTGCAGATCTTCCGCGTGCGTGGCGGCGCCGTATTCTTCACCGCCCGACTGCTTCTGGGCGCGTTTCAGCGCTTCGCGTTTTTGCTTCAGAAGCTCCTGTTCCTTGACCATGGAGATGGCGAGCGCGATCTGCGACTTCCAGTACGGAAGAATCTTGCCCGTGATCTGCGAGATTTTGTCAGCCAGCTGCAGGTTATTGGCCTGAACGCTCACCACGTGCGGAGCGACGTCCGCAAAGACCTTCTGCGCGTTCTCGAGGTCTTCCACTTGCGTCGTGAAACCGGCTGCGCGCTGGCGGTAATCGTCCACGAGTTTTTTCGATTCAGCGTCGTCACTGACCTCGGCTTCCGCTTCCAGCTGAGGCAGGGTCTCGTCATGCGCGACGTCCAGTATCTGCTTTGCAGCCTGAATGTCGAGTGAGAGATTTAATAAGAGCGGCGCCTTCGTGCGCAAAAGCTCGTCGTAGGCTGTTTTATCTTCGCGCAGCGCGGCAGCCAGCGAAACCAGTTCCGCTTCAGTCTGTGCGCTTTGTTCAAGTGCCGCGCCGAATCGCTTCTCGAATGTGCGGATGCCGCTGCCGGACCGTCTCAGGAATGAAAGCTTGCTCCACACGCCGCCGTCACTCATCTGCTCAACGTTCAGATTCTTGACGAGGTCCGTCAGCTGGGCGAGCTTTTCGTCAATGCCGCCGAAATCATTCGTGCGGACATGAGCCAGCAACTGCTGACCGTATGCCAGCATATTGCGATACGACTGTTCACCGTAAACGGCGATTGCCTGACTGTCGAGCAAGTCGATCGTTTCGGCTTTGGCGGCAATCTGCGCGTGATCGGGTGCTATTTCCACATCCACGGTATGGTAAGAGGTATTAGCATCGACGGGACTCTGGTTTCGGTTGGCGAGAGCATCCAAGGTAATTTCTTGACTCATATGAAGACCTCCATCAACGAATAAGCTTCGGTCATATAGGTTAAATATACCATGTAAGACCGGTTCTAAACACGATGTACTGTGAAATGCGCGTATCCGGGGCAAGTTTTGTGCCTCACAGTTTGTGATGGTGCATGTACAAAAAATGGTCTGCCGGCGCATGATGTTAAAATGCGCCGGCAGACCCCCTCAGGAGGAACGAATCCTCCGAAAAATGCGGGCATTTGGTGCCCGTCCATATTATCCACACAATTGCAGGGAAATGCAAACGCTTTCGGCATGTCCGTAAAAATGCCTGTATCAGGGTGCCGCCGGGCCGTCAAACGTATACATGCCCTGCCCGGGCACTGAAGCAGGAACCGTGACGGCGTCCGATTTCGGAATGTGATAAGCTGGCCAAAAAAGAAGGAGCGCAACCGGACGCCCAGTCTGTTTGCAGATGAACCATGCCGGATTTCTACGACGTCGACAAGACCACCATCAAGAACTTGCAAAACCACCGCACCATTCGTGAATTCGAGGATACGCCCATCGATCCGACCGTTCTGCAGTCGCTGTTTGAGGCGATGAATCGCACCGCCTCAGCCAATGGGCTGCAGCAATTTTCCGTCATCCGCGTAAAGGACAAGGCGCTCAGAAAAGGACTGGCCGATGTGGC
>DUPJ01000053.1 GCA_012838355.1 Clostridiaceae bacterium
CGCAGTTCGAAGGATTGAGAGAGCGCCTGATCGGCTACGGTGCGTTTATTGAGCAAAAGCTGATGGAGCTGGGTGCCGAGGTCGTGAACTTCGGCCTCGTCGATGATGCGGAGCGCGGCCATGAGGCCGGCCGCTTTTTCGCCGAAGCCGACGTTGATCTTGTTTTTGCCCACGCGGCGACGTATGTGACGAGCGCATCGGTTCTGCCGGTACATCAGATTTGCAGGGCCAAACCCGTGATTCTGAATCTTCAGCCGGCTGTGCAGATCAATTACGAGAAAACGACGACGGGCGAATGGCTCGCACACTGCGGGGCCTGCCCGACGCCCGAACTGGTCAACGCACTGGAGCGATCCGGTATCGACGCCGTCGTCATCAACGGGCTTTTAGGTCTGGAAAAAACGCCCGGGATATCGCTCGCGGATGAAGTCAGTGCCCATCGCCCCGAAGCGATACGCGCCTGGAAAAAAATAGCCGAATGGCTCGCTGCCGCGAAAGTGAAAAGAAACCTCCGCGGCGCCCGCTTCGGATTCCTGGGCAACACGTACAGCGGCATGCTCGATCTCTACAGTGATTTCACGATGCTGCAGGCGCAGACCGGCATCCATGCCGACATTCTCGAAATGTGTGACGTTGCAGCTGAACTGGACGCAGTTACTGATGAAGAGGTCTTTTCAAAGCGAACTGAGATGCTGGCGTTCTTCACGCTGAGTGAGACGGAAGCTGCCGATCCAATTGCCAGAAAACCGACGGAAGAGCAGCTCGACTGGTCTGCGCGTGTTGCTGTTGCGCTCGATAAACTGGTGGAAAAACGGGGACTTGACGCACTTGCATACTACTATCACGGCGCACCGGACAGTCCGTACGAAAAACTGCAGGCCGGATTTATCGTCGGCCACTCGCTTCTGACGGCGAGGGGCATACCCTGTGCCGGTGAAGGGGATATGAAAACGTGCATTGCCATGAAAATCTGCGACATTTTGCAGGCCGGCGGCAGCTACTGCGAAATCGTCGTGACGGACTACGAAGAGGGGACGATACTGCTCGGTCATGATGGCCCGTTTCACCTTGAGATTGCGCGCGAAAAACCGATTCTTCGCGGTATGGGTCTCTACCACGGGAAACAGGGGACCGGCGTTTCCGTGGAGGCCAAGGTCAAGCAGGGACCGATTACGACCGTCGGCTTAACGCAGCTGCACCACGGTCGTCTGAAACTGATCACGAGTGATGCCCTTTCGACAGACGGCCCGATTATGACAATCGGGAATACGCAGACTGCGGTAAAATTTAAGGACGATCCCGACACGTATATGGATCGCTGGTTCGCGGAAGGGCTGACGCATCACTTTGCCATGGCGGTCGGTCACCTTTCATCCGTGATAGCGAAGGCAGGCGTTCTGATGAATATCGAAACGGTGGAAGTATGACAGTGCAAAAAGAACCAGAGACCATCCTGGAGTTGAAGGGGATCACCAAGCTGTTTCCCGGCGTCAGAGCGCTGGACTCCGTTCATTTTGACCTGAAGAAGGGTGAAATTCACTCGCTTATGGGTGAGAACGGCGCCGGCAAATCGACTCTGATAAAGGTTATTTCGGGCGTACATCACCCGGATGCCGGCCACATTATTCTGGATGGAAAAGAGCGGGTGTTTCGCGGCACGAAAGAAGCGAGAGACGCCGGTATTGCGACGATTTACCAGCATGTCACGTCGTATCCGCATCTGAGCGTTGCCGAAAACATCTTTACCGGGCATGAGCTCGTGAAAAACGGGATCATCCAGTGGAAAGAAATGTATCGGCGCTCGGACGAACTGCTGCACGAGCTGGGGGCGGACTTCAAGTCAACAGACGAAATTGAAGCGCTGAGCGTGGCGCAGCAGCAGATGGTGGAAATCGCGAAAGCACTGGCGCTGGACAGCCGGATCATCATTATGGATGAGCCGACGGCAGCGCTCACCAAGCAGGAATCCGAGCAGCTTTATTTAATCACGGAGCGTCTCCGCGACAAAGGCACATCCGTCATCTTTATTTCTCACCGCTTTGAAGATATGTACCGCCTGGCGTCCAGAGTCACCGTATTCAGGGATGCAAAATATATCGGCACGTACAGGGTTGACGAAATTTCAAAGCGCGACCTGATCAAGGCGATGGTCGGCCGCGAGACATCGGAAATGTTTCCCAAGATCGAGCTTGAGCGGGGAGAAGAGGCGCTCCGCGTTGAAAACCTGTCTCTCACTGGCTATTTCCACGATGTGTCATTCAACGTGCACAGAGGCGAAATACTGGGCGTTACCGGCCTGGTCGGCGCACGCCGCACGGAAGTCATGGAGTGTGTGTTTGGTGCCAGGCTCCCGTCATCCGGTACGATTTATGTCAAGGGCGAAGCCGTTCAAATCCGTCATCCGCAGGATGCCATGGACCACGGAATCGGGCTCCTCACAGAAGATCGTCAGTATCAGGGACTGATCCTGGACTGGACGATCGGCAGCAATATTACGCTGCCGATCATATCGGAGCTCGGCAACGGCATTCTGACGAACGAACGGGCAGAACGGAGCAAGGCGAAAACACTGGCTGAAAAGCTGAACGTGAAGGCTCAGAGCATTTTCGACAAGGCGAAGTCGCTGTCCGGCGGCAACCAGCAAAAAGTGGTTGTGGCAAAACTCCTGGCGAGCGACCTCGATGTGATCATTCTTGATGAACCGACGAAAGGCGTCGATGTCGGTGCCAAAGCACAGATATATGAAATCATCAGCCAACTGGCCGGTCAGGGGTACGCGATTGTGATGGTCTCGTCCGAAATGCCGGAGATACTCGGCATGTCCGACCGCATCATGGTGATGTGCGAAGGTCGGGTATCCGGTTTCCTCACCCCGGATGCGACTCAGGAAGATATCCTCCATCTGGCGATGACGAAAGACACAGAGGGGGAGGAATAAGTGATGAAAAAGAACAATGTCCTGAAAACGCTCGCGTCGTCCCGCGAAATCAGCCTGCTTATGGTCATGCTGCTGATCGTTGCGATCATTACGTGGCGAAATCCCATTTTTCTCACACTGAAAAACATCAGCGACATGCTGACGAACTACTCGACCACGATGATTCTGGCGCTCGGCATGATGCTCGTACTCCTGATCGGCGGCATCGATATCAGCATCGGGGCGACGATTGCCTTGTCCGGCATGTTCAGTGCGCTCATCATGCGTGACAATCAGGGCGTACCGGTTGTCGTTGCGTTTCTCATGTCGATCGGCGTCGGCCTCATCTGCGGTCTTCTGATCGGGCTCGTTATCGTCAAGGGCAAAGTGCCGCCCATCATTGCCACGCTCGGATTTATGAACATCTACCGCGGCCTGACGTATCTGATGGCGCGAAACCAGTGGGTGCCTGCGTATCAGATACCGACGGCATACAAGCAGTTTGCAACCGGTCGATATCTGACGTTCGGAGTTCTGAACAACATGATCACGGTCATGCTGCTATGCTACATCCTGTTCTTTTTCTTCCTGAAATATACGAAGACCGGCCGCCGCATCTATGCGACGGGCAGTAATGTTGAAGCTGCTCAGTTCAGCGGCATTGATACGGACCGCATCAAGTTTTTCGCCTACGGCACCATGGGACTTCTGTCGGGGCTGGTCGGTGCACTCTGGGTGTCAATTTATGCCTCCGCTCAAGGGGACATGGCCATGGGAATCGAGATGGATGTTATCGCCTCCTGCGTTATCGGCGGCGTCAGTCTGAGCGGCGGACGCGGCAGCGTCACCGGTGTGTTTCTGGGAGCGCTGATTATGGCGATTCTTGGCAATGCACTGCCGCTTGTCGGCATATCGCAGTTCTGGCAGGACGGTCTGAAAGGCCTCATCATTCTGGTGGCCATCATTCTGAACGTGCTGACACAGCGTTCCATCATCGCGAACAATCTGCGCAGGAGGCAAGCATGAACCAGCCCGAATTGAGAAAAATCAGTGCCGATACACCGTTTTCCCTGAAGACGTTCTTCTTGAAATGGGAATGGTTCCTGCTTCTGATTTTCATCGGCATCAACGTCATGAACAGCCTGATCTCACCGTATTATCTGAGCGTCAACGGCTTGTTCACCGCTACGAACTCGTTTTTGGAAAAAGCGTTCATCGCGCTGTCGATGGTCTTTGTCCTGATCATCGGGGAAATCGATATCTCGGTCGCCTCGATCGTCGCGCTGTCGAGCGTCGTCATGGCCGAGTCCTACAATAAGCTGGGACTGCCCATGGGACTGGCGCTCGTCGTGTGTCTTCTGGTCGGCTCGCTCTGCGGATTCCTGAACGGTCTGATTCTGACCCGCTTCAGGGAGCTCGCCCCCATGATCGTGACGCTCGGCACACAGATTCTTTACCGGGGTATCGCCCTGATCATACTGGGCGATCAGGCTTCAGGCGGATTCACTTCGATCAAATGGTATTCGAACTTCTATTGGGGCAAGATCGGCCCCGTGCCCTACATGTTCATCGCCTTCGCCGTACTGGCGGTCATTATGGGATTTATCCTGCACAAGACGACATTCGGGAAGCGGCTCTACGCCATCGGCAGCAACCGCGTGGCCGCCAAATATGCGGGAATCCGTGTCGAGCGATCCCGTCTCGTCGTTTACACGCTGTCCGGATTATTTTCGGCGATTACGGCGATTTTCCTGGTGGCGCGCATGGGCTCGACGCGCCCCAATGTGGCGATCGGCTACGAGCTGGATGTCATTTCCATGTGCGTGCTGGGCGGCATTCTGACGGACGGCGGCAAAGGGAACTTTGTCGGCGCAGTCATCTCGATCTTCACGATCGGGCTGCTCCGGTATGGTCTGGGACTGATCAACGTGCAGTCACAGCTGATGATGGTGATCATCGGTGCATTGCTGATTATCGCCGTCATGGCGCCTCATCTGAAGCCCAAGCGCAGACTGAAGAGCGACTGACCCCGCAAGGCGTCCGAACCGCAGGGTTTCGAATTTCTATTCGGGGTATAATATAAGTCGAATCAAAAGGAGGTTCATATGAAAAAACTCATCAGTATTCTGTTGATCCTGTCGCTGTTCGGCGCAGCTGTCGCCTGCGACGGCGGGACAACAAGCACCACCGCAGCACCGACTGAAGCACCGTCAGCCACCGAAGCACCGGCTGAAGAAACCGAGGCTCCGGTCGAAGAAACCGAAGCGCCGGCGGAAGAGACCGAAGCGGAAGAAGAGCCCGAAGCTGAGGGCGGCGTGGAAGGCAAGACGTTTGCACTGCTCGTGAAGAGCGCCGGCAACCCCTACAATGAGAAGGAAGCCGAAGGCTTCACCAAGGCCGTTGAAGAGTTTGGCGGTGAAGTCATCGTCAGGCAGCCTGAGAAGGCAACCGCCGAAGACCAGATCACCATGATCGGTGAGCTTGTTGCTCAGCGTGTTGATGCGATCGCTGTCGCGGGCAACGACTTTGACGCCCTGCAGCCCGCACTGACGCAGGCCATGGATGCCGGTATCAAAGTGCTTTCGCTCGACTCGGCTGTCAATCCCGAGAGCCGCGCCGTGCACGTGAACCAGGCCGGCACCGAGCTGATTGGTCAGGCCCTTGTTGACGCCGTGTTCGATCTCACCGGCGGTGAAGGCCAGTTTGCGATCTTGTCCGCAACGAGCCAGGCTTCCAACCAGAATGCCTGGATTGCGTCAATGAACGCCATCCTGGAAGATGAACAGTATGCCGACATCGAGATGGTCGAAGTTGCCTATGGCGACGACGAATATCAGAAATCGGTTGACCAGACACAGGCCCTTCTGAAGAACTACCCGGATCTGAAAGTCATCTGTGCCCCGACCACCGTCGGCATGATGGCCGCCGGCAAGGTTCTGAAAGACGAAGGTTCTGCCGTGAAACTGACGGGCCTCGGACTGCCGTCCGAAATGGCCGAGTACATCGGTGAAGGCGACGAGTTCCCCTGCCCGTACATGTATCTCTGGAACCCGATCGATATCGGCTACCTCGCCGGTTACACCGCAGCCGCTCTGGTTGACGGCACGATCACAGGCGCAGTGGACGACACATTCACCGCAGGCGATCTCGGTGAATACACCATCGTGGAAGCCGGAGACGAAGGCACCGAAGTCATCCTGGGCCCACCATTCCGTTTCGATCCCTCCAACATCGAAGAGTGGAAAGAAGTTTACTAGGTATTATGCCTTGATTGGCTGATGCCAAAGAGGTAAACAAAAAGACAAAAAATGGCGCCCGGGAAACCGGGCGCTGTTTTTTCGGGAATCGGCTTTCGGATCAGGCGCCGAACATGGTGAGAAACGCAATGATCGTTCCGGTGATGCCTTCGCCGCCCAAAAGACCGGCCGCAATAATCTGGCCGTTTTGCTTCATGGCCGCCTCCCGCTTGCCGGCTATTCGCGGAACAATCCAGGAAAGGAGACCGCCGATGAAAATGGCCACCGACATGCCCTGGCCAAGAATCATGCCGATGCCGATGATCATGGCTGGTACGCCTTTCAGAAACAGAAGCGTGCCGAGGATCAGGCTGGTAGTGAAGACTATCGGGTCGCCGATGCCGGAGACCATGGCAGCGACGCTGTGTGCCTGTGCCGCTGTCAGTCCTGTGTCGCCGCCGACACCGCCGAATTGGTAGATGACAGCAAACAGCGCGAGCACGGCGGCCACCGTGCCGATGAGACCGCCGACCAGTTCGGTGACCAGCTGTGCTTTCGGATTGGTGCCGACAATCTGCCCCGCCTTGTAGTCGTTCATCATGTCGCCCGTGTAGCCGCAGACTACAGCGACCGCAGCGGCTATGAGAAAGGCGTGTTCATGCGACACCGGCACGATCAGGCGAATGGCGAGCAGCACGATGATGCCGAAAACTTCCATCGGGTTGATGCCGGTCTGCCCCGTGATGACCGCGCTCATCGCACTGGCGAAAGCCACGCCCAGCATCAGGAGGGCGGAAACGAGCGGTGAGAGTCCAGCCAGTATTGAAATCACATAGGCTGTGGCCGTCAGGATGACGGCGATCAGGCCGCCTTTGCCCGTCAGACGTGTACTGCTGTCTCTTGCTTCCGAGCGGGCGCGTTTAATCCGGTCGCGCACGGACGCGATGAGAATCGCGATGCCGCTTCCGACCATCAGGCCGATCGCGGCGGTGAGAGCAAACTGTCCGGCAGCTGCCGTATCGGCGAAGGTACCGCTGCTGACACCCCAGACATCGAAGCCGATGCGGCTGATCAGGTTGCCGAGCATCCAATAGGCGGACGGTCCGAAGCCGATGATGTAGCCGATCGCGACAGCCATCGGGGAGGTGTAAAGTGAAACGGGCACCGCGCCGATCTTGCCGGCGAGCGTATCCGGCACGAGGGCAAAGCGGTCGCGCAGGGCAGTGAAGATGGCTGAAAGTCCGAGGGATGCGAAAAGAAGCCGCGCTTTTCGTCCGCCCGTGTCGCCGGCGGACAGGGTTTCGGCGGCTGCCTGCCCGATCGGATAGGGCAGATCGGCACGCTCGAGATAGCGTTTGCGCAGAAAATAACAGATAAACGTGCCGGTCAGAACACCGAAGACGGCGACACCGAACACCGGCCAGAATTTGGGCATCAGCCAGGTGGAAAAGGTATCCGCTGCGGGATCAAAAGGTTTGTAGACACCGGCAATGAAGAGGCCCGGGATGGTGAAGGCAAGTGCCCCTGCGACCATCGCTCCGGCCGACATGCCCGTGTTCGTCACGTTGATTTCGCGAACATTCGACCGGCCGAGAAGCTTCAGGAGCGCCATCGCGAGAACCGTAACAAAAATCGTCGGCCACGGCAGCGCTGATATGCGCAGCGCCACGTAGATGGAACTGACGGAAATAAGCACTGATCCCAGCGCCGACAGGATCAGGGAACGAACGCTTAAGTCCGTCACACCAAATAACTTTTTCTCGTCCATATTCTCGTTCATGCGGAGTTCCCTTCTATGATATGATTGATTAAAAATACCACAGAAAGTAGCAATCATACGTGCCGCTAAACACTGAAACGCTTTACATACTCGATACGGACGTCGGTTTGCAGCATGATCCGTTCGACGAAGACAAACTTCTGTTTTCGTCGGCCCTGCGACAACTGAAAGTGGCCGAATCCCCCATTGAATACCACACGTTGAGTCAGTCTCCCAACCTATTTCTGGCGCCCAGCGTCATGGCCCTGATCGGAGAGGATATGCTCGATGTGTTCCCGCTTACGGTTAGAAACGGCGAAGTGCTGAAGCGCGGCGGCTACCCGAGCCAGTCGGAGCTGGAAGCGTGGCTCGACACGACATTATTGCCGCTCAACGTGGAAAAAGAGAAGGAGCTGCTTGCCATTCTTACGGCAGAGGGCGGCGACTTCGGTTCGTACTGTTCCCGGGCTCACGGCTGCGGGCCTTGTGCCGGCGGTGCCTGCGCGACTTTTACGGACGACTGGGAATACATAGGAGGTGTTTGATCATGATCATCAAGGTATCGGGCAAAGGCATGAAGATTGGTGCCGGTCTGCAGGAAAAGGTCGAGAATAAGCTCGCGAAGTTCCACCGGTTCTTCGACGACGAAGCGGTTGCGACCGTCAAGATGCAGCCGGAGAAAAACGACATCCGGGTCGAATTGACGCTTAATCTGAAAGGCCAGTATACACGTGCCGAGGCTATTGCGCCGGAAGCGATCATCGCGCTGGAGCAGGCCGTTGACACGATGGAAGGTCAGATTCGCAAACACAAGACCAAGATAAAGAAACAGAATAAATCCAAATCGATCGGCACGTACTTTGACGAGGTGATCGCCACTGTGGATGATGAGAGCGAGACCGAGTTTGAGCCTCAGATCATCCGGCGCAAGAGTTTTGTCATTTCGCCGATGGACGCAGATGAGGCTGTCTTGCAGATGGAACTGCTCGGCCATGATTTTCTCTTGTATCTGGATGCCGAAACCGACAGAGTCTGCCTCGTCTACAAGCGAAACGACGGCAATTACGGATTGATTGAGCCGGAATATTGATGACTGACTTCAAGGATACCAGTAAGGCCGGCCGGGAATCTCTCCTGGCCGGCCTTAATAACGAACAGAAAAAGGCCGTCCTGCAGGACGGCGGCCCGATGCTCATACTGGCCGGTGCCGGTTCAGGCAAAACGCGGGTGATCACGCATCGGATTGCGCATCTCGTTTTAGAGCGTCACGTTCCGCCGTGGCGAATACTGGCCATTACCTTCACGAACAAAGCCGCCAGCGAAATGAAGTCGCGGGCTGCTGCTCTGATCGGCAATATCGACGCCATGTGGATCGGCACCTTTCACACCATGATGCTCCGCATTCTGCGTCAGGACTGTCACCGCCTCGGGTTTGCACCCGGCTTTTCAATCCTCGACAGCGATGACCAGCGCCGAGCCGTCAAAGACGTGCTGAAGGACATGGGCATTGACAACACAACGATCCCGCTCCGGGAAATCACATCGCGCATCTCGTTTGCGAAAAATGAAATGGTATCGCCGGCTGAGCTTGCCAGAACGGCGCACGGCAACCCGTACCTCGGTACGATTGCCCGCGTTTACGAAAACTACGTGGCGTACTGCAAGCGTCACAACGGCTTCGACTTTGACGATATTCTGCTCTACACGCTGCAGCTGCTGAGAGAGCACGAAGACCTCCGGGCACGCTATCAGACACGATTTCTGCACATTCTGGTGGACGAGTATCAGGATACGAATCGCGTGCAGTACGAACTCGTCAAGCTTCTCGCGGCCCATCACCGCAATCTGGCGGTGGTCGGCGACGATGATCAGTCAATCTATCGCTTCCGCGGCGCCGACATACGGAATATTCTCGACTTTGAAGGCGACAACCCGGACACGACGGTTATCCGACTGGAGCAAAACTATCGCTCGACGAAGACGATCCTGAATGCGGCCAATGCCGTGATTGACAAGAATGAATCACGCAAAAAGAAGCAGCTCTGGACAGAGGGAGAGACGGGCGAACCGGTTACCTTTTATCTGGCATCCGACCATGTGGGCGAAGCCGCGTTTGTTGCCAACGACATACGGAAACGCCTCAGCAGCACCGCTGATACCGAATATGCAATCCTGTACCGTGCTTCCGCGCTGACCAGAAATATTGAGGCGGCGCTGCGCGAACGCGGCATCAGCTATGCGATATTCGGCGGGATGCGCTTTTACGATCGGAAGGAAGTCAAAGATGTCAATGCCTATATCCGGCTCGCAGTTAATCCTGGCGACAATCTGGCACTGACAAGAATCATCAACGTACCGAAGCGCGGAATCGGCGACCAGACAATCGAAGCGCTGCGCGAAGTGTCTGCGGACATGAATATATCCATGCTTGAGGCCGCCAGGCAGGCATCGATGCACCCGCAGCTCAGCCGGGCAGCCGGTGCCCTCGCCCGTTTCGTGGCGATTATGGACAGGCTGTCTGCGCTCCTGCACGAGTCCGACACGAGCTTTGCCCTGCTGGTCGAGCGTGTGACGAAGGAAAGCGGACTGGCAAAACAGCTGGAAGCGGACATGCTCACCGACTTGTCGGCCAGAACGCGTCTGGAAAACATGAATGAGCTGATTTCAGACGCGCTGGAGTTTGAGAAAAAATATCTTGGCGGTGAAATTCTGGCCGCCTGGGCCGATGATTTCAAGTCGCCCGAGGAAGCCGCCGAGACGATCGACGATTCGCTGATTGCCGTGGCTACCGCGTATCTGGAGCAGACGGCGCTGTTTTCGGATCAGGACCGGGCGGAAAATCGTCCCGATGTAAACCTCATGACGATCCACAGCGCAAAGGGACTGGAGTTCCAGAATGTCTATCTGGTCGGTGCGGAGGAACGCATATTCCCGTCTGCACAGGCAGAGGAAAATGACGATCTGGAAGAAGAGCGGCGTCTTTGCTACGTGGCCATGACACGTGCCAAAAAACGGCTCACC
Organism: Clostridiaceae bacterium; assembly: GCA_012838355.1. Classification (GTDB taxonomy): domain Bacteria; phylum Bacillota; class Clostridia; order Saccharofermentanales; family DTU023; genus DUPJ01. Next base: position 10,934 of record DUPJ01000053.1, read on the forward strand.
ATCACGGCTGCAAGATCACGGCTGCTCTATGGACGCACACAGTACAATCCGCCTTCACGCTTCCTCTCCGATATCCCGGATGAACTGGTCAATGAGGTCGGCGGCAGCAAGCAGGCGCCGCCCAGGCAGTCCGATTCCGGCAGTCAGCTGTTTCGCACGCTGTCGAAACTTGACAGTCTAAGGCGAAAAAAAGCGGACGAACAGAAAAGACAGGCACCGGAGCATAACGGTATCGTATGGCAGACCCTGAAACCGGGTGACTCCATCAACCATGTCCGGCTGGGCAGCGGTGAAATTCTGGCCATCACGCCGACAGGTGACAACGCCATCCTGCGTATCCGCTTTGCCGGCGGCGAGCGGCGATTTTTAAGCGGAAGCGGTGAATTATCAGTAGAATAGGGATATGAACGCGCGGCAGATAAAGGAAACGATCGAAGCGAAAATACTCCGGGATGAGGCGAGCAGAAGCCGCGACAGCCGAGGCAGGGTGCGCGCTGAAGTGCTCTGCGATGTGCGCACCGCCTATGAACGGGATGTTGGACGAATACTTTACTCACTGCCGTTCCGGCGGCTGCGCCAGAAAACTCAAGTTTTCTTCAATCCATTCAATGACCATATCTGCACGCGCATGGAGCATGTGCTCTATGTGGCTTATCTCGCGGAGACGATCGGGCGGGCCCTGTACCTGAACACCGACCTGATCCGTGCCATAGCCTACGGGCACGATCTTGGCCACCCGCCATTCGGCCATGCCGGAGAGCGCACGATTGACCGCATTGTGTCCGCACATGGCGGTGAATTTGTATTTGAGCACGAAGCTCACAGTCTGCGCGTCTGCCAGGTGCTGGCGGATCACGACGGAAACCCCGGATTGAATCTCACCTATGAAGTGCTGGACGGGATTGCTTCGCACTGCGGTGAAATCTACAGTGAACTGATGCTGATACCAGACCGTGAAAAGAAGACTGAGGCTATTTTCTCGCCAAAGACTCCGCACGCGCTGCCATTCACACTGGAGGGCTGCCTTGTCCGCATGGTTGACCGCATTGCCTATGTCGGCCGCGATATTGAAGACGCCCGCCGGGCCGGCCTGATGGGATTTGAAGATATCCCGCAGGCGATCCGCCATGAACTGGGTGACACAAACAGCCAGATCGTAAATCGTCTGGTCCTCGATATTATCGAGGCAAGCAGCGGAGCGGACATGATCGCGATGTCGCATACCGCCGGTGAAGCACTCGAACAGCTGATCAACCAGAATGTAGCTCAGATTTATCGTTCACCGAAAATCGCCCGCTATGAAGCGATGGCTGAAAGTGTTCTGCAGGGTTTGTTCGATGCATTTTTGCCGCTTTCTGACGGGGATTCACCCCGCCGCGACAAGAAGAGTCAGGCCAGAATCGATGACTTTCTCACATTCAAAATGCGTCACCCGGAACCGGATGTGACGCCGCTTCGGCTGGTGACGGATTACGTCGCCGGCATGACGGATCACTTTGCACGGGAAGTTTTTGACGACCTGTATCTCGTATAGGGGAGACGCACATGACGATCGATTTTTTTGCGATGCTGCACCGTCTGCGCTACATTCGCCGCTGGGGCCTGATGCGCAATCAGATTCCCGAAAATGTGCAGGAGCACTCACACGAAGTGGCCGTTCTGGGCCATCTCCTCGCCGTGATCCGCAGCCGCTATTTTGCCGCCGGCCGCGTCTGTCCCGATCCCGCCCAGGTCGCCCTCCGTGCCTGTTACCATGATGCAACCGAGATTCTGACCGGAGACATGCCGACACCGGCAAAATACTTCAGCCGCGAGATGCGACAAACATACGGCATCCTGGAAAAGGCGTCCGCAGCACATCTCTTGTCCATGCTGCCTGACGATTTGCAAGATGTTTATGCCCCGCTTCTGAATGAAGGCGACAGCGAGATGGCATGCGCCACAGCCGAACTCGTTAAGGCGGCCGACCGACTCTCCGCATTGATCAAGTGCAGCGATGAACTCGCTGCCGGCAATCACGAATTTGCGGCGGCCAGCCGGTATGTCACGGAGCGGCTTGCCGCCATGCAGCTGCCGGAAGTGAGCTGGTTTCTCGAACATGTGTATCCGTCATATGCAAAAAATCTCGACGAGCTGCGGGGTACAATCGCCAATCAGGACTGACCGAAAGATTGCACCACGATTACAATTCGCTTAAAAACCACTACCCATGGGCATTACCCGAATTCATCGAGTTGTCAGTATGTTAGAATGGCATCGATTTAGGACGACCGTGCCGGTGTTTGGCTGCGAATGAAGGTCTGTCATAAAGAAATGAGACGGGAGACTAAGATGGAGTATCGTCCAGGCGGCAGAACGCGCATCAGACGATTGGTGTCGGCCATGCTTTTATGCGTGCTGCTGCTCCATGTGATGCCTCATCCCGCAG
>DUPJ01000054.1 GCA_012838355.1 Clostridiaceae bacterium
GTTTCTTCCGCCAATTCGCGCTGCGCGCAGCCGAGCGGATCTTCGTCCGGTTCCAGTTTCCCGGCCGGGATTTCCAGAAGAACCGCGCCGACGGCAATGCGATACTGCGAAACCAGAATCACCCTGTCATCGTCTGTCAGTGCCACCACAGCTGCTCCGCCCGGATGACGGATAATTTCTCGCGTCGACAGCGAATCGTCATGCAGGCGAACCGACAGTGTTTCAGTCGTAAAGAGGCGCCCGCGATACGTTGGTGTCCTTGTCAGCGTCTCTTCATGGAGCGTGACAGCCGATTCAGCCATTTGTGTTTTTCCTGATTTCATTGACAGCCATTTTATCACAGCGGTTGTTCATTTCATCGTCAGCATGCCCCTTAACCTTGACAAACGCAATGTCGTGACCGTCGACCGCCTGAAGCAGCCGACGCCATAAATCGGGATTGCTGACCGCATGACCGGCGGCATTTTTCCAGCCGTTTTTCTGCCACTTGTCAATCCAACCCTTGTTGAAGGCTGACACGAGATAAGCGCTGTCAGAATAGAGGTTCACCTGACACGGGCGATTCAGCGCTTCCAGGCCTTCGATCGCGGCTGTCAGCTCCATCCGGTTGTTGGTCGTATGCGGTTCGAATCCGGACAGCTCTTTTGCCTGGCCGCCTGCCGCCAGAATGGCAGCCCAGCCGCCCGGCCCTGGATTTCCGGAACAGGCGCCGTCTGTATAGATCGTGACGGCCGGTTTGTTTGCTTTCGTCATAAGTCCTCCGTACCTCCATGTTAGCAAACGTTTTGCCGAACTGTACACGCGGTTTTGCGGCGCAGCAGGCATCACAACGTGCTAAAATGAACAAAATAAAACTTATACAAGGAGTGGGTTTATGATGAATTCGAGAATTTTGCGAGTGGCATCGCTTTGTCTGGCCATTACGCTGATGCTCATGCTCCTGCCCTGGCAGCCGACGCTGGCCGTCACGGACAGCAAAACGGCCGTTTTGGACCATCAGTATGTGAGCACGCGCTTTGACATCGACCTGGAACAGGAGTGGACCGCAGAGTCATTTGCTGAGGCTCTGGCCGCCGTCAGTTCTGGAAACGAGATTGAAGTCGCCGAGCCATTTTCACTGGCGGATGCACTCCAGGCCGCCGTCACCGCGGCCAATTATCTTGAACTGGCGTTAAGCTATACGCCCGACAAAACCGATGCACGTCTGGCAGCCTACGATCTGGAATCAAGCAGCAACACGGACATCGACCGATTTATTGCCGCCGGACTCGACGCGGGTCTGTATGATGCCGAAACGGCGGCAGCAGCTCTCGCTTCATCGTTGCCGCCTGATGCGGCTACCGTTGCCGATCTGCTTTATAACGTCGCCGAAGCAAACGGCAATACGCGCCATTATCTGGGATATTCCGATGACGCCGAGATCGATGCGCGGCTGAATCAGCTGTGGGATACGTTTGCTATCTTCGAAGATGAGTGGCTCACGGAAGTGGGCAGCAAAGCAGTCGAAGATCAGATTGTAACCGGCTTCAACTTGAAGCACGGTGCCTACGATGCACATTTTGATCCGGCCCTGACGCTGCAGTACGGACACTCCAGCATCCTGCATGCCCACCAGCTTCTCGTCCTGCTGAAAAGCGAAGATGTCCGCGCCAAGGTAGCGCTCGAGCCAAAAATCTCCGTTTATCAGTACCTGATCGAATGGGGCGAAATCGGCGAACCGACGCCGACTTATGAAGTGCGTGAAGTCGCTCCCGACTTTTATCTGGCGTATGCCGTCGAATACGATCTGCTCTTTGAGTTTGACTCCAAAGAAGATATGGCCCAGTTCGACGGGATCGTCAGGGAATACGCGAAAAAATGGGAGGGCAACGAAGATGCCGTCGGCCTGATCGCCGATGCCTGGTGGCAGCCGCTTTATACTGCCCTGCGAGACGACATGCCAAGTGACGAGTACTACAAGATTCACGACTGCATTGTTCGAAACGGCGATTACCGTCTGCATACGTTTGTCCTGGATGAAACCATAACGGA
>DUPJ01000055.1 GCA_012838355.1 Clostridiaceae bacterium
CGATGCCGTCGACGTCAATGTCGTCCGCTTTCAGTCCGACAAACTGTTCTTTGTATGCTTCGTCTTCAATTTTGGCGCCGAGCCCCGGTGTTTCACTGTGCTCGCCGATGAGGAGACCGACGATCTCGCCGTCGTTCGTGTAACCGACCGAGAAGCTGATGTCACCGCCGTAACCTTTGACTGCCGCGTCAATGACGTAGCCGTCTTCGGTCTGGTAGATCGCCGTGATGCCGTCGTCTTCATAGTCAGCGGCGTCAACGTCCTCGAACTCAGCGTCGGGGAAGAGCGCCAGTTTCGGGTCATCTTTGTCGGGTTCTTCTGTGTCCTCTGTCGCTTCGGGCAGGGTATCGATTACGGCAAAGACTTCGGCGGTTCTCGAAACGGCGTCGACGAATGCCTCGGAGGTGACCGTTGCGCCTGTAATACCGTCCACAGTGATGTCATCACCGGCTTTTTGTCCGATGTACTGGTCTCTGTATTCGGCTTCTTCGGCTTTCATGCCGTAGCCGGGCGTCTCATTGTGGGATTCGAGAAGGACACCGCTGATGGCGCCGTCCGTTTCATAGCCGACGAGGATCGTCATGTCGCCGCCAAAGCCTTTTGCATCGGCTGCAACGACATAGCCGGCATCCGATTTATGAGCGGAGGCGATGCCGTCGAACTGGCTCACGTCGAGTGCGCTGAATGTTGCGCCCGGGAAAAGCTCATTCTTGATGTCTTCGCCCGGTTCTTCGCTGCTGCCTTCACCTGACATCAGGAGGAATGCGGCTTTTGCGTTGTCAAGGCCGCCTTTTACGGCATACGAGGTGACGGTGACTTCGGCGATCATGTCAATCTGGAGATCATCCCTGGCCGATTGGCCGACAAATTGCTCCATCATGGCGGGATCTTCCCAGCGCTTGCCGAAACCTTCGGTCTCGCTGTTGTCGCCGAGTGCGACGCCGACGATGCTGCCCTCCGGATCAAAACCGGTCAGGACGGGAACGTCGCCGCCATAGCCTTGTACTGTCGATTCGAATATAGTGCCGAGCGGGTTGCCGGAGGCGTCATTGACGTCCCAGACGGCCGTGATTTTCTGTTCGGCGTACGGAGCTGCATCCGCTTCTGTGAATATACCGTCCGCGAATATACTTTCTTTCGGGTCGAGTTTGACCGGCAATTCGCCGGCGCCGCTCAACACGCCGTATGCGACCAGCGCGTCTTTAACCGAGGCGTTGACGGATGCCGAGGAAATGGTGGCACCGCCGATCGTGTCCACGCCGACCGGTTCGGAGAAATCCTGACCGACGAACTGATCGCGGTACGCTTCATCTTCGACTTTCTTGCCGATGCCGGCCGTTTCGCCATTGTCCAGAATCTGGATGCCGATGATCGTGCCGTCGCTTCCGACTCCGGTCAGAACCGGCAGCGGGCCGCCGTAGCCGCCCTTGCTGACTTCGATCACATAACCGAGCGTCTCATCGCCCCGTTTGGCCAGATCTGCTTTTTTGACGTCGGGAAGATCGGCTGAGATGGCGGACAGTTCAACCAACTCGAATGCGTCGGCATCCGGGAAGAGGAGACGCTGGTTCTCGCTTTTCATCAGCTCGTCCTGCTTTATTCTGGCCTCCTGGGTCAGATTGGCTGTCAGGGCAAGCAGCAATACCGAAACAAGTGCCACGATCGTCAGGATGACGACCGGCATGATGCCCCGTTCGTTCCAGTTCCTATTTTTCTTATCAGGCGACATAGTCCACGCCTCCAATCGTTTTCAAGCGAGTCCAGCGTTCAAGATGCGGATTCATAATGTTCATCAGGAGAATGGCGAACGACACACCTTCGGGAGAGGCGGCAAACCCGCGGAACAGTCCCGTCAGGAGGCCGCAGCCGATACCGAAAATGATCTTGCCTTTCGTTGTGGTCGGGCTGGTCACGTAGTCAGTGGCCATGTAAATGGCGCCGAGCAGAAGGCCGCCGGCCAGTACGTGATAGATGGGATCGTGACCGAGTACCCACATGAAAAGCCCGGTGGAGACCACAAATGTCGCAGGGATCCAAAGATCGATGACACCGCGGAGCACCAGATACGCACAGCCGAGCAGCAGCGCCGCTGCCGATACTTCGCCGATTGTGCCGCCATGTCTGCCGAGCAGAAGGTCGAGGTAGCTTGCTGCCTGATCGCCCGAAAGGGCGAGCGGAGTTGCGGTGGCGACGAGATCCGTACCGGTTTCGCCGGCCAATGTGCCGATCACGCTGTAGCTGTTCATCTCGCTGCCGAAGGACATGCCGAGAACAATGCGGCCGACGATGGCCGGGTTTGCAATGTTGCTGCCGATGCCGCCGAACATTTCCTTGACCACGACAATGGCGATGAACGCACCAAAAATGGCCATCCAGACGGGCAGTCCGGCCGGGAGGCAGAACGCAAGAATGGTACCGGTGACGACTGCCGACATGTCGTGAATCGTGTTGTCGCGTTTCATGATGAGGCGGCTGATCCATTCAAAGAACACACAGGATGCCACTGTTATGAGTGTCAGGATGATTGCACGGACACCGAAGATAAAGTAAGACGCAACCAGTGCCGGAATGAGCGCAATAACCACATCACCCATCAGGCGCCGGGTCGTGACACTGTCACGGATATGTGGCGAGGAAGATACGTTCAGATACATTATTTAGCCGCCTTTCTGGCTGCCTGACGATACAGGTTCTTGCCGATCCGGATGTTTTGCACGAGATAACGCTTGGCCGGGCACACATAGGTGCAGCTGCCGCATTCGATGCAGTTCATAACATGAAACTCGCGCAGTTCGTCGATGTTTTCCTGCCGGGCGGCCATATCAAGCTCGGACGGCATAAGCATCATCGGGCAGCTGCGGCTGCAGCGTCCGCAGTGAATGCAGTTCCATTCTTTCGGGATCTTTGCACCCTTTTCGCCGGCCATGATGAGGGAATTTGTGTGCTTCAGGATCGGGTGACGGATATCGTCGATGGCGACACCCATCATGGGACCGCCCATGATCACTTTCCCGATCGGCTCTTTGGCCCCTCCGACCGCTTCGATTACGTCCTCGATCGGTGCGCCGATCGGGAGATCGTAATTGCCGTGCCTGTTCATCGCGGAGCCGTCAACTGTGACAAACTTTCGGATGAGCGGCATGCCGGTGTCGATCACGTCGGCGATGAACGATACGGTGCCGACATTCAGAACCACCACGCCGACATCGGCCGGGAGTCCGTTCTCCGGCACAATTCTGTCCGTGAGATAACGGATCAGGACTTTTTCTGCACCGGTCGGGTACAGCGTCTTCACACTGACGACCGATATGCCGGCCTTCAGTTCACCCGCATGGCTGTTGATGGCATCGTTCAGAGCCTTGATCGCTTCAGGCTTGTTGTCTTCAACGCCGATCAGGCAGCGGGAAATATCAAGATAATGGCAAACCAGATTGATGCCTTTGATGATCCGATCGGCACGTGTACGCATGATCTGATCGTCCGCCGTGATGTACGGTTCGCATTCGGCTCCGTTGATGACGAGTGTGTCGATCGTCTTGCCGTCCGGCGGATTCAGCTTGACATGGGTCGGGAATGCGGCGCCGCCGAGACCGACCAGGCCGGAATCGCGGATGGCCGAAAGGAAGCTTGCCTTGTCAGTCACTGCCGGCGGCTTGATCGACTCATCGAGAGTCTGCTGGCCGTCCGACTCGATCGCCACCAGATCGGCGACACTTCCGTTGCTCAAAATTTCCTTTTTAACCGATACTACCGTTCCCGAAACGGACGAGTGGGCCGGTACTGACCAGTGACCGAGCGGTTCACCGATCTTCTGCCCGACCTTCACCGGATCGCCCTTCTTTACGAGGGCACTGCAACCGGGTCCGACCTGCAGGTTCAGCGGAATGGTAATCGTCTTGAATCCATTCACCTCGACAAACGCCATCCCCTGTGTTCCCTTGTTTTGAGGCGGGTGAACACCGATGGCACGACTTGTTTTCTTAAAAAACATGCGCATCTCCTTAAGTTATCTGCAATGAGGTATGACGATTCGAGCTGACACCGACGTTCTGCCGGACGCCGGTGTCAAACCGAATGGTTACTTCCCAGGCGACATACACGGTAACTATAACATAGGATTTGACGTATATTGACAATGATATTGGTGCGTACTTTGAACTTTCCGGACCGCCGATAAGTGAAAAAACGGCAGGCAAATCCGAGGCGGCGAAGCGCAGTCTTAATATAAGAACTCATTAAAAGAGAGAGCCGTTCTCGAATCAGAGCCGACCGCGCCGAGGCAAAATTCTTGCTTGTCTGACTTGACCCGTTGTGGTATTATGCCAGTCGCGACGTTTGCCAAAGGCGTCCATGAGGAGGCTCACATGCAAGTACTCACCATTATTGTGGCGGTCATTGATATTTTGGTCTGTCTGGGGTTAATTGCCCTTGTCATCATGCAGGAAGGCAACCAGAAAGGACTCGGCGTAATTGGCGGAGGGAGTACCGATACCTTTTACGGCAAACAGGGTTCCAGAGGCAAGCAGGCCCGCATGAAGCAGCTGACGAAAATTTTTGCGATCACCTTTGCGGTGCTGACCGTTGTTCTCTTTCTCATGACCGGACGCGGTGCCTGATTCTGATTTAACAAGTCTTTTTGAAAAGAAGGCTTCGGCCTTCTTTTTTTTGGGGAAGCAGGATGAAACTGTCGCACATCTGACGGTTTGAACTGCTCCATTTCCGCTAAGATAGTCGGGTAAGCCGTCTGACGGCTCCCGGGAGGGATACATGACAAAACAATTTGTAGGATTATTGAAGCCGTACGGTAAAGACGGGGTCGTCCAGCTGGACAAAGCGGACAGCGAGATCGGCCGCGAGATTATTGTGCCGGAGAAGCATCTGCGGGGTGCACCGTTCGGCATGAAGGTCGTCGTCGAGCTGAGCGGCAAGGGGATCGACCACGCGTATGGAAAAATCGCGGAAGTCCTGGGAGACCCTGCCCGGCCTGACGTCGCAATCCACGGCATTATGAGACAGTACGGGCTGACGGACGCTTTTCCGGCTGATGTGCTGAGCGAGACGGAGCCTTTGCCGGCCGATCTGTCGCCTGACGCGGTGGCAGAGGCGCTGGACGAAGGATACCGGGATCTGCGCGGGCTGAACACGATCACCATTGACGGCGAAGATGCCAAGGATATCGATGACGCGATCGATATCGAGCGTTTGGAAAACGGCCGCTATCGGCTGTATGTCCATATTGCGGATGTGGCGCATTATGTTCGTCCCGGCTCGGCTCTGGACAAGGAGGCGCTGCGTCGCGGCAACAGCATTTATCTCGTGGACCGCGTACTGCCGATGCTGCCGCCGAAACTCTCGAACGGCCTTTGCAGCCTGAACCCCGGCGTGCCCCGCCGCGCGATGACATGTGACATGGTAATCGACGGGCAGGGACGTGTGGTCTCGTATGAGCTTTATGAAAGCGTCATCGAGAGCAAGGTTCGTGCCTCATATAACGAAGTCAAACTGCTGCTCGAGGATAATCAGGCGGAATTTGAGCGGCCGGAATGGTTTCCTCATGTTCTGAAAGACATGCGTGAACTGGCGGACATTCTGGAAAAGAAGCGGGTGGACCGCGGGATGCTGGAGTTTAATTTCCCGGAAACCAAAGTGGAGATGGATACAGAGGGACATCCCATCGCGATCTATCCATCCCCCTTGTCGTTTGCGAATGAAATCATCGAAGAATTCATGATCGTGGCGAACGAGACGGTCGCGCTCCATCTGACCGAAAAGAAGGTGCCCGGCATTTACCGGGTTCATGAAGATCCGGATCCGGAGCGTCTCTTTGCGTTTTCACGACTGGCGTCGCAGCTCGGTCTGTCTCTGCGCGCCAGGGAAGGCATCACCCCGAAAGCACTCAGTCAGGTACTGAGGCAGCTGAAAGGCAAAAAGTTCGAGCAGACGCTGTCAATGCTGCTGCTGCGTTCACTGGCGAAAGCCGATTACCGGCCGGAGAATGAGGGGCACTTCGGACTCGCCTCCGAGCACTACCTGCATTTCACCGCCCCCATCCGCCGCTACGCGGATCTGATCGTGCACCGGTCGCTGAAGGCTTCGTTTGCCAAAACGCGGCTCGGCATCACGAACCAGCAGCTTTCGGAAATCGCGTCGCATATATCGGACACGGAGCGCATCGCCGTGGCGGCTGAGCGTGATACGGTTGACCAGAAAGCGGCTGAATACTACCAGGATAAGATCGGCGAGGAGTATGAGGGCACCGTCAGCGGGTTCTCCAAATCAGCCCTTTTCGTGCAGCTGGAGAACACGGTGGAAGGGGCGATTTTCTACCGTACGCTTGATGGTTACTTCCAATACAGCGAGGAGCGGCTGTCGGCCGAAAACGGCCGCGGCAATACGATTCATATCGGTGATGCCGTGACGGTGCGCGTGGCATCGGTTGACATCAACCGGCGTTTTCTGGATTTTGCGCTGGTCCGCCACAGTGAGGCGCGTTCAAAAGAAGAAGCAAAAAGTATCCCGCAAAAATCACGGGAAAAAGAAGCAAAGCGCCTGAGCAAGATGCACAAGCGTCAGGACAAAAGAAGAAGCCGTTAAGCGAAAAAAGGCTTCATGCGCGCGATCAGGTCGGCGGCATCGTCGTTATGTATGTGGACATCGAGCGGTGCGGTCAGATCGAGCGAGAAAATGCCCATGATCGACTTGGCGTCAACGACATAGCGTCCCGACGCCAGATCGATATCGTACGCATATTCATTGACGAGCTGGACGAACGCCTTGACATCGTCGATAGACTGGAGATTCACTTGAAATACCTGCATGAAAAACCCCTTCAATGCTGTGCTGCAAGAAAACAACACGTGCGTGTAAACGCGTCGTTCAGCATATGCGCACAACTACAACGCTGAGTATATAAGATGAGAGGGAGTCATGTAAATCCGCCGCGCGTACTGATGCAGTCGCTCGGCTGCAAAACAAACCAGTATGAGAACGATGCCCTGGCCGCTGCCTTTCTCGCCGCCGGTTTTTTGCCGGCTGAGGACGGGCTGCCGGTTGATGTTGCCGTTCTCAATACATGCACGGTGACGGGCGAAGCCGGACGCAAGTCGCGGCAGATGCTGAGACGACTGCGTGAGCGGCATCCCGAAGCGATTATCGTGGCCAGCGGGTGTCATGCCCAGCTTGCCGATCTGTCCGCGCTTGCCGATCTGACGGTCGGTACGTCTGGCCGCGATCGGATCGTCGAAGAGGTGGTCCTTCAGCTCGAGACGAGACCCGACGGACCGCGCGTATTCCTGCATGAACCCTACGCTTACGAAACGATCGCACCCGTCAGTCTGCCGAGCGAAACGCGGGCATACGTAAAGATTGAGGACGGCTGTGACAACCGCTGCACCTATTGCGCCATTCGTCTGGCGCGAGGACGGGCAAGAAGCCGGCCGGCCGGTGCCATTGTGGCTGAAATCGACGCACTTGCCCGCGCCGGCCATCGGGAGATTGTGCTGACCGGCACCCATATCGGATCGTACGGCAAGGGCGAAGATTCAAGCCTCATTGATCTTCTGGAACAGATTGACAAGACGTCGGCAGAACGCGTCCGGCTCGGTTCGCTTGAACCGGCTGCGCTGAGTGAAGCCTTTATTGAGCGGGCAGCCCGCCTGAAGCGGTTATGCCCGCATTTTCATCTTTCCCTTCAAAGCGGGAGCGACGGCGTACTGCACCGCATGAACCGGCGCTATACAGCGGCGGACTATCGCGCAGCCGTTGCACGGATCCTGCGCGTTTGGCCGCAGGCCGGACTGACGACGGATGTCATGGTGGGCTTCCCCGGGGAAACGGATGCGGAACATCGTGAAAGCGTTGACTTTATACGGGAACTGCCCTTTACCGATCTGCACATATTCCGTTTTTCGGCGCGTGGCGGAACGCCGGCCGCAGCCATGCCGGTGCAGGTACCGGCCGAGATATCAAAAGCGAGAAGCCGCGACATGGAGCAGCTGGCCGAGGTCAAACGGGCCGAGGCGGTTGGCGCACGCATTGGCGAGCGACGTACCGTTATCGTTGAAAAGACGGAAAACGGCCGTCATTTCGGTTATACGGAAGATTATCTATACGTGTCCCTGCCGGCGCTGTCTGCCGATCTTGCGGCAGGATCCAGCCTTGACGTGATTGTGACAGGAAGGGAAGACGGAAAGGCGACGGCGAAAGCTGTTTTGCACCCGTAGCTGCGCCCGCTCCCTATCTTGTGTGTTCCGCCGATCCTCTTTCAATCTAGGCGGCAGACAGATGCATCCCCTCGCATTATCCGGGACGTTTTTGAATGCCGATTGGAAACGATTCCGAATGTGAGCTGGATGCAGACGGTCAATTTGAAATTGCAAGTTTTTTGCATTATTGTTTAACGTGATTCGTTTTTCATTTTGCAAGGTTTATGACTTATAAATGATGCACGTGATTAAGAGGGAGGAAGTGGAAACTTGTTAGGATTTGTCGCATTTGCAGCCATTGCTGCACTCGGGTTGGCCAGTATCAATTTTTATAAAGTGAAACGCCTGGACCCCGGTACAAAAGCCATGATAGAGGTATCCGAAGCGATTAAGGATGGCGCTGATACATTTATTCGGCATGAATATAAAGTAATTGCAATTGTGGTCGCTGTCGTCACGGTTTTGCTGTCGTCGATTGTGTCATGGCATGCCGGTGCCGCTTTTGTCCTGGGAGCCGTCATGAGCGGAACGGCTGGCTGGATTGGCATGAAAATCGCGACGATCGCCAATGTTCGCGTTGCGAATAAGGCGAGACAGACGGGAAACCTTGGTGAAACGCTGAAAGTTGCCTACGTCGGCGGTTCAGTCATGGGACTTTCCGTGGGCGGCTTTGCCCTTTTAGGTCTTGTCATCGTTTACTTTCTCTTCGGAGGTATTTTGGGCGAACTGGACCAGGCGAACCTTGCCATCAAGGCCAATTGGATCGGCATCACATTTATACCGTTCAGCATGACCGTATCGAGCTATGCTCTGGGGTGTTCCATCATCGCGATGTTCAACCGCGTCGGCGGAGGCATATACACGAAAGCAGCCGACATGGGTGCTGATTTAGTAGGCAAAACCGAAGCTCATATACCGGAGGATGATCCGCGCAACCCGGCGACCATTGCCGATAATGTCGGAGACAATGTCGGTGATGTGGCGGGCCTTGGATCGGATCTGCTGGAAAGCTATGTGGGAGCCTTGGTGTCGAGCGTCATTCTGGCACTGTACATGTTTTACACCAACATTCATTCAGCAGTCGGAACGATCAGCTTCGATTTCATCTCGAAACTGATGATATATCCCCTGGCATTTGCCGGCATCGGCATACTGGCATGCATGCTGGGCGTGGCCTTCATCGCCTTGACGAAGCCGAAATCCGACCCGCACAAAGAACTTAACCAGTCAACTCAGATTGCCGCGCTTTTAACGATTGCGGGATCGGGCATCTTTACCTGGTTTTTTCTGAAAAATCAGGATTTTTCGTCAATGGGGTTCAATGTTGGCGTGCTCAGTCCGTGGATAGCGGCCGTCATAGGCAATATCGCCGGCATCCTGATCGGCAGGCTCGCCGAACTCTACACGAGCTATGACTATAAACCCACGCTGAAAGTCTCACAGGCCAGCGAAGAAGGAACGGCGCTGAATATCACGCAAGGAATGGCAGTCGGCATGAAATCAGTTTTCTTTCCCATGCTGGTCATGGCTGTCGCCATGATCGGAGCGAATGCCGTGGCCGGACTTTATGGCGTTGCGATGGCTGCTGTCGGCATGCTGTCGTATGTCGTGGCGACCGTCTCGGTTGATACGTTTGGCCCTATTGCAGACAATGCTGGCGGCATCAGTGAAATGACACATCTTGATCCCGGCGTCCGCGGGATTACCGATAAACTGGATGCGGTTGGCAACACAACGGCAGCCATGGGCAAAGGATTTGCCATCGGTTCGGCAGCACTCGCCTCGCTGTCCCTGTTTTCATCTTTCCTCTACGCGCAGGCAGATGCAGCAGATACATCCGGTTTTCTGCTCAGCCTGAACCTGATCGATACCCTGACGATGACAGGTGCCCTGGTCGGGGCGGCGCTGCCGTTTTTGTTTTCCGGCATTCTGATCGAGTCTGTTTCGAAAGCCGCGCGGAAAATGGTACAGGAGGTGAGAAGACAGTTCCGGGATATGCCGGGTATCTTGAGCGGAGACGAAAAACCAGACTACACAACGTGCATTAAAATCAGTTCAAAAAGCGCGCTTCGAGAGATGGTGCTGCCTGCGCTGCTTTCAGTCGTCACCCCGCTTATCGGAGGCTTTGTCTTCGGACCGAATTTCGTCGCCGGCATGCTCATCGGCACGACGTTATCCGCTGTGGCTCTGGCCCTTTATACAGCCAACGCCGGAGGCTCCTGGGACAATGCTAAAAAACATATTGAAGACGGTTATTATGGAGGTAAAGGGTCAGACGCCCATTCAGCATCGGTCGTGGGGGATACGGTAGGCGATCCGCTTAAGGATACGGTCGGGCCTTCGCTTGATATTTTGATAAAAATCATGTCTGTCGTTTCGATTCTGGCAGTCCCGGTTTTTCAGGAGTATCAGCTGATCGAATGGATTAAGTCACTGTTTTAGGAGGTATCAGCATATGAATCAGATTTATTACTATATGACCCTGTTCCCGACAGAATCGTTTATTGCTTCCATGCTTCAGCCGGACCAGTTCGGTGCATATATGGCCGTCGGGCACAAAACGGGCGGGCATGAGCAAATGATTTTTGCCAGTGTTGAAGGCGGTTTTGGAGATGATTTTGATTGGGAATACGCAAAACAGAACACCGTTCCCCATGACGACGATACCCCCAAGAACTCGCTGTATCTTTCCACTTATCGAGTGCTGGAAAGAATTCCTTTGGAAAGAATAAAGAATCTCTATCTGACGACATCGGACGGAAGAACGCTCGAACTGACAAAAGCGCCATTTCCGCATTACGATGATCCTAAACCGTATTATCTGTACCAGGATCTCGCCCCGATTAACCCGCTTGTCATAAGTTCATTCCAGCCTGACGAGTATGGCCAATACATGGTTGCCGGCGACACAAAAATTACCCTGCCTGCGATCTGTTATTGCGACCTGAAAGTAATCGATGCGGATAATCCCACCAAAACTGGCAATATCGGCCCGATGTACAACAGAAACATCGGGCACCTCAATGAATGCATTAAATCTGTCACGGTAAGAGGAAAGAAAACGAAGATGCTTGAAAGAACGTTTGCCGGACGATTTACTTTCCAGATTGTCGGAGCCGGATTTGCCATTGTGAACCCCGAGGGGCACATCTGGTTTGACATGCCGAAGCGGGAAGATCTGCTGCATGAGCATTATGACTGGGGTTACTCCGCCATGATTTTATGACCGCTGCCGTCATTTTCAGAGGGTGACGGCCTTTTCGTCCCTGACGCCGCTCTGTCTCTCTTAGTCTGTTCCGGCGCAGCCAGCCGATCTCGCGGCAGGTGACAGCGAAATTTGACTTGCACTCGTAATCCAACTGCGGCCAAATCATGGTAGAATCGAGACAAATGGGAGGTATCCGGCATGATAGATCAAGACAGAGCGTTCGCTGACCAGGCGAAGGACACCGGGCAAAGGGCGCACGATATCATTGCCGAGGTCATGCTGGCTCTGGAAGAAAAAGGGTACAATCCGATCCACCAGCTTGTCGGATATTTAATATCAGGCGATCCCACCTACATCACGAACCATAACGGCGCCAGAGGCGTCATTCGCCGCATTGAGCGCGACGAGCTTCTGGAAGTCATTCTGCAAGATTACATTGACCGGCTCTGATTCGTTTCCCGGCCTCTTCACACGCGCCGGCGATCCGGTGTTTCGCCTGGGCTACGGAACCCTGACACTGGCTGCCTGCCAAAAAAATGTGTCGGCAAAAACAGCTTGCTATTTGTTTCGGCAGGCTGCCGGTCTTGGCATCAACTGGTTTGACACGGCAGAAATTTACGGCAATTACGAGCAGCTGGCCCGCTTTCTGAAGGAAATACAGCCCGAATCGGTTTTTATCAGCACCAAAGCATACGCATATGATGCAATCGGGCTTCGGCGCTCGCTCGATCTGGCAAGACGACGGCTTGATACCGATGTCATCGATCTGTTCATGCTCCACGAACAGGAGAGCGAGAAGACGCTGGCCGGTCATTCGGCAGCCTTCCTCGCACTCCTGGAAGCGAAGGAAAAAGGCGTGGTGCGCTATGTCGGCGTGTCTACGCACGCCACGTCCGTGGCAGAGACGCTGGCCGCTGTGAAGGAGGGATCCCATGCGGCGGATCCCGACTTTGATGTGGAGCTGTACCGTGAAACGGATGTGCTGTTTGCACTGCTCAGCCGCACCGGCATCGGCCTTCTGGACGGAACGGCCGAGATGATGCGGGACGCGTGCTGCAGGGCAGCGACGGCGGGCATCACGGTACTCGGCATGAAGCTTTTCGGCGGCGGGCATCTGCTCGGCCGGCGCGAGGATGCTGTGGCGGATGCTATCGCGCAGGACTATGTCAGCGCCTGGTCCGTCGGGATGGGAGCGCCGGCAGAGATCGAGACGAATGCCGCCTGGTTCAGGGGGGCTGCACCGCGCTCCGAAGCGCTTGCCGCTTCGGCAGCCATACCCAGGCGGCTCAGAATCTCAGATGACTGCACGCGCTGCGGGCGCTGCGTGGCACGCTGCAAAAGCGGAGCCATGAGTCTTGGCCCTGTCAAAGCTGTGAGCGATCCGGCGAAATGCACGCTGTGCAGCTACTGCGGATATGTCTGCCGCGATTTTGCCATTAAGGTGTATTGAGTATGTCGAGTGAACATCGAACGGTGATGGGCATTGACTACGGACGCGTGCGCATCGGCATTGCCGTATCGGATCTGACCCGTTCATTTGCGTTCGGTCTGGTCACGCTGGCGAACAGTCAGAAGAAACAGGAAGCCGCGCTGCAGGAAATCGTGCGGATCGCACGGGAAAAACAAGTCGACACGATCGTCATCGGCCTGCCGCGACGAACCGACGGAAAGCCCGGCGAAATGGCCGCAGAAGTTACAGAATTTGCCTCGGCACTGGCGCAGGTGATCGACCTGCCGATCTTATTCGAAGACGAACGATACAGCTCGAAAATTGCCCGCGGCAGCCTGGCGGAAGCCGGCGTGCGCGGGCGCAAAGTCCGTTCTGTCATCGACCAGCGCGCCGCCGAAATCATTCTCCAAAGCTACCTCGACCGGAACCGTCGCCAAGGCGGATTATGATATACTCGGACAAGATGAAACGCGCCGCAAGGCAGCGTTTATGGGAGGAATTTCATGTTTGAAAAACAATGGTTCATGTATAGCAGCGACGACGGTGATGTCGGCGGTCAGGGTCATGTGCATGATGAAAACTGCGATCACGATCACGACCATGAAGAAGACAGCCAGATTATTGTGATGGTAGACAGCGAGACCGGTGAGGAATATGCGTTCGAAGTCGTTGACCATTTCGATTTTGAAGGCGAAACGTACACGGTGCTGATCACGGCCGACGAGGATGAAGACGGCGAAGCCGAATGGATTATCGCCAAAGTAATCAGTGAAGACGACGGCACGCTCGGTCTTGAGTCACTGGGTGATGCGGATGGCGATCGTGTTTATGAAGAGTACGAGCGCCTTCTGGCCGAAGAATACGACGAAGAGGATGAAGAGGACGAAGATTGAGTCCGACCCCAAGAAAAAAAAAGCTCTCGCAGGCCGGTACCGCCAACGACGATGTTCTGGCGGTACTGGTCGATGAGCGCAACGGCCGCGAGTACTATGTATCCATGATTGATACGCTCGTGGTCGACGGCCGGGAATACTCGGTCATGTACAATTACGAGCCGGACGACGGCTCGCATTTCTCTCCCGAGATCGTGATCATGCGGATGTACCGCGGCCAAAGCGGCGATCTCGCGTTTTCCTCGATTATCAACAAAAAAGAACTGGATGAAGTGTTTGACCATTTCTTCCGGCGCTACGAGGCCGCAAAATTCCAGAGATGAAATCGGTTGCATCGCGCCAACGGGTCTATCATGCCGTGGTACCCGTTCTGTTCATGCTTTTCCACCAGTACGTTCTGAATGCGGCGGCACGTTTCCGTTTTGAGCGTTATCTGGACCAGATTGATCCTGCCCGAACCCTCTATGATTATGCCGATGCCGGCGTTCTGACAAGTCTGCAGATGCAGGCGGATATCCAGTCGCATGCGTCGTTTTACATGTCGCTGATTGTGATCCCGGTCTACATCCTTTACCTTAACTACCGACATGGCCAGACACGGTCGATGCCGCGACTGCAGAGGATTGGCGCCGATGACGTCGTTTCCGGTTTTGCGATCATGACGGGCGCCCTCGGGCTTGTCACGCTCTGGATGGCCCTGCTCGGATTTCTTGCCGAAAAGAGCAGCTGGCTGCGGACGATGCTCGACGAGTATCGTGATCTGGCTCAGTCGATCGTTCCGGAAGACCGCTACCGCTTCATTGTGGTCATCACGCTGGTGGTCCTCGTCCCGGTTGCAGAGGAACTTTTGTTCCGCGGGATCATGCAGGGGGAGCTGGCTCAGTTACTGCCCGAAAAATGGGCAATTATGTTTACGCTGATTTTCTTTTCCCTGTTCCACATCAATCCGATTCAGATCTCGTATGTGATCGTTCCGGCATTTGCGCTGTCGGCCGTTTACGCGCTGACCAAAAATTTGCTTATCCCGATCGCGATGCATGTCTGGTTCAATTTTGCCGGCAGCGGCCTCCTGGCAGGGCTGACGGACAATCCTGCGCTGGCGTCAGAAATCCTGTTTTATACGGAGATTCTTTTTATCGCAGTCGGCGCCCTGTCGCTCGTCCGGCTGATTAAAAAGGCCCGCGCGCAGAACGCTATAACCGCCCCGGGCAAGCCGGCACGGGACGGATTTGACCACAATCAATAAGTGAGGACAACCATGAAGACCCTGATTATTTCCGATACACACGGGAGCCTGCCCGAGATTGAAACTATTTTTGCACGCGAGCATACTGCCGAGGCACCGCTTGATTTCGTCCTGCACAGCGGCGACGTGCTCTACCACGGTCCCAGAAATCCGCTGCCGAAAGGCTATACACCTGCCGACCTGGCACGTTTCTTCAGTGAACTGCCGGTGATTCGCTACGTGCGCGGCAACTGCGACTCGGACGTCGACCAGGTCGTTCTGGAATCTGGCGAGATGCCGAAGGAGCAGTTTGTGCGGATCGGTTCGCGGCTGATCTACCTGACCCACGGTGAGCATACGTCGGAACAGCAGCGCGTCAGCCGTGCCCGCTCGAAAGGCGCGACGATCGCCGTGTCGGGGCACACTCACGCGTCGGTCCTGAAACGGACGGACGGCGTGATCGTGCTGAACCCCGGTTCAACCGTTATGCCGAAGGACGGTACGGCCTCATACGCCCTTTTGACTGACGATACGATTTATCTGAAATCCGTCTCAGACGGCCGTATTCTGGCCAGTATTCCGCTTGAATCGGCGCCAAACTGACCATCACTTGTGCAGGATGCACAAGTAAAAGCATAAATATTTGTGCAGCTTCATAAAGATGAGCTCAAGCGCCGTTTCTGGTGCATTTTGCCTTGACATCGCAAAAATGCCCTGCTAGAATCCACATACGCTCCAGGGAATACCAAGACCCAAAGCGTAGATCACCATCCTTAAAAAAGATGGAGACGGTGATACATTCAAGATAATGAATGATCACGAGTTGGTACCTCGACAAGACAGATAGAAACGGAAGACGATGTTTCGCCGACAGCATTGAATGCAATTTGAATCGTGATATCCATTGCGAAACGAGCATCACATCACTGTCGATCCAAGCAGACATTTGTCAGTGGTCAGTAATTCCAATTCGGTGGTGTGACCAGTCACCAACGTGTTCATCTGCTTTCGAAGCCGATAAAAAAAGTCTATCAAAAGATCTATGTTTGAGGAAGGTCAAAACGGGTTCGCTGGAGCGCCTTTTATGGCCGCTGTCGCTCTGTGCGATAGCGGTCTTTTTCAAGCTTTGCGATAAAAGGCAGGGTTCGGTCCTGTTCCCGGTAGTCCATGCCGTAGCCAATGACGCGTGTCTCGTCAATGACGAAGCCGACGTGTGTCAGCGGCAGTTCAATCAGCTGCTGCCGCGGGTTATGCAGCAGTGCGCAGACAGCCATGCTCTTCGGCTGTTTTGCTTCCAGATGCTGAAGCAGAAAGTTCGTTGTCAGTCCCGTGCGCACGATTTCTTCCACGACGAGAACATGTTTGTTCCTGACGTCGACCGTGATGTCCCGCGTCAGACGCATGCGCGTGCCTTCGGAGGAGACGGCGACCATGTCGTACTCGGATTTTGCCGCGATCGCCCTGGACAAGTCCGCCAGAAAATAAAGTGACCCTTTCAGCATCGATACCAGAACGAGCGGCTCCGCATGGTAACGGGCGTCGATTTCCTTGCCGAGTTCCCCAATACGTCTTTGCAGGGTCTCGCCGTCAAAGATAACCGTGTAGGGGTTCATGATTCTTCCTCAAAGCGTTCCATCATGGCCTGAAAATCGCGTTTGTACACGATGCGGACATTCACGTCCGGATAAAGGCTCTTCAGCTGTTTCAGCTTGCGGTTCTTCAGCGACACATACTTCTGGTTCATGGTGGTCAGTTCCAGATAGAGATTGAACCGCGGCAGGTAAAAATCAGGCGAAAAGGCCAGGGTCACGCGGCCCTCATCGTCCCACTCGACAGGGAATGTGCGCGGTTCGTAGCGCCATTCCAGTTCATAGTGATCCAGCAGGCGGGCAAACTCAATTTCACTTTCATTCTTCAGCAGCGGGTACGCCTGCTGCTGCGCGAGCGACCCTTCGATCGGCATGGCATCCAGTGCCCGCGTTTTCTCGCGCTCGCGAAAGAGGCAGACAATCGTTTCCACGGCTTCGTTCCGGGTGACTTTGCCCGTATTCAGATTCAGGTGGTAATGCTCGCCGTCTTCCTGCTCCCCGAAGAGTGCCGAGGCAAACCGGCGCATTTGCCGATCCTTGGTCTGAACAAACTGAGCGGCGACCGGAAACTGGCACTGCCGCTCTTTTGCGGTTCGTTCGATGCGCAGCTGCCGGTCGGCATACAGCCGCACATGTGTGGCTGTGGGATCGTCGGCAAAGAAGAGGAATCCGGCAAAACCGACCAGCACAAAATCCTGTCGCCCTGCCAGTTCGTGCAGGGCACCCTGAAGGAACTCCTTGAACGTGAGCCCCTCCGTCGTTTCCTGGAGAAAATACTTCGGGCTCAAGCGCAGCATGTTCATGGTCTCAGTATTGACGATGGGTGCGATGAATCGATTCAGAATAATGTCGTGGTCGAGCCACTCGCAGTTCAATTTCGAGGCCACGTCGCGGCTGATCTGGTCACCGTAGCTGCCGGCGTTTCTCGCGATGGTGATGGCAGCCATGTCAGGATTCCCTTCTGCGGGCAAGGCGCCGCAGTCCGCTCATGCCCTTGTAGAGCAGCCAGCCGATGAGGACACCGGACCAGTTCAGGATGAAGTCGTCCACGTCGAAGATGCCCGAGTTGGAGACGAGCTGGTAGAGTTCGATTGCACTGACGGATGCGATGGCGGCCACAGCCGTCTTCAGTCCGGTCAGGCGCCGGTTGGTGACCAGGGGGAAAAAAAAGCCGAACGGGATGAAAATGGCGATGTTCCCGAACAGGTTCTGCAGTGCCAGAACACGATTCTGCTCGTCGAAGCGGATCAGATTCCAGAAACGCCGGATTTCCTCGAAGAACACCAGATTCGTCCCCGGATTTTTATCGAGGCTGCCGGTCGCATCAATCAGGATGTAAATGATGATCGCGAGATACACGAGAAATATAAAGTACCAGACAAGGCGGATGCGGCTGCTTGGCCGGTCGATGGCACGCTTGTTTCGGTTTTTTGTCATAACGTGATTGTAGCGTATTCGTGTCATGCGTTTCTACTTCGTTTATACTGGGATACATGTTTTTGGTTGATTTTTTGAAAACGCTTCTATATGGCGTGGTGGAGGGGATCACGGAATGGCTTCCCGTGAGCAGCACAGGGCATTTGATCCTCCTTGAAAACTGGCTGCCGCTCGCCCAGGGCGATGCCTTCTTTTCACTCTTTCTGGTCATCATCCAGTTCGGTGCGATTCTGGCGGTGGTTTTCACCTTTTTCTCCGAGCTGTGGCCGTTTGCCAAGGCAGGGAGTGATCATGCGATCGGCCGCGGGATTCTGACGGTCGACAGGAACAAAGCTGATCTTTGGGCCAAAATTCTGGTGGCCTGCGTGCCGGCGGCCGTCATCGGTCTTCTCCTGGATAACTGGATCGAAGCGAATCTGTACCATCACGTGACGGTGGCGGTCATGCTGATCGTGGTCGGTATTATTTTCATCGTCGTGGAACGCCGCAATGCGGACCGGCGACCGACGGTGCTGCGGATTACCGGCATCACGTACCGGCATGCCGTGATCATCGGGCTGTTTCAGGTCGTGGCTGCGGTGCTTCCGGGAACATCGCGTTCCGGCGCGACAATTCTGGGCGGCATCCTGATCGGCTTGTCCCGGCCGGTGGCCGCTAAGTTTACGTTTTTCCTGGCCGTGCCGGTGATGCTGGGCGCAAGCCTGCTGCGCATGTACAAGGTGGGGCTCGCCTTTTCCTTAGAACAGTGGGCACTTTTGCTTCTGGGAACGGTGACGGCATTTGTCGTGTCGATGTTCGCCATCCGCTTTCTGCTGTCGTTTGTGCGCAGGAGAAACTTCATCCCGTTTGCCTGGTACCGCATTGCGCTCGGCCTGATCGTTCTGGCCGTGTATTTCATCTCGCGCTGAGTCAGACTCTGAAAAATGCGCCGATCAGGCGGATTAGGGTCGGCAGCCAGGCGCGCTCGTTCCAGCTGAGCGGATCGTTTTCGGGAAAGTAAAACGGCAGGCGGATCAGGTAGACGGCGAAGGCAAGCGCCACCATGCCGATCGCGGTTCGGGTGAGCCAGACGCTGCCGGACAGATGCGCAAAAAACGATGAGCCGTCCTCTGCTCGTCGGTACCGCCGGTATTCGAGGAGAACGATGGCGAACCAGAACAAAACCAGCGGAAACAGGAGAAAAATGAGCGGATGCATGGCAAACGCCTCGGTAAAACGGCCGCTGAGAAAGAGAGCCGCTGCACGTGACATGCCGCATGTCGGGCAGGGCATGCCGGTGATTTCGCGCCAGAAACAGCCCAGGCCGAATACAGTGGGCAATGCGCCGAGAGCGATCACGGCAAGCGGGACGATCCTGAGCATAAATCGGCGTGTTTTCGCGGTCATGTTCATATCAGGCATTTTACCTCAAGGACGACTCTCTGCCCTGCGCGGACGATGTCTGTCGTTACTGCTTTTCGCTATATTGCACAATGTGACGTTTATGCCTACACTTTGAGAGTAAAGAACACTCCGGCAGTTGATGCCGTCGTCACCGTTTCGGTCATGCCGGCAAGGTACCTCGACCTTGACGGACTTCAATATACAAGGAGTAATTTTCATGGACGACTTTGAAAGACGGATTCCCGATATCGTGGATCCTCATCCCGACTCAGTTGGCGGTCCGCCGAAGGTTGAAGATGTCCATCTTGCGACGCCGGATCCTGCCCTGGAAGACAAACCTCATCTGGAGCCGGCCAATGTGTCGCCAGAAGGCGCGCCCATGCCGGACCCCGATCCGATTTTTCATGAAACGCACGCGGAAGAGACGTATGCCCGGCCTGAAGGTGAAAAACAGCGCCGCGGTCCGACAGCCGATGAAATCCGGAATTATCGCGTCGGCAGTGAGCGCATGGACACACCGGTGCACGCGAGCAAGTATAATCAGCCGCGCAGTGCGCTTGACCCGGCACGCCAGTCGCCGAATTTGAGAATGGGCATGGCGATTGCCTCTCTGGTGCTCGGTCTGGTCGGTTTTGCCATGTTCTGGATACCGTATTTTGGCTTCGTTACGCCGGTTCTGGCGATTATTTTCGGCGCCGTCGGATTAGTCCAGAGCCAGTCGCAGCCGGAGCATTTCGGCGGACGCGGCTTTGCTATTGCCGGTATTGTCCTCGGTCTGATCTGCCTGGGTCTCGCGTTCCTGTCGCTGTCGGTTCTTTCCTGCACGGTGGGCTGGATTCGGGACGCATTCCAGCTCAGGTGAGACCGACACTTGACCTGTTCGGTCTTTCGATTGCGGCTTACAGCCTGCTCCTGGTAGCAGGCCTTTATTTGGCGATCGGTCTTTTTGTCTTGCTGGCGGGCAAGCGCGGCATGCCGCGGCCGATCGCTTTTCTGATTGCCGTTGTTTCAGTTGTGGCCGGTCTGATCGGTGCGCGGGTTCTTTTTGTGATCACGCAGCTGCCCCTCGTGCTGCAAGCGATTCGTCAAGGCGAGTGGCAGTTTGTCGGGCGTCTTTTTGTGGAGGGCGGCCAGGTCTTTTTCGGCGGACTGATCGGCGGCTTTCTGGTCGCCTGGCTGATGGCGAAACGGCTTAAAGCAAGTTTCGGCGTGCTGGCGGACGCCGCGCTGCCGGCCGTTGCATTCGGACAGGCGATCGGGCGGATCGGCTGTCATTTTGCCGGCTGCTGCCACGGTGTACCGGTCGATGCGTGCGGCGTAGTGTTTCCGGCGGAATCACTTGCCCCGCCGGACGTCATGCTCTTTCCGACACAGCTGACTGAGGCGGGATTCTTGTTTGTCCTGTCCGCGGTGCTCGTTTGGCTCTGCCTGAAAAAACGAAACGGATTTGTGGCGCCCGTCTATCTGGTTGCGTATGGCGCCTTTCGTTTTGCGATCGAGTTTGTGCGGGGCGATGACATCCGCGGTTTCCTGGGACCGCTCTCGACATCGCAGTGGATCGCGCTCGGCCTGCTGCTGTCAGGCTTATGGCTGATTTTTATGCGTCGCCGTCTTGTCGCTGGCGCAAATGATGGGTAAACTGACTAAAGTGGAGCAGAGGAGGAGTGAACCGTGAACGACGATTACGATTCCAATTTCGAAACGAATGACCGTGAAGATGACGGTACAACATATGAATCTTACAAGGGAAAAAGGGGAGGGCCCCGTTCCGGTGTCTTTGCTGCCATAAACGTTGTCCTGAACGAGCGTACGGTAATTCCCGTGGCCAGGCCGCCGGTAGACGGGAACACAAGGCTTTTCACCTATGCCGTGTATCCCCTGATCGGGGTGATTCTGGGCCTTGTCATGATTGTCTGGGTGAATATTGCACGTTTGATCCCGATGTCCATTTACCTTACGGCCCTGATCGGTCTCGTTCTCATTTATACCCTTCAGGTCGGACTGCCGCTCATCGGGTTCGGCCAGACGGCTGATGCCCTGTTCTCGCAGCGGCGGATGCCCGACAAGATGCGCATTCTGATGGCTCGTGTCCTGCGGCCGTCGGCTGTTGTGACCTCGCTCTTGTTTGCGGCTGTCGAGTTGACCGCCTTTTATTATCTGTTTTTGTTTTTCCGTTTCCGCCTGTGGCGGCTTTTGTTCGCCATGCTTGCCGTTTTTGTTTTCGCCAGAGCCATCGGTTCGCTGCTGACGCTTTCTCTGGCCCCGCTTGAGCCGGAGGAAGACGGCGATATGAAAACGCTGAAGCTGGTCCAGCTGATTCTGATGATAACGGCGGGCGTGGCGGCTGTGGGACTGATCCTTACGGGTGTCTGGGCCGCATTGGTCAGTCTCGCCGTGATGATTGGCATTTCCGTGTTGTGCCACAGTTATTTCAGGGCCAAATACCACGGGATCACACGAAAAATGAGTGTGTTCATGGTTGCAGCCGCCGAGGTGATCGGGCTTTTGGCCCTGCTCCTGCCGCTCGGTTCATTTCTCTGGTAGCAGACAATTTAGATGGCTGAGCTTTTTATTGAGTTCCTCGGGGTTTCCTGGCGGTATCTGCCATGGCTCATCCTGACATCATTTGTTCTGGCCTATTTGAGCCAGATTGCGGGCTTGAAAAGCGGCTGGCTGATTCGCCGGCCGAAGCTCCGCAAGGGCAAAAAACGGCCGCCATCGGCGAAGCCCGGTATTGTGTTGCTGATCGGGTTTCTTCTGGCGCTGGTGACGCTTGCCCTGGCGTTTGCGGCGTATCACGTGAATATCTGGCTGTCGCTTGCGTTCCAGGCTGTCATCGGTGCCTTGCTTCTGGATACGCGCGATCTCTTTGATATCGGCGACAAGATTGCCTATCTGATGGGGTCGAAGAAGATGCAGCCGGCAGGTGTTCTGCTGAGTCGTTTTGTCGGCCGCAATTCAATGAAACTGAACGGCCACGAAATGATCGGCCTGACGATGAACACGTCGAAGGCAGCCTTGGCTGCAGCGTCAGTCGGGCCGCTGTTTGCCCTCATGATCGGCGGTGCGCCGCTCGGTGTGCTGGTGAAGGCGGTTCTGGCGGGTGACTGGAAGCGACGGGATCCGCTGGCGGCAGCGGAAAAAAATGCAGCTGTGAGGATCTTTTTTGGCCCGTCCAACGGACTCGCGGGTCTGATGCTGCGGGTATCTGCGGCTGTGATGGGATTTGTGCTCAGAAAAACGCCGGTCTCCGGCGTGCGCTATATGCTGTCGGATCTGGAGCGGAACAATCGCCATCTCCTGATCGCATCGGTGATCACCATGATTGTGTGCATCGATATCCTTCTGCTTATACGGCTGGTGCTGGGTTTAGTGGCCGCATAAAGTCCAGAAGCATCTCCAGAATGACCCGATGGCCCTTTTCGTTCGGATGCATGCCGTCGTCGCAGATGAGGTCGCGATAGTCGGTGCGA
>DUPJ01000056.1 GCA_012838355.1 Clostridiaceae bacterium
ACGAAACGGGCGACGTCGATGCGGCCTTCGCCGGCGCTGCCGAAATCGTTGAGGAGACGTTCGAGACGGGCTATCAGGAGCAGGCGTATATCGAGCCGCAGGGCATGATCGCCGAATGGGAAGACGGAATTATGACGCTGCGCGGTACGCTGCAGTGTCCCTACTACGTCCAGACGTCGATCAAGCACGCATTCGAACTGGATGACGCGCATGTGCGCATCATTCAGACGGCGACGGGCGGCGGATTCGGCGGCAAGGAAGAGTACCCGTCGGTCGTCGGCTGCCAGGTGGCGGCCGCGGCATACGTCACCGGGAAGCCGGTCAAGTATATCTTCAAGCGGCAGGAGGACATGGAGGTCACGACGAAGCGCCATCCCTCGCGTTCCGTCTACCGCACGGCGCTCGACGCCGACGGCAACATCCTGGCGATGGATATCGACTGCATGTACGACGGCGGCGCCTATCCCGGCCTCTCAAGCGTGGTGCTCCAGCGCGGCCTGATCTGTGCAACCTCGGTCTACACCATTCCGGCCGTGCGCGCGCACGGCTCGATCAACCTGACGAATACGGTGCCGAACGGCGCCTTCCGCGGCTTCGGCGCACCGCAGACGACGTTTGCGATGGAACAGCACATGGTCCATCTCGCCAAGAAGACGGGGCAGGACATCCTCGACTTCCGCCTCCGCTACGTGGCCAAAAAAGGCGACCACACCGCGACCGGCGGGCGGCATGCCTACGATGTGATCATGCCGCAGCTGGTGGAGCGGGTGCTCGCGAAATCGGATTACCACAATAAGGTCCGGGAGTTTCAGAATCAGACGGGGCGCTGCCGGCGCGGCATCGGCTTTGCCATGTTCTCGCACGGCTGCGGCTTCACAGGCAG
This sequence comes from Clostridiaceae bacterium, assembly GCA_012838355.1. GTDB lineage: Bacteria > Bacillota > Clostridia > Saccharofermentanales > DTU023 > DUPJ01. The sequence goes on from DUPJ01000056.1 coordinate 884, forward strand.
CGCAGAACGCGATCTTTTGAAATCGATCGCGCATCTCGTCAAGCACAAGGACAACCGAGTCGAAGTGCGGGTCGCCAACAGCGATATCGGGCAGGGCATCAAGACGACGCTCTGCAAGATCGCCGCGGAGACGCTCGGCATTCCGTACGAACAGGTGTTTTGCAACAATCCCGATACGTTTGTCGTGCCGGACAGCGGACCGACCGTGGCATCGCGCTCGCTCATGATCGTCGGGCGGCTGATACAGCGTGCCGCCGAACGGATGAAGGCGGAGTGGGAAGACGGCGTCGAAAAACTCTACGAAGAGCACTTCGTCGAGGAACCGGCCACGATTCCCTGGGATATGGATAAATTCTGCGGCGATGCCTATCCGGTCTATTCGTGGGGTGTCTACGCACTTGAAACCGAGGTCGATACGGTGACCGCCAAGACGGAGCTGATTCATCTCTGGGGCGCGTATGACGTCGGCACGTGTGCCGATGAGACGATCATGCTGGGGCAGATGATGGGCGGCCTGACGCAGGGACTTGCCTACGGCTCGATCGAGGAGATGGTCACGGTCGACGGGAAGATCAAGCAGAACGCGTTCAACAGCTACAACATACCGACGGCACAGGACGTCTGTGACTTCGATCTCGAGTTCATCGACAACCCGTACGAATGGGGACCGTACGGCGGCAAAGGCGCCGGCGAACTACCTCTGAACGGCGGTGCACCCGTCTTTGTCCAGTCGGTCGAAAATGCGCTCGGCGTCGAAATCAATAAGATTCCATGCACGGTTGAAACCATCATGGAATACCTGTAAGGAGACGAATGCGATGATTACATTCACGTTGAACGGCACTGAAGTAACGTCCGCCATGCCGCCCGCCAGCCGTCTGCTCGACTCGCTGCGCGAGGAGTTCGGGCTGACCGGCACGAAGGAGGGCTGCGGCGAAGGCGAATGCGGTGCATGCGCCGTCCTGATCGACGGCCTGCTCGTCAATGCCTGTCTCGTCGCGCTTGGCAGCATCGCCGGACAGTCGATTGTGACGATCGAAGGATATCGCGGCACAGAACGCTTTCGCGTGCTGGACGAAGCCTACATGAAGGCCGGCGCCGTCCAGTGCGGTATCTGCACCCCCGGCATGATTCTCGCTTCGGAGGCACTGCTTTCCGAAAATCCGAATCCCTCGCCGGAGGACGTGAGAATCGGGCTGGCGGGTAACCTATGCCGCTGCACAGGCTACAACATGATCGTCAAGGCCGTGCTGGACGCCGCTCGGGAAGGAGCCGGATTATGGTAGCACAGAACAAACCTGAGACACTGGCCGAAGCCCTGCGCATACGCGCAGCGGAACACGTCGTCGTCTACGCCGGCGGCACCGATATCATGGTCGATCACGATCCGCACGCAAATTTCCTCTTCATCAACGGCATCTCGTCGCTGAAGCATATCGAGGACCGCGGCGACCACCTCCTGATCGGCGCCGGTGTCACGTATGCCGAGCTGCTCAGATCGGACATCGTGCCGGAACTCCTGAAGCGCTCGATCGTCGAGATCGCGGCACCGGCTCTGAAGAATATCGCGACGCTCGGCGGCAATATCTGCAATGCCTCGCCGCTCGCCGATACGCCGCCGGTGCTCAGCCTTTACGATACGACCCTGATCCTCGAAAAAACGGGGTCGATGCGGGAAATGCGGATGGATGACTTCATGCTCGGCCTGAAGAACATCGACCTGAAACAGGACGAGCTCCTGACGTACATCAAGATTCCGAAGAAGGATTTCACGGATATTTATTACGAGAAGATCGCGCAGCGCAAAGCCGCCTCGATTTCGAAGATCTCGTTTGCCGCAGCCGCCACCGTTCAGGCTGGACTCGTGCGCACGTTCCGCTTTGCCTTCGGCTCCATTTCCAAGACGCCGCTGCGCCTTCCCGAACTGGAAAATATGGTGGAGGGCAGACCGCTCCATGAGGTCAAGGCCGATGCCGACCGCATCGTCGCCCTCGCTGACGAAAAAATCGAGACGCGGGACGGCAAGCGCTCGACCGGCGCCTATCGAAAGAAAGTCGCCCTCCGCATGATCCGGGACTTCATCGGCACGCTTGGTCAGACGGACTCGTGACGAAAACGGCGGGCCTCATTGTGGCGGCCGGGATGTCGACCCGCATGAGGCAGTTCAAGCCATTGATGGAGATCGGTCAGGCGACGGTCATATCGCGCCTCGTCGCGACTTTCGAGCAAAGCGGCGTCGATCCGATCGTGATCGTGACGGGGCACGAGGCGAAGCGCCTGGAAGACCATCTGAAAAAGACGGATGTAATCTGCCTTCGAAACGAAGACTATCGCACGACGGAGATGATCGACTCGGTGAAGATCGGGCTTGCCTGGCTTTCGGGGCAGTGCGACCGCGTGCTCTTTTCACCGGCTGACGTGCCCCTTTTCACGAAAAGCACGGTCGACCAGCTGATGACCGACGAGCACCCCATTGTCATACCGGCGTACAAGGGACAGGAGGGGCATCCGCTTTTGCTCGCGGCCTCGCTGATTCCCGCCATCCTGGCCGACGGCGGCGAAGGCGGTCTGCGCGGCATTATCGGCCGTCTCGATGTGCCGCCTCATGTGATCGATACGCATGACAGAGGAACACAGCTCGACGCCGATACGCCGGACGATTTCGCCCTGCTTCTGGACCATCACGACCGGCAGCTTCTGAGGCCGCAGGTGCGGATTACGCTGGCGAAATCAAAGCCGTTTTTCGGCCAGACGTCATGGCGCCTTCTCTCCCTGATCGGGACGACCGGGGCCGTCGCTGAAGCGTGTGCGCGCATGCACATCAGTTACAGCAAAGGCTGGCAGCTTATCCGTACGATGGAAGACGAGCTCGGCACGCTCCTGATCGACCGCCGTCAGGGCGGCAAAACGGGCGGATCCTCCTCACTCACGCCGGAAGGCGAAACACTCGTCAGCCGTTACGAAGCGCTCTCGACCAGAGCCAGACTTGCCGTCGAACAGCTGTTCGACGAGATATTTGAGGCAACCGATGACTGAACGACACATCTACCTGATCCGACACGGCACACCGGCATTTCCGCACGACAAAAGGCATTTCTACAGCCGCACCGATTATGACCTGAGTGAACTGGGTAAAGAAGATGCCCGCCTGATGGCCATTCGCCTGAAGGACATGCTGACGCTGCCGTTTCATTTCTATACGAGTCCGCTCCTGCGAAGCCGGCGCACGGCCGAAGCACTCACTGCGATCTGGCCGGAAGCCGGTGCACCGACGCCCGTTCCCGACCTGATGGAACTGTCCATGGGCGACTGGGAGGGCATGCTGTTTTCCGACGTGGAACGAATGGCACCCGATGCATTTGCCCTCAGAGGCATCGACCCGGCGCTGCACACACCGCCCGGCGGCGAGTCCCACGAAGCGTGCCAGGAACGCGTCTACCGGGCGATCGAGGCGATCGTCAGGAGCACGACGCACGACGTCGTCATCGTGGCGCACGCCATGGTCAATCTCATCTTTCTGGCCAAGGTGCTCGACTGGCCGCTGACAGGGCTGAGAGCACGGGCACAACCCTACGGCTCATACAATGTGCTCCGCCTCACCGCCTCCGGTTATGAGCCGGTCATTCTCGGCCGCATGCCGACCGACGCACCGAGCGAGGCGAAAATCCGCCATCTTCAGCATGCTTACCGGATGTACGCCAGTGTGCGGCAGCACACGGCGGCGGTGAGAGAACTCGCCGTTTCCTATGCCGAGGCGGTCAACCGGAAGCGTCGGGACACGGGCGCCCCCCTGATCGATATTCCGCTTCTGGCCGCCGCCGCAGACCTCCACGATATCGCGCGGGGCGAGCCGCAGCACGCCAAAGCCGGTGCCGCCATCCTTCGCTATGAGGGCTACCCGGAGGTCGCCCGCATTATCGGGGACCATCAGGATCTGCCGGAGGAGAAGATCGAGGCACTTGATGAATCGAGTCTGCTCTATCTCGCCGACAAGAATGTGCTGGAAGATGACGTGGTCGGCATCGAGTCACGTTTCAACGACAGCTACTGCCTCTGTGACAGCGATAAAAGCCGCGCGAAGCACGCCCGGCGCAAGGAGGCGGCACTCCGGGTGGAGGCGAGCCTTCGCGCCGTGTTATCCTGACTGACAGCGAAATAAGGAGAGACGATCATGCTGACGATCCTGCATGCCCTGAAGCGGACGCTGTCCGACCATAAGCCGGCCATACTGGCGAGTGTGGTGGAGTCTGCAGGCGCGACGCCGCGCAGCGAAGGCGCGCATATGGTCGTGTCGGAGAACGGCCTTCTTGCCGGCACCATCGGCGGCGGTGCCGTGGAACACCAGTCGATCGAAAAAGCGCTTGGTCTCCTCCAGCGCGGCGAAAGCGACGTGCACCACTATGTGCTGAACAAGAGCGATGCTGAAAACCTCGGCATGATCTGCGGCGGCGACGCCGTCATCCGTTTCCTCTATCTGGATCCCGCAAAACAAAAACTGCTGGCGGCGATCGATGCCGGCATCGAGGCACTGACTTCCGGACGGCCGGTTCAGATGCTTTCCGGTCTCACGGACAAAAAACCCCTCTTTTTGCTGAATATTGACAAACACCTGATCGGGGATGCCGCCGGTGTCGCCCTGGATTGGCTTGAGCGCGAGCTTGGGGCAAAGCGGGGCAGGCGGATCCGGCTGGAAGGCGACATCGTGGCCGAGTCGATCAACCGGGCAGGACGTGTCGTCATCTGCGGCGGCGGCCATGTCGGCACGGCTCTGGCACACGCACTGGTGCCGCTCGACTTTGACGTGCTCGTATTGGACGACAGAGAATCGTTTGCCGATCCGGCACGGTACCCGGCCGCTGTCCACACCGGACTGATCGATCTTCGCCATATCGCGGCGGACGTCAGCGTGACGGCTGACGATTATGTCTGTATCATGACGCGCGGCCACATGCTCGACGAGGAGGTACTGGTGCAGATCCTCGCTACGGATGCGCATTACATCGGTGCGATCGGGAGCAGCCGGAAGATGAGAACCATTTTTGACCACCTGGTCCACGAGCATGGTTTTGCAAAGAAAGATCTTCTCCGAATCACGACCCCGATCGGGCTTGATATCGGTGCTGAAACACCGCAGGAAATTGCGATCGCGATCGCGGCCCAGCTGATAACGGTGCGTCTAGACAGGGAGAAAGCCTGCTCGTGATCGTTTTAACCGGCCCGAGCGGCAGCGGAAAGTCAACCCT
>DUPJ01000057.1 GCA_012838355.1 Clostridiaceae bacterium
AAAGATCATGTTGTCGAGCATGCGGGTATCGATGCATCCAGGCCAGTACACGGTAATCAACTCTCCGGATCCTGACGTAGCCCGACGGGCTGCTTCTGATCTGGAATACCACGCATCTGTGCTGGACGCTCTCGGCGTTGGTGTCGACCACAAGATCATTTTGCATGCGGGCGGCGTGTACGGAGACAAAGTTTCGGCCAAACAACGCTTTCTGGAGCGCTTTCATAATCTCGCCCCGGGCGTGCGGTGTCGTCTCGTTTTAGAAAACGATGACAAGCTGTTTCACGTTGAAGACATCTTGGAACTCTCCGTGTCAGCCGATCTGCCTGTGGTTTTCGATAATCTGCATCACGCGGTCAATCCACCGGAAAAGCTTGCATCCGAAACTGAGTGGATCGATCGCTGCGCCCAGACCTGGAAGCAGGAGGACGGACGGCAGAAGCTGCATTATTCTCAGTCGGCTCCGGACAAAAGGCCCGGCGCGCATTCGGCGACCATTTCAATTGCCCCTTTCCTCCGTTTTTTTCACGATCTGGATGACAGAGATGTGGACATTATGCTGGAGGTTAAAGATAAGAACGTATCGGCGTTAAAATGCATTCATTGCGTCGAGGAAAGAGGAATCGGCGTGCTCGAGGCTGACTGGGGCCGCTACAAGTATGCTGTGCTGGAGCGTGCGCCCGACATTTATCTGGGCATCCGCCGGCTCCTGAAAGACAAGCGGTCGTACCCGGCGCTTGAGATGTACCGCTTGCTCGAGGACGCCTTGGCAAAGACACCGGCGGCAGGGAACGCCATCAACGCGGCAGAACATGTCTGGGGGTACGTCCGGGACAAGGTGACAGCAGCGGAGAAAAGCCGCTTCCGCAAACGGCTGCAGGCATATGCAGCCGGAGACGTTTTGCTCACGTCAGTCAAGAAGAATCTGCTCACCTTGTCAGAAAAACACGGAAAGGATTATCTGCTCAGCGGTTACTATTTCGACCTTTAGCCGCCTGAAACGATTCTGCTGAATGGAAGCTGTGCGAAGCGATGCGCGGCATCACCCATTCCGAGATAAGATGAACAAACGAGGGGAGACGCAATCATGATTACGGATAAAGACAGAAAGTACCTGGAACGCGCCGTTGAACTTGCGAAAGCTGCTCTGGAGAACGGTCATGAACCGTTCGGTTCGCTGCTTGTCGCTGAAGACGGTTCCGTCTTGGTCGAAATGCAGAGTCAGGTTGGCAATGGTGACCGGACGCAGCATCCGGAATTCAACATTGCACGCTGGGCAGCCGCCAATATGTCGCCTGAAGCGAGAAACAGTTCAACCGTCTACACGTCCTGTGAACACTGTGCCATGTGCAGTGCAGCGCACGGCTGGGTTGGCCTTGGCAGGATCGTATTCGCCTGTTCAGCGGAACAGATGGCAGCCTGGCGGCAGAGCCAGGGAGGAGCGCTGCCCCCCGTTTACACACTGCCAGTGCGGGATGTACTGCGTGATGCCCGGATCGACGGACCGGTGCCGGATCTGGCTGAAGCCGTTATTGAATTGCAGCGGCAAGCGTCCGCTAAGGCGTAAAATCCCAGCCGAATTCCCCCGGATAGATCATCTGGCGAGTCATGCCGCCGTCAACCGTGAAGACGGCACCAGTGATGAATCCAGCCTCGTTGCTGAGCAAAAAACGGCAGAGCGCCGCCACGTCGTCCGGTGTGCCAACCCGACCCGCGGGCTGAGAACGCTTTTCGGCCGCTGAGAACTGTCCCCGGTTGCTGCTGTCAATCCACCCCGGCGCGATCAGGTTGACGCGAACTTTTCCGGCAAGCGTCATGGCCAGGGCATGATTCAGCGCATACAATCCCCCTTTGGCAGCTGCATAGCTTTCCCAGTTGGGCTGTGACATCAGGAAGCGGGTAGAGCCAATCAGGACTGCGGCAGCATTTTTCGCAAAAAGTGAATTCAGTTTTTGCATCAAATAGAACGGTGCGGCGACCCCCACCTTGTAAGCGTCGATGAACTGATCGTACGTGCAGGTGTCCAGTCCACCGTGATGCAGCATGGCCGTGTGGATCAATCCGTTCAGACAGATTCCCTTATCTCGGATATAGCTTATGATTCGGTCCAGATCTTCAAAACGACGAAGATCGGCAGTGAAAAAGGGTCTGTCATCTGGTTTTTCTTCCGGTTTGATCAGATCCGTCTCGATGACGAGATCGCCGTCGGCGATGAGCCTCGAGCGAATCGATTGTGCAATGCCGTTGCCGGCTCCTGTAAGCAAATAAGTGCGCATATTCCACCTCCGGCTTCAGCCTTCCTCATCATAGCCGAAAACGTCCAACAGTCGATTGACAGGCTGTTTTCGACCTGCTACCATGGCAGACGGTTCACCTGCCGGTGTGATGGAATTGGCAGACGTATCGCACTCAAAATGCGACGGGCAAAACCCGTGCCGGTTCGAGTCCGGCCACCGGCACCAGAACAATGACCGCAGTTCGACGCGTTCTGCGGTTTTTTGTTGCAGACATCGCCTAATTCTCGCTGAGAGATTCCACAGGCTATTTCTTGCTTAAAAAAATTACGATTCCCAAAAGAATGCCAATCAAAAATGCCCAGTAGGCATGTTTTTTCCCATGTTCCTTTACTTCCGGCAGCAGATGTGAGGCGGAAAGATAAATCAGGACGCCAACAACAAAACCGAGCGCCAGTCCCAGAACGGAATTATCCATCCTGCTGATAAACGGGTACGCAAAAAATGCACCGATCGGTGTTGTCAAGGC
>DUPJ01000058.1 GCA_012838355.1 Clostridiaceae bacterium
CATCTCCGGCAATCTTTGCCGCTGCACGGGTTACCAGGCGATTATTGATGCGGTGATGGAGGTCGCGGCATTGCCGAAATCCTGATTGTCGTTTTCAGCAAAGACACGTACAATAGCTTGTTATGAGCAAATCTGACACGATGCGTCTTGACATGACGACCGGCAGCCCGTACCGGCTGCTTTTGCGTTATTCCGTTCCGCTTCTGATCGGGAATCTGCTGCAGCAGCTTTACAATGTCGTAGACAGCATCGTGGTCGGCCGTTTTGTCGGTCAGGATGCTCTGGCTGCTGTCGGAACATCATTCCCCATCATGTTTCTCTTTGTCTCCATGTTCATCGGCGTGGCACTCGGATCGACGATTATTATCGCGCAGTACTTCGGTGCCCGCGAGTATGATCGCATGCAGCGCACCGTCGATACGATCTACCGTGCCTTTATTGTGTCGTCGCTTGCCCTGTCCGCGATCGGCTTACTTCTCACCAGGCCGATGCTCGGCCTGATCAACGTGCCGGAAGAAGCCATGATTCATGCGGTGCCCTACCTTCAGATCATATTTCTCGGAACACTGCCGACCTTCGGCTACAACATCAATGCCGGCATCCTGCAAGGCCTCGGTGACTCGCGCAGTCTGCTTCTTTATCTGGCGATTGCGGTCGTCAGCAACATCGGTCTCGATCTGCTGTTCGTCGTCACGTTTGGTCTGGGAACCGCCGGCGCCGCCCTGGCTACCGTCATCGCGCAGATGATCGCCTTCCTGATCGGCGTATGGCATATCAACAAAAAAATGGGGCTCGTTCGCATTCGTCTGAAACACAGCGTGATGGACTGGTCGATCCTGAAAGACGCTGTCCGCCTCGGTGTTCCGGCCGGAATCAGCAACATGTCCTACTCGCTTGGAACGATGCTGCTGCAAAATCTGGTGAACAGTTACGGCACGATATTCATGGCCGGGTTTGCCGCGGCCAATAAGATTGATGCGTTCGCCTTTCTGCCTGTGATGACGCTGGCGAATGCCACGACGACGTATGTCGGTCAGAACGTGGGCGCCGGACGCCTTGATCGCGTGATGAAGGGGGTGAAGGCTTCACTCGTCATCTGTGCCGCAATCACGGCGGTGATGGTGCCGCTCACCCTGTTTTATGGACCAACTTTGCTCAGTCTGTTTCGCAACGATCCGGCTGTGATTTCCGCGGGCATGGCATATCTCACGCGCATGCTGCCCTACATCTATCTGCTGGCGGTCATGATGGTCATGTCGTCGGCACTGCGCGGCACGGGGCAGGCCATGATCCCGCTGATTTCGCAGTCACTGTCACTGTGGGTCTCGCGCGTGCCGCTGTCCTATCTGTTTGCAGCACAATTCGGCCGGGATGCGATGTTTTACAGTTTTCCGATCGGCTGGGTTGCCGGCTTACTGTTTCTCCTCCCGTACTTCCTGAGCGGCCGCTGGAAGCGTCGCGTGATGATGGCCGGAGGGATCCGGGGGGGCAGCCTCACCGTGGCGGACAAAAGCGACGGCGAGTAAAGCCAGCGCGAATGCACCGCACGCGTAAACCATCAGGATGGAATAATTCTTCGTCAGATCACGGATAAAACCAAACAGAATCGGACTCAGAATGGCTGCGGAGAATGAAGCAAAATAGTAGTAACCCGTGAATGATCCGACCTTGGAGTCGGAAGCGAGTTCGACGACCATCGGCAGCGAATTGATATTGATGCAAGCCCAGAAAATGCCGCCAAGTGCGAGCAGGATTCGCAGCAGGAGAAGGTTTTCCAGGAATATGAACGGAATAAAGCAGGCGATCAGGCCGATCAGGCCGATCAGGATGGTGCGTTTTCTGCCGATCCGGCTGCCGATGATGCCGGCCGGAAAAGCAAAACCCACGAATGTAAGGGAGAAAAGCGTGAGCATCTGGGTGGCATCGCCCGCCAGAAGTCCGTGGATGTTCGTGATGTAGAGCGTAAAAAATGTTTCGATCGCATTGTAGCCGGCAAACCAGAAGAAGATGGCCGCGAGGAGCAGGACAAGGCTTTTCAGTTCACCTGGGCCGAGGCTGAGGAGCGTCGACCTGATTGACGCAAGCGTACTTCGCTGCTGCTTCTGACGCCGCGGCAGCGATACGTGCGCGGCAACCGGTTCCCGCACAAACAGCACGAGTACAACGAGGGAGACAATCATCACGGCCGAGCCCATGAGGAACGACAGTCCGTTTGATTTGTCGGCCACGGCCAGACGGCCACCGACAAAAAAGGCGATGATGCTGCCGATGCCGCCCATCAGGTTGATAATGCCGTTGGCCTTGCTGCGCAGCGGCCTTGGGGTCACATCCGGCATCAGGGCGATCACAGGCGAGCGCCAGACTGACATCAGGAAGTTAAACAGAATGATGACCGCCATCATGATGCCGAGGCTTTGGGCCCGCGGTATAAAGAAAAAGGCGGCTGCCGAGAGCGGAAGGCCGATCAGGATCCAGGGCATGCGGCGTCCGAAACGTGTTTTCGTGTGATCGGAGAGGATGCCGACGAGCGGCTGGAAGACGACGCCAAAAAAATTGTCGATCGCCATGATCGTGCCGATCAGCATGGTCGAGAGACCGAAGCGATTTTCCAGCATAACCGGTACAAGCGAATTATAGAGGCTCCAGGCCAATGAACTGGCGAGAAAACCAAACCCGATCAGCAGCGTTTTTTTCCAGTCAAGTCGCATGATTAATCTCCCATTGGCTCCGCCTCTCCATAGCGAGGGTCGGATCGTTCGTGATCATGGCGTCCGGTTCGAGGGCAAGCACCAGATCCATATGCGCCGGCGTGTCAACGGTCCACGTTCGCACTGCAATGCCGTTATCACGGCAAACCTTGATCAGATTCGGATATTGCAGAACATTATAGGACGGATGCAAGGAAGATACACCGATTAAGGCGGCGTAATCCCACGGCCGGTAAATCCAGTCAGAAAAAAGCAGGGCGGCTTGTTCACCCAGGCCGAGATCGGCGAATCGTTTCATGCTCAGATGGTTGAAAGACGAATAGATGACGCGGTCAGACAAGTTGAAATGGGAGACGAGTTCGATCACTTCCTCTTCCATACCCGGCGACGTCACGATGCTGTTTTTCAATTCGACATTCAACTGGAGATCCGTTGAACTTAAAAGCCGGAACACCGATTCCAGTGTCGGTGCGGCGGCGAACGCACCCGCATGATGCGCGATATTCATGGATTGCAGTGCTTCCAGAGACATCTCGTGTACGTATCCCGGCTGACCGGTCAGGCGCGTCAATTCTTCGTCGTGAAGCACGACGAGCTGGCGATCGGCAGTCCGCTGCACATCGAGTTCAATGCCGTCCACACCGAGGCGAACGGCCTCGCGAAACGCTTCCAGCGTATTTTCCGGGTGGGTCAGACTGGCGCCGCGATGGGCGAATATTTTTGTTTTCATGTGAAACCCCCGCGCTTATTAGGCAAAGAGTAACAGTTATCGGGATCAATCGGCAACCGCGGGCGCTCTGCATGATGCACCGGCAAACGCGTTCAAGTCCTTGTAACTCCTTAGTGTCAGGCGTTTCGGGCGATGCGTGTAACTGGAGTTACTCAATTGTTCAGGCGCGATCGGCATAATCGGTTTGCGCATAAATTAAGGGAGACAGGCCGGTGATGCGCGTAGCCGGCGAGGTATATAGGAGGACTTATGCCACTGGAAATCACGACGAATACATTTGAAGATCTTGTTTTAAAAGCCGATAAGCCGGTGCTGGTTGATTTTTGGGCGGTATGGTGCGGTCCTTGTCGTCAGGTTGGCCCCGTCGTTGATCGTCTTGCCAAAGACTATGACGGCAAACTGACTGTCGGCAAAGTCAATGTTGATGAGCAGACCGAACTGGCGGAGCGCTATCGCGTCATGAGCATTCCGACGCTGTACGTATTCAAGGCCGGCGAAGTCGTTGACAAACTGGTCGGAGCCAGACCGTACAATGATCTGAAGGTCATTCTCGACAAATACGTCGATTAAGGATAAAAGGGCGCCGCTCATGCGGCGTTTTTTTTTGCCATATTTTAGTACTATCTAAGCATGAACCAATTTGCCGATACATGTCACACGCCCTGGGGCGACCTGAACGCCGTCACGCGCCTGCTTTCTGCCGCTGAGGCGAAGCGCATCGATCTTGGTGTCGCGGCTGACGGTGCCGTGTCCCTCCTGCAGCTGATGGAACAGGCCGGCCTCGTTGCGGCCGGCTGGGCGGAGCGCATTCTGCCGCAAGGATATCCCATCATCATCCTTGCCGGCGCCGGTCAAAACGGCGGTGACGGCTGGGTCGCAGCCCGGGTGCTGGCCGCCCGCGGATATGCGCTGACCGTTATCGATTTCGCCGTTGAACGGCAGCTGCCGCAGGAAGCGGCGCTGAATCGCGCCGCCGCCAAAGCGGCCGGCATCCGGATCGAACGCCCAGACGTGTTTATGGCCTGGCCCGCCGATCGCCCCGCCCTGATCATGGACGCGCTGTTCGGCAGCGGGTTTCTGGCAGATCGCGGCATGCCGCCCGTCTGTGCCGACGCGATATCGAAAGCCAATCAGCTGGGCAGAGAGGGCAGCGTCGTGCTTGCGATCGACTTGCCGAGCGGTGTTGAGGCCACGACCGGCAGAGCCTCCGATCCCTCCATCCGGGCGGAGCTGGCCGTGTCGTTTGTGCGGCCGAAAATCGGACAGATCGCGCATCCCGGCGTGCTGCACCAGCATCGCATCGAATCGGATCCGCTCGGCATCACATCCGAGAAAATCAACACCCTGCTCAGCGATGTAGGGCCCGCAGCCTGCCTCATGACGGATCGGGCGACGGCGATGCTGCTGCAGCCGTTTCAGCGCGACCGACACAAAGGGCAGGGGGGCAAAGCCGGCCTGATCGGAGGACACGAGACCATGCCCGGTGCCGTCGTCCTGGCCGCCAGGGCGATGGCCATGACTGGTGTCGGCTATGTCAGCGTTCTTGCAAGCGAACGCCTGCGATCCGATCTTCTCACGGTTTTGCCCGAAGCCCTGCAGCCGGCCGGGCGCGATCCGAGCTGGCTGAAAAATCAGGATGCCATCGTCTATGGGCCGGGGCTCGGCGACCTGGAGACGGTTTCGCTGACGGAGGTTATCGCGACAGCGAAACGGCTTGTCATCGATGCCGACGGACTCAACCGTCTGGCGCGGCTTCCCGGCTGGAAAACGATGCTTGCGGCCAGAAAAATGCCCGCCGTTCTGACACCGCACGTCGGTGAATTCAAGCGGCTTGCCGCGTATTGGGATGACGACCGAACGGCCGGTGCAAGACGGCTGGCTCTGGAAACCGGATGCATTGTGGTGCTGAAGGGAATGTCGACCGTCACAGCGGCTCCTGACGGACAGGCAGTGCTGAATCCGACCGGCAATCCCGGACTTGCGAAAGGTGGATCGGGCGATGTGCTGAGCGGACTGATCGGCGGATTTCTGGCCGGCGGGATGCTGCCGTTTCAGGCGGCAGCCGCAGGTGTGTATGTGCACGGCAAAGCGGCGGACATGGCCGCGCAGGAAAAGGGTGAACGCGCGCTTTTGCCGCAGGATGTAATCGAGTTCATGCCGCGCGTTTTCAGGTCGCTTGGCTAGCGAACAGTCCGCGGACAAACGTGAATGTTTCTGCTATGTGATATTTCTGCTATTATGTAAGCAAGTTTCCGGGGCAGGGTGAAATTCCCTACCGGCGGTATCTCGAAGAGAGAAGCCCGCGAACCTCGTTATAAGAGGTTGACAAGGTGAAAATCCTTGGCCGACAGTAAAGTCTGGATGGGAGGAAACAACGCATGCCGCCGGCATGCGCGACCCCGGTTTGCGGGGTTTTTTATTGCCCCGGGGAAGTGAGGCCATTGTGAACGAAAAAACCGAGGCAAAAAGTCAGGTGAAGCGGCTGGCCAGCCACGCGCGCACGACATGGATTGCAAAAGCGGGAATCCTCGCGGCGATCGCCGCCATCCTTATGTTCTTTGAGTTTCCGCTGCCGCTGATGCCGGCATTTTTGAAGTACGATTTCTCCGATATTCCAGTCCTGCTGGCATCTTTTTCGATGGGACCGCTTACCGGCGTGATCGTGCAGTTCATCAAGAATCTGATCCATCTCCCGTTCTCGTCCACCGGGCTGATCGGAGAGCTTGCCAATTTTATCATGGGATCCAGTTTTGTCGCGGCGGCCGGCATCGTCTATCGCTTCAACAAGACTAAAACCGGAGCCATTCAGGGACTGGCAGCCGGAACGCTGGCGCTGACCGCAAGCGGATCGATTTTGAATTATTTCGTCATGATTCCCTTTTATATCGCAGCAATGGGGTTTACGATGGAGCAGATCATCGGTGTGACGGCGGCGGCCGGCAATACGCTTGTGCATGACCTGCCGACTCTGATTCTGTTCGTCTTTGTTCCGTTTAATCTGTTCAAGGGAACGACCATTTCGCTTTTGCTGCTGCTTATATACAAAAAGCTGAGCCCGCTGCTGCACAAATGACGATTCTGGAGTTTTTCGAGGTCAGCACGAAATACGTGTACGGACAGCCGACGCTCAGGAAGGTGTCATTTCGCGTCACGTCCGGTCGGATGGCGGCCTTCTACGGGCCAGGGGCGGACGGTCAGACGGAGGCGCTCCGCGCGGTGGCCGGACTCGTCGATGTGACAGCCGGCGCGATTCGCCTGAATGATGCAGATATCACGAGCGTGACACCGGCATTGCGGCCGGTGCGCCTGATTTTTCAAAATCAGGTGCACGATGTGCACCAAACGGTCGAAGCGGCGCTCGGTTCAGTTTCTGGTGATGCTGACCGTCTGCTGGAGGCGGTTCGACTTCAAGACAAGATCGGCGTTCCGGTCGGTGAACTCGCTGCCGCCGACCGCTTCATGCTGCACGTCGCCCGATGTCTCGCAGCAAAGCCGGATGTCCTCTTGCTGGAGGATTCGCTCGCGCTTTTTTCGCGGGATGTTCAGGCGGAGCTGGTGAAACGAATGCATCGTCTGAACCGTCTGACAGCCTGTCTGCTCGTTTATGCGACGTCCGATCGTGCGCTGCTCGCCCGGCTGTCGGCCCATACGGTGGTGTTTGCGAACGGCACTCGACTGACAGCGCAATAATGCTTTTATTATCCGGGCTCCTGTGACTATAATGGTAAACAAAGGGGCAGGATCGATATTTTGATTGGCGCAGCACTGGCAACGGATTTTTTCTCGCAAATCGGACAGTTTTTTTCCGATTTAAGGCAGAGCGTCGTGGACGGACTGCTTTTTTTTGGCGGGCCTCTCGACACGTTCGTGGCAATTCTCGATATCCTGGTCACAACATTTCTGATTTACTATCTGCTGAAGGTCTTCCGCGATTCCAGAGCGTGGCAGCTGATGAAGGGCGTCATTTTAATTCTGGCCCTGTCGCTCGTTTCGAACGTTGTCGGTCTCAACGCCATTGGTTTTTTGCTGAACAGCACATTGTCGCTTTTGGCCATCGCGGTTATCGTTTTGTTTCAGCCGGAGCTGAGACGTACGCTGGAAACGGTCGGGCGGAACAGTTTTGGCCGCCTGACAGGGACGCTGTCCGGGGAAGCGGTGCATGACAGCTATACATTTACAAGACAGCTGATCGAATCGATTGTATCGGCATGTGAAGCGATGCAGCACACGCGCACAGGCGCACTGATCATCATTGAACGGGAAACAAAACTTGGTGACCTGCTGGAACAGGAAAACGCCGTTCCGCTCGATGCAACCGTTACGGCGGCTCTGCTGAAGCAGATTTTTTACGTCGGATCGCCGCTCCATGACGGAGCCATCCTGGTCCGCAACGGCCGTGTGGCTGCCGCCAGAGTCCACATGCCGCTTTCCGACAATTACCATCTGCGGCGAGAATTTGGCACGAGACACCGCGCCGCGGTCGGCGCTTCCGAATTGGGCGACGCTATCGCCGTCGTCGTGTCCGAGGAACGCGGCACCGTTTCGCTGGCACTGAACGGACGATTATATGTTCTGTCCAATGCCGATGCCTTGCGCAGCCAGCTGCACCGTCTGCTGATGACGGAGCGCAAAGAAGCCCGCGTCGGGCGCTTCAGCCGTTTGTTCGGCCGCAGCATGAAACTGAAGTCGTCCAAGCCTGCGGCGGTGATCCCGCAGTATGAGGGTATCGATCCGGACGATGCCGAGCCGGAACTCGTTGCTGCTGAACCGAGACAGCGCCGATTCTCCAGAGGCCTGTTCCGTCGCAGAGATAATCGAACGCCGCGCCGTCAGCGTGTGCTCCTTTTTGTCCTCTCGCTCCTGATTGCGAGCGGAATCTGGCTTTATGTTCAGGTCACGGTGAATCCCATTGACACCCGCACGTATACGGTTACCTTGTCTTATCGCGGGACGGAAGATGCTTTGGACAGAGGGTTTGTCGTGCAGACACTGCCGCTGCAGACGGTACAGCTGACGCTTACGGCCCGGACCCAGATTCTGAACGATCTCACCGCACAGGAAATCACAGCTTATGTCGATGTTAACCAGGTGACGGAACCTGGTGTACAATCGCTAAGGGTTGAGGTGGAAACTGGCACGCTTCTTTATACGCTGACCGATCAGCTGACACCGACCCAAGTAACAGTGAACGTGTTTGAGCGTCCCTGAATAATGGAGGTTCCATGAGCAGATTATTTGGCACCGACGGCGTCCGCGGAGTCGCTAACGTCGAGATTACGCCTGAACTGGCATTTCAGCTCGGCTACGCCGG
The DNA here is from genome assembly GCA_012838355.1 of Clostridiaceae bacterium. Classification (GTDB taxonomy): domain Bacteria; phylum Bacillota; class Clostridia; order Saccharofermentanales; family DTU023; genus DUPJ01. Next base: position 8,750 of record DUPJ01000058.1, read on the forward strand.
GGCGGTAGTCCTGGCGAGACATGCAACCGGCAAGCCGTCAATTATCGTCGGAACGGATACGCGCATATCCAAGGATATGCTGCAGGCCGCGCTTGTGTCGGGCATTACGGCAGCCGGTGCCGACGCGCACCTGGCAGGTGTGGTGCCGACACCGTGCGTCGCGTATCTGACGCGGAAATACGGCATGCACGCCGGGGTTGTCATATCGGCATCCCACAACTCGTTTGAGTATAACGGCATCAAGTTTTTTTCGGCCCAGGGCTACAAACTGCCTGATGATATCGAGGATGAGATCGAACAGGTGGTGCGCGCTGGATTTGACCAGATTACCCGCCCGGCCGGCACGGAAATTGGTACCGTGTACGATCGCAGCGAGGCGGCGCACGATTATGCCGAACATTTGAAACGCCGGCTCAGTGTTGATCTTACCGGTCTGAAAATAGCCGTTGACTGCGCACACGGTGCCAGTTACGCGATCGCACCGGCTTTGCTGTCCGATCTGGGTGCCGCGGTCGTTGCGGTCGGCATTGAGCCGGATGGCGTCAATATCAATGCCGGCTGCGGATCGACGCATCTCGAGCTGCTGCAGAATACGGTCCGAACGCACCGCTGCGATCTGGGACTGGCCTTCGACGGCGATGCGGACCGCCTTCTTGTGGTGGCGAGCAACGGCGACATCATTGACGGTGACATCATCATGGCGATTATGGCGTCCGACATGATGGCAAAGGGCACATTGAAGCACAACACGCTGGTTGTGACGCAGATGAGCAATCTCGGTCTCGATATCTGGGCGAAACAGGCGGGTGTCAATGTGATCAAAACAAAAGTCGGCGACCGCTATGTGCTGGAGGCTATGCTGGAAGGCAGCTATTCACTGGGCGGTGAGCAATCCGGCCATTTCATTGTGCTTGAGCATACGACGACGGGAGACGGTCTGCTTTCCGCGCTTCACCTGCTGAATGTGCTGGTTGGAAAACATACGACCATCGATGCCGCCAGAACCATGGTCAAAATTCTGCCTCAGATTCTGAAGAATGCAAGAGTGCGAAACGGTGCACAGCAGGCGGTGCTGTGCGACGAAAAAATTATGTCGGCGGTTCAGAACGCAGAATCGACACTGGCCGGCCGCGGCCGCGTACTTGTGCGCGCATCCGGAACGGAACCCCTTATTCGCGTCATGCTGGAAGGTGAAGATATTATTCAGATCCGCAAACTGGCCGACGACCTGATCAGCCTGATCGCAGAATCCTACGGAGTGTAACCGTGACGGCGAAACAGGCGGAACGTGCACTGGCCGTCATTATGGCTGCAGCAGGTGTGCTGCTTCTCCTGTCGCTGTTTGGTGTGCTCGGCGCACCGTGGCCGCACAGCAGTGATTCGACTGAAACCGAAATGAAAATGACCGGGCAAGCGGAAAATGGCGACCTGAATCAGGATCAGGATGTGACGCCTCCGCCTGCTGAAACAGATGAAGAGATAGCTGCGCTGGGACTGCTGCCGCTCGCTGACAATGATCCGGACAGTCTGACGCCGGGCGGCACAGCGCTGCGCAGCTGGCCGGCAGATTCGGTTGTTCCGCAGATCCGCGACGTCACCCGCACCTCGTTCGTCGGCCGTGATTTCGGGCCGGAGGCGCTGAGCGGCATCACGGTCATTCTGGATGCCGCGCACGGCGGTGCGGACAACGGCCAGGGCGTCTTTACGGCTCTGGATGACGAACCGGTCTACGAAAAGACGATTACGCTCAAGATGGCGCAGATGCTGGGCGAACGCCTGCGGTCGCTCGGTGCGAATGTTATCTACACGCGCACCGGCGATACCGAATTGTCACTGTTTTACCGGGTCGCCTTTGCCGCTGACTATGCCCTGCTTGCCTACGGCGAAGAAGCGGCACTGGCCGGATACGACATCGAACCCATCCGGCATCTTCGTCCCCTCATGAGCGATATTATGCGCATCAATCAGAGCAGCGCCGATTCGGGCGGCCGCGGACTGTTCGGCAATATCGGCACGCCGCCCGATCTGCGCATCATTTACGACATTGAACGCCAGTACGGCGACATTCTGCTCATCTCTCTGCAGACCGGTTTTTCAGCCGACGAGTCGATTCGCGGCGCGCATGCGGTCTATATGTCGAATTCTTATATCGCCTCAGTGAACAACGGTTACGCCGCCGGACAGCCTGCCGATACGCTGCCGCCCAACTATGCGGGCTACAACAGTGAGGATCGCTTTCGTCTGGCCGGCCTGCTGCAGGCACACATCGTCTCTCAGATTCCGTCGCTGGCTCCGGAGAACGAGCCCGTCAGAGAAGAGGATATGGCGGTGCTTCGCCTGTCGAATCTGAATTCAGCCGTCATTGAACTCGGCATGCTGTCGAATCCCGAGGATCGGGCGATACTGACAGACGACGAGTCGCTCGGCACGATGGCAAACGCGCTTACAAACGCGGTCTATCAGTATTATTGCCTGCCTTGATACGGTGAGCAAAAGCGTTTGACAAGCGTCCCCGCGCGCGCTACAATCGGCAGGCATTGAGCGAAGAGTTCTGGTGCTGCATTCTGACGGAAAGACCGGGCGGGGCGGCATCGTATGAAAGGAAAGCACATGAAAGAAAATATTCATCCCGAATACAAGACATGCACGGTGAAATGCGCCTGCGGAAACACATTTGAAACCGGATCGGTGCATGCCACCATGAACGTGGATATCTGCTCCAGCTGTCACCCATTTTACACGGGCCGGCAGAAGCTCATTGATACGGGCGGCCGTGTCGATAAGTTCAAGAAGCGCATGGGCCAGCACAAAGAAGGTTGATACTGAGGAGGGAGTCGAGACTCCCTTTTTTCTTCATGACGGCGACCTGGTCGCCGCAGCAGGCGGAGCAACTAATGAGCAACACAAAAAAAACATCGATCGGCGGACAGGCCCTCATCGAAGGCCTGCTCATGCTGGGACCCGATATGCAGGCGGCAGCCATGCGCCATCCGGACGGGCACATTGTCGTGGAAGAAAAGCCGCGCCGTTCATCCGGCAAGCTGGCGCGCATTCCGTTTCTGCGCGGTTCCATCCGTCTCGTCACTCAGATGAAAACGGGCGTCAGCGCGCTGATGCGTTCTGCTGAGCTGCAGGAAACGGGAGAAGCGACGACGGAACCGACACGTGCAGATCGTTTCTTCGAACGCCACAGCAGTTTGGTTACGGGCCTTTCAGTTGTACTGGGACTCGGTTTTTCCATTGTGCTCTTCATCCTTTTGCCGAGTCTGCTGACGGATGCGCTCAGAGCGCTCTGGCAGATTCCTCTCGGCACGCGGCATTACGGACTCGCGCTGTCGGAAGGCGCTGTGCGCATGCTTTTGTTTATCGGCTACCTGTTTCTGACATCGCGTCTGAAGGACATTCGGCGTGTCTGGATGTACCATGGCGCCGAGCACAAAACGATTGCCTGCTACGAAGCGGGAGCCGAACTCAAAGTCGATCAGGTCAAACTATTCAGCCGCCTTCACCCGCGCTGCGGCACCTCATTTCTGTTTCTCGTCATGCTGATCTCGATCCTGATATTTACGCTGGTGCCGCGTTTCGGACCGCTCGTCAATGTGGGCATCCGTTTGCTTTTGCTCCCCCTGATCGCGGGTATTTCCTTCGAATTGATCCGTCTTTCCGGCAAATACGATAATGTATTGACTCGTGCTGTTTCAAAGCCGGGACTGTGGCTGCAGAATCTGACCACAGCCGAACCGGACGACGCCATTCTGGAAGTCGCCATCGCCGCGATGACGGCCGTGATTCCCGCAGAAGCCGGCCGTGATGACTGGGCGGCATGACCGTTCGTGAGGCTCTGGCCGCCGCGGCGGACCTGCTTCGAAAAACTTGCATCGACGAGCCGCTGCGCGAGGCACGCCTGCTCCTTTCACTTCAGCCTCGTTTCACGCTGACATATCAGCTGGGACACCCGAACGAGGCGCTGAGCCGCGAAGAGGTGCGCTTGTTCGATGTACAGACGACGCGGCGGGCAGCCGGGGAACCGTTCGCCTACATTGCCGGCTCCGTTACATTTTTCGGCAGATCGTTTGCGGTCGGTCCCGGCGTTCTGATCCCGCGTCCGGAGACGGAACAGCTGACGAAGTGGTGGCTCGACACGGTTCTGGCAGAACGGGACCGATTCTCCCCGGCCGTATCGATCGTCGATCTCTGCACGGGGAGCGGCGTTATCGGTCTGACCGCGGCACTGGAACTGGCACGCCAGGGTATCCGGACTGCATCCCTTTATCTCAGCGACATCAGTCCGGATGCGCTGGCGTATGCAGAGCAAAACCGGCATGCACTTGCCCCCGGGCTGCCGGTCACAATCCTGAGGTCCGATTTGTTTTTTGAGCCCTGGCCAGAAGCCGACCTGGTCTTTTGCAATCCGCCTTACATTGATATCGCGAACGATGAGGCACTTTCTCCTGACGTGTCGCGGTACGAACCTGCAGCTGCTCTTGACGGCGGTCCGGACGGCCTCTCATTTTACCGGAGATTGGCGGCCGGACTCGTTATGCGGGTGGAACCGCGTACCCTGATCGGCGTCGAGCACGGATACCGGCAGGCTGCCGCCGTGAGGCAGATTTTTACTGATGCGGGGTTTGACGCAGAGGCAGTGATGTCGGATTATAGTGGATGCGAACGCGGTCAGCGATTCAGGCTGAACCGATCTGACAAAGGAAAATAACGTATGAATGGCACAACCTGGAGCGCGAGTGAAACGCGCTACGATGAATTGAATATGCTCCTGGCAGATCCGGATATCATGCGCGATCCGGACCGTTACACGCGCCTGATGAAGGAACACAGCCGTCTTGCCCCGCTCGTGTCCGACATCGCCAGGGCGAGGGAACTTGAACTGGAGATCGCCGAAACAAAAGTGATGCTGACTGACAGTGACGACGAGTCATTTCGCGAACTGGCGAGAGAAGAACTTGACCGGCTCGAATCGGAGCGCGAGGACTGTCTGGCCCGCATCGATCTGGCCATGGTTCCGCGTGACGAGAACGACGACAAGAATGTTTACGTTGAGATCAGGGCCGGCGCCGGCGGCGAAGAGGCCGCCCTGTTTGCCGAGGTGCTGACCCGCATGTATCAGAATTATGCGGAAGCGAACGGCTGGTCGGTCGATGTCATCGACCTGAACGAGACGGGCATCGGCGGATACAAGAGTATCGTATTTGAGATTGAAGGCGAAGGCGCCTACAGCCGGATGAAGTTTGAAAGCGGTGTTCACCGCGTGCAGCGCGTGCCGGTGACGGAGTCGGGCGGACGCATTCACACATCGACGGCGACCGTCGCCGTACTGCCTGAGGCGGCCGAAGTTGATATCGACATCAATCCGGCTGACCTCCTGATTGACACGTACCGTTCGTCCGGGGCAGGCGGCCAGCATGTCAACAAGACGTCGTCCGCCATCCGTATCACGCATCTGCCGACCGGCATTGTCGTGACCTGCCAGGACCAGCGATCACAGCACAAAAATCGGGATAAGGCGATGGCTCATCTTCGCGCGCTGCTGCTGGAGAAAGAGCGGGAAGCACAGGAGAGCGGCATCGCGAGTGAACGCAGAAGCCAGGTGGGAAGCGGTGACAGAAGCGAGCGCATCAGGACCTACAATTATCCGCAGGGGCGCGTGACCGACCACCGCATCAATCTCACGCTTTATCGTCTGGAATCGATACTGAACGGCGATATCGACGAATTGATCACGGCTCTGCAAAAGGCCGATCATGAGAGGCGGGTGCAGGATCAGTCATGAGCCCTGCCAGACGTTCAACCGATATAGATCAGGCCGCTGACCGCATCAGGCAGGGAAAACTTGTATCGTTTCCCACTGAAACGGTGTACGGTCTCGGGGCGTCCGCTTTTGACGCGCAGGCCGTGGCGCAGGTCTTTGCTTACAAAGGGCGGCCGGCAGACAACCCCCTGATTGTCCATTTGCCGGATGTCGGCTGGCTTGACCGGGTCGCGATTGACATCCCGCCGGAGGCCGTGCGCCTTTTTTCGCATTTTTCACCTGGTCCGCTGACGCTCGTGCTGAAAAAAAATCCGGCCGTTCCCGCTTTGATTTCGGCCGGTCTGCCGACGGTGGCCGTGCGCATCCCGGATCACGAGATGGCGCGTGCCCTGATCCGGTCCTCCGGACTGCCGCTCGTCGCGCCGTCCGCGAACGTATCTGGCAGACCGTCTCCGACGACGGCCGATCACGTGCTGCACGATTTTGCCGAGCGGGATCTGCTGGTGCTTGACGGCGGGCCGTGTGCCGTCGGTGTGGAATCGACCGTGCTCGACATGACGGTAAATCCGCCGGTCATATTGCGTCCGGGCGTGATTACGGCAGAGCATATCCGGGACGCGTGCGGCATCATGGTCGGCCGCGACAGCAGGGAAAGCGACAAGCCGAAATCACCGGGACAAAAGTATCGCCATTACGCGCCGAGGGCCACGGTCATCCCGGTTGATGACGGCCGTTTCCTCGCTGCATTTAAGAACCTGAAGGTCCAGGATCCCGAGCGGATCGGGGTGTTTGCCGACGAGCAATCCATTCTGCCGCTCCGCGAGACCGGCGTGTCAGCGTATGCATATGCCCCGGAAGCCGATCCCGTGGCCGCTGCCAAAGCGTTATATGCGGCTCTTCGTCAGTTTGACGAGGAAGGCGCTCAGTTCATCCTGGCAGCCCGATTTTCCGCTGCCAGCGAAGCCCTCGCCTATAACGACCGTCTCAACCGGGCCGCTGAGCAGGTAAAGCGCGTTTTATTTGTCTGTACCGGCAACACCTGCCGCAGCCCGATGGCTGAGGTTCTCTTCAATGAACTGGCTCCGCCCGGCTGGCAGGCGTCATCGGCCGGACTTGCGGCCAGGGAAGGGGATCCGGCAGCCAGAAACGCGATTGCCGTGATGCAGGCGCGCGGGCTCGACCTGACGGCGCACGGTGCGACACCGGTCACGGCTGAACTGGTGCAGAATCAGACGCTGATCGTGCCGGTCAGCCGAAGGCACGGCGCCCTGCTTGCGGCACGGTTTCCCTCCGCGTCCGCCGCCATGCTTGCGCTTTCGGATTTTATCGCGGACGATCGCGATATCGGCGATCCGTTCGGCGGGGGCATGGCGGTTTACGAGAAGACCGCCGCCATTTTGGAAACGGCTGTTCGGCGCCTGATCGAACAAATCCGAAACGACGCAGACAAGACGTGACGGCAGCGGGCGAAGTCAGGCGGTTTTTGTCTCTTAACGAATTATTTTGCATCACGGCACGATACCTTTTCTCTGGATCGGCCGGTTGACCGGAGCGAATCCACGTGCTACAATCTGCGAGCTGTGCGCCTTTGGGCGCATGTCCTCGTCATGTTTTCATAACATGGCCATCAGTCCGGGAGGAGGTGAAAGAAAATGACACGGAATTATGAACTTATTTTGGTGCTGAACCCGTCGATCGGCGACGAAAAGCTGGAGGCGGAACTGGAACGCATCAAAGCACTGGTGGAAACTCAGGGTGAGATTGCCGATGTGGATGTCTGGGGACGTCGCCGTCTGGCGTACGAAATCCAGGATGAAGCCGAAGGATATTATGTCCTGATCCACTTTGCGTCGGAACCTGTATTTCCCAAAGAAATTGAACGGCTGCTGCGGATTTCTGAATACGTGCTTCGCTACCTGATCGTGCTAGCCGAGGCGTAAACCCGGAAAGGATGAATCAAGATGAACAAAGTTATTCTAATGGGAAGACTGACGCGCGACCCCGAAATGCGCCACACAGCGAGCAACCTGCCCGTTTGCACCTTCACTGTCGCGGTTGACCGCCGTTTCAAAAGTCAGGACGGCGAGCGAAAAGCCGATTTCATTGACGTGGTGGCCTGGAGACAGAACGCAGAGTTTGTAAGCAAGTATTTTACGAAGGGCAAAGGCATTGTCGTGGTCGGTTCAATCCAGACCAGAACGTGGGAAGACCAGCAGGGGCAGAAACGATATCAGACAGAAGTCGTCGCTGACGAATTGTATTTTACGATTGGTGAAGCCAGACGCCAGGAGGGCGGCTACGACGCAGCCCCGACGAAGTTTGCACAGCCGAACCAGACGGACGATGCTTTTCTCTCGGGTGACGACGAAGAGATGTCTCTGCCCTTTGATTTGTAATCAGAAAGGTACATGAATCATGAGTGACCAAAGACAGGGCCAGCGAGAATACAGGGCCCAGCGTCCGCGCCGGGGCCGCCGCAAGGTGTGCGTGTTCTGCGCCGAGCATATCGAACATATCGATTACAAGGACGCCGCAAGATTGAAGAAGCTTGTGGCCGAGAATGGCAAAATTCTGCCGCGCCGGATGACCGGTACGTGTGCAATCCATCAGCGTGCGCTGACGACCGCCGTCAAGCGGGCTCGCCACGTGGCGATTCTGCCTTACATGGGCGAGTAATCTGCGTCCTTTCGCAAACATTTGGCCCCTGCCGCCGGCAGGGGTTTTTGTATGATAAAATAGCGCTCTACGGAGGGTCAGCCATGAAAGTTGTGTTATTGGAAGATGTCAAGGGACTCGGCAGTGCCGGAGACGTTTGTGAAGTCAGTCCCGGTTACGCGACGAATTTTTTGTACAAGAAAAAACTGGCGATGCCCTTGTCAAAAGATGCCCTGAATGAGGTGACAACGCGGCAGCGTGCCGAAAAAGCAAAGGCAGAGAAGGCGAAAGAGCAAGCTGAAGCCTGGGGCAACCAGCTGAAAGGCCGGATTTTTACGCTGACGCTGAAAGGCGGTGCGGAAGGCAAACTTTACGGTGCCGTTACAGCCATGGACGTTGCCCAGCTGCTTGCTGAGGAAGGTTTCACGGTCGACAAGCGTCACATCCAGTTCAAGGAGGCCGTCAAGACGACGGGGCTGCATGACCTCACCGTGCGTCTGCATGCCGATGTGCAGGTTCCGATCGTACTGAACGTCGTCGCAACCAAGGCCTGATCCATGGCGAGCAATGCACCGCGGGAACTGCCGCGCAATCTTGAAGCCGAACAGGCGGTGCTGGGCAGTGCGCTTTTCAACAGTCAGTATGCACCGCGCATTGTCGCGCGACTGAAACGGGACGACTTTTTCTTCACAGCCCATCAGGTGATTTTTGACGCCATCATTGCGCTGCAGATTGAGGGAAAACCGGTCGATGTACTGACGGTGGCTTCCGAACTGGAACGCATCGATCAGCTGAGAGCTGTCGGCGGACGCGTCTATGTCACCGAACTTCCCGACAAGGTGCCCGTTTACTCCAATTACGAACACTATATTCTGCTCGTCAGAAAGCATGCCATGATGCGCCGGCTGATCCTGTCTTTGAACGAGATCGTCGGTCTTGCATTCAAAGGCGAGGTCGACGTCAACGCCCTGATCGATCTGACAGCCAAACGGATATATGATATCCGCGAGAATCGGGACGATTCCTCGTTTGAAAAGCTGGGCGACATCCTGAGCCGCAAGATCAACGAGCTGCAGGCGCGGGCTGAAGGCAAAGTGGAGAAGCGAATCCGCACGAACTTTCCCGGTCTGGACAGTATGCTGGAAGGGCTTCGCCCCGGCGCATTTTATGTTCTGGCCTCACGCCCCGGTGTCGGCAAAACGTCGTTTGCGCTTAACATCGCTCACAATGCTGTGAGAAAAAAACACACGACAGCAGTCTTCTCGCTTGAAATGTCGAAGGAGGAAGTCGGAACGCGCGTGCTTGTGGCCGAATCGAAAATTTCAGCGACCGCACTGGAACGCATCACGCCGCAGCATGAATCGCTCTGGACAAAAATCGCGGACGCGTTGAGCGAACTGTTCCCGGTTCCGCTTTACATCGATGACCGCTCCGGCGCCACCGTGGTTGAGCTGCAGGCCAAATGCAAGCAGCTGCAGCTGGAAGTCGGGCTCGATCTTGTCATCGTTGACTACCTTCAGCTGATGAGCGGCGGCGGGCGGGTCAGCCGCAACGACAACCGCCAGCAGGAAATAGCCGATATCTCGCGCATGCTCAAACTGATGGCCAGAGAACTGAATGTACCGGTCATTGCCCTGTCCCAGCTGAGTCGTGACAGCACGAAGACGAAACGCCGGCCTCAGCTGTCGGATCTGCGTGAATCGGGCGCCATCGAGCAGGACGCCGATGTCGTCATGTTTCTGTATCCGCTGTCTGACCAGACGGAACAGGCGCAGGGCGAAAGCGATGCAGCCAATACGGTTGACCTGATCGTGGCCAAGAACCGGCACGGACAGGTGGGGACGATACCGCTCGGCTGGAATGCATCGCTGACCCAGTTTTACGAGCCGAGCTATCTGGAGGCACCACCCGAATGAGAACCCTTCCCTCAGCCGTTTACCGGGTATTCCAAAGCGCAGCCCGGGACGCACTGGCGGGAACACCCGATCTTACCCGATACCATGTGCTGGCTGGAGTTTCCGGCGGTCTCGACTCGATGGTGCTGCTAACGTTTCTCGTCTGGCTCAGGCAGCAGCGGCCATTTCCCCTGAGCATCGCCCATCTGGATCACGGGCTCAGGCCTGAAGCTGCCCATGATGCCGATCTCGTGAGCGCATATGCAGCCCGCTTTGGACTCGACGTTCACCTGCAAAAGGACAATGTAGCCGCGCGCGCAGCCGCGGAAAAGGAAGGACTTGAGGCAGCCGGACGCACGGCCCGCTATGCTTTTTTCGCTGAACTGGCTGCCGCGTTCGATCTGCCGGTGCTCGTTGCGCTGGCGCATCACCGTCACGACCAGGCGGAAACGGTGCTCCTCAATATCACGCGGGGCAGCGGCCTGTCCGGTCTCACCGGCATGGCACCGCTGGACGGCAACCGCTGGAGACCGTTTCTTTCGATTTCGCGAAACGATCTCGAAATGGTCGCCGATCAGCTCCAGATTCCCTTTGCCGAAGACAAGACCAATCTGTCCGACGCCTTTTTGCGCAATCGCCTGCGCCACCGGCTGCTGCCTCTCTGGTCAGAGCTGGCGGAGCGGGATATGGCGGACAAGCTCTGCGGTCTTGCAAAGCGGCTTCGCGACGAGGACGACGCACTCGGCCAGCTGGCAGCTGAGCTGAAAAACAAGGTATCGATCCGGCCGGGCGAGTACGCTGTCATGGCGCTGCAGGAAAGTCCAAAGGCGTTGATCCGGCGCGTGCTCGAACTGTGCTACCGTGAACATACGGGCGGTCGCATGCTTCAGGCCGCGCATACCGATCTGCTGCTTTTGCTGATCCGCCAGGGCGGACAATCCGGAACCGTTTCGCTGCCGCAGGGGGCCAAGGCCGTGCTGAGCCATGGTATCCTTCGTTTCGTAACTGACCGGCCGCACGAATGACCATTTTCCTATATAATGGCATGCAGAACGCCCGTAGACGGGCTAAAAACGTTGTTGCAAGGGGATTTTGACCGATGTCAAAGCGGATAGATAAAGTATTGATCGAGCAGCCTGAAGTGGAGGCGTTCGTGAAGCGTATCGCAGCCGATATCAACCGCGATTATGCCGGCAAGAAAGTGATGCTGATCTGCGTTCTGAAGGGAGCGTTTATCTTTCTCGCAGACCTCGTGCGCGAACTTGAGATCGAGTGCGAAGTTGATTTCATGGCGGTATCGAGCTACGAAGGTGAACACAGCACGGGTGTCGTTCGCATTCTGAAGGATCTGGATTCGGATATTTCGGGTAAGCATGTGATCATTGTGGAAGACATCGTTGACACAGGGCTGACGCTTGACCATCTCACCAGTCTGCTTTGGACCAGAAATCCAGCGAGCATAAAAGTGTGCACGGCGTTTGACAAGCCAAGCCGCCGCAAAATTGATTGTACCGTCGATTACATCGGACGTTCCATTCCCGACGAATTCATTGTCGGCTACGGACTCGATTACAATCAGTATTTCCGAAACATCCCGTTCGTTGCGGTTCTGGCTGATGATGCGGAGGAAACCGATGAATAACCGCCGGCGCTTCAGCGGACTTTCGTTTTACGCGATTTTAATGATCGCCATTCTGTTCTCAACGTACATGATGTCCAACCGCGGGCAGCCGCGTGAAGTCACGCTGTCCGACATGGAAGCACAGCTGGCCGAAGGCGAAGTGCATTCCGTCGTGATTGACGGCAGCCTGATGAAGGTCACGCTGAAAAACAACGAGGGCACGGCCGGTGAGGTTTACTCAAAAGCCATTCATCCTGTCCTGATCGAGGATTATGTGCTGAAGCTCAGGGACGCCCTGGACCGGGGCGACTTGACAAGCTTCGACTATAACCAGCCGGCAGATTTTTCGGGCATCTTGAATATTATTATGGTTGTGCTCATGGTGGGTGCGCTGGGCGGCTTTGTATACCTGTCCTATATGCGGCAGGGCGGCGGAGACGGCAAGAGTGCCATGTCATTCGGCCGCAGCCGGGCCAAACTGAACGATCCTGCCAAGAATACGGTTAACTTCAATGACGTGGCCGGTGCGGAAGAGGAAAAGGAAGAGCTGCACGAGGTTGTCGACTTTTTGAAAAGTCCGCAGAAATATACGGAACTCGGCGCCAAAATCCCGCGCGGCATTTTATTGATTGGCCCGCCCGGAACGGGTAAGACTCTGCTTGCCAAAGCGGTTGCCGGTGAGGCCGGTGTTCCATTTTTCTCCATCTCCGGCTCCGACTTCGTGGAGATGTTTGTCGGCGTCGGTGCATCGCGCGTGCGTTCGCTCTTCGACGATGCAAAGAAGAATGCACCGTGCATCATCTTCATCGATGAAATTGATGCTGTCGGCCGCCACCGCGGCGCCGGCCTGGGCGGCGGACACGACGAGCGCGAACAGACACTGAACCAGCTGCTCGTTGAAATGGATGGCTTCGGTCCGAACGAGGGCGTCATTATTATGGCGGCTACGAATCGTCCCGACATACTTGATCCGGCGCTTCTTCGACCCGGCCGTTTCGATCGCCGTGTCACCGTCATGCGGCCAGACCAGACTGGACGAGAAGCCATTCTCAAGGTCCATGCCCGAAACAAGCCGCTGGCAGATGACGTCGCGCTCGGTGAAATCGCGAAAATTACGCCGGGCTTCACCGGTGCGGATCTGGCAAACCTGCTGAATGAAGCGGCGCTGCTCGCAGCCCGCAAAAATGCAAAGCTGATTACCTACAGTGATATTTCAGAGGCTGTCTTCAAGGTGACATTCGGACCGGAGAAGAAGAGCCGCATAATCAGCCAGAAAGAACGCGAGCTGACCGCCTACCATGAGTCGGGACACGCTATCGTGATTCGCGCGATGTCCGAAACGGACAAGATCGAACGCGTAACGATTATACCGGCCGGCGGTGCCGGCGGTTACACGGCATTCAAGCCGCAGGAAGACATGTATTTCCAGACGCGCGGCCAGCTGGTGCACATGATCATGGCGGCACTCGGCGGACGAGCAGCCGAAAGCCTCGTCTTTGACGACATTTCGACCGGTGCCGGGCAGGATTTGAAACAGATCAACCAGATTGCCCGCGACATGGTGACCAAGTACGGCATGAGCGAGCGCGTCGGCAACATGGTCGCCGATGAGGGCACCGAGGTGTTCCTCGGCAAGGACTACAGTCATACGCGTACATTCAGCGAGCGCCTTTCCGCCGTGATCGACGAGGAAGTGAAAGCGATCATCGACAGTGCTTATGCGGACACAGTGGCCGTGCTGGAGCAAAACCGCGAGCTTTTGGATGAGCTGGCGAAACGGCTTCTTGAGAAAGAAAAGATTGAAAGCGCTGAGTTCGAAGCGATCTATGCGGAATTCGCGGTCAATTTCAAACCGGCTCCGGGCGACAGTGAAAAACCGGTGGAGAACGTCGTTGAAGTTGCACCGCCGGCTGAAGCGCTCCCTGTGGACGAGGAAACGCCCCCCCAGGTGACACCGGACGGGCAGTAAATCAAATAGCCAAAGAGACAAGAATCCCCTTGACGCAGCGATGCTGACGGGGGATTTTTCAGTTATTGAGTGACGGCGTCGAGATGACTTTTTCTGGTTGTCAGATCGTCTGCAATCTGTCTCAGGTCGACGCCCATGACGAGAAAAACATCGCCCGGCTGAAGCAGAGGACGGACGTGTTCGCGCAGGGCTTCATTCGTTTTGAAAAAATAGGCTTCACCGCCGCTGCGGTTAATTTCATCGCAGATGTCCTGTGAGGAGATGGTCGTATCGCGCTCGCGGTCGTCGTAGATTTCTGACATGTAGAGCGGACGAACATCTTTCAGAGCGTCCACGAATTCAGCGAAGAAACCGCGAACGCGGCTGTGCGTGAGCGGCTGAAAACAAATATGGAGTGTTTTGGCCGGAATATTTCTGGCGGCCTGGACGGTGACCTTCACGGCAGACGGGTGATGGGCATAATCGGCATAAATTTTCGCGCCGTTGTAGGTACCGGTATAGGTGAATCGCCCCTCGGCACCGCGGAAGGCGGCCAGGACTTTTTTGGCGGCTTTTCGTTCGCCGCCGTTCAGATGGGCGACGGCCAGCGCACCCATGGCATTTTCGACGTTGAATTCGCCCGGCACGCTCAGTGCGAATTCTTCATACGGCTCACCGTTCAAGGTGACAGAGAAGCGCGGCAGCCCGTTCTCGTAGCGCAGATTCGCATAGGCGAGCTGAGGCGTCATGCCGCAGAAGTCTGTGCCTGCCTTGCCGTAGATGAAAAGGTTGATTGAACGTGACAGGGATTCGTATTCAGTCTGGAAACGCCGCCACATTTCTTCAACGGCCAGATCGCCGCTCGGCAAGCACAGTGTGCCGCCCGGCAGCGTGTTTGCTGCAAAGATGACAAAGGCATCGATCATGTCGTCCAGCGTTTCATAGCAGTCGATATGGTCGTGGACAATGTTCAGGATGATCGCGGTATTGGACCGGTAATGGTAAAAGCCGCGTCCGAATTCACACGCTTCAGAGACAAATCGTTCGCGTCCTCCCACATGGACCGTCGTCTTGAATTCGATCAGTTCAGCGCCGAGATGCACAGTCGGATCCGCGCCGGATTCCATCAGGATGAGAGAGGCCAGAGCCGTCGTGGTCGATTTGCCGTTCGTCCCGGCAATATTGACGACTTGCGGATAGCCAAGTGACAGGGCGCCCAGAAATACTGCGCGCTCGACGAGTGTCAGGCCGAGTTCGGCCGCGCGCAGACGTTCCGGGTTATCGGCGAAAATAGCGCGTGTCATGACCACGAGGTCGGGGCGAAAATGGTCGATATTGGCGGCGTCATGGCCGGTGTGCACTTCGATGCCGAGCGATTCAAGATAGGTGCAGCGTTCGTTCGGACGTGCGTCCGAGCCGGCGCAGACCATGCCTTCGGCATGTGCCAGCTCGGCAAGACCGCACATGCTGATCCCCCCGATACCGATAAAAAAGATTCTGGCGTTCGGCCGAAGCGCCTCTGCGGTGGCTTGTACCAGTGCCTGTCGCTTCAGCTGTGCGTTTTTCGTCATGTCGTCTGTCTGTTGAGTCATGTGTTCATTATACCCCGATTGATTTGCCTGCAGCGGCAATTGTTCAGGAGGCCTCCTTCGATTGTGCTTCAAACATCTCGCGGTAAATGCCGCGGCTCGCAATCAGTTCATCGTGTGTTCCGGATTCACGGATTTGTCCCTGCTCGAGGACATAGATCATATCGGCATGCCGGATGGTCGAAAGCCGATGCGCGATGATCAGCGTGGTGCGGCCGATTTCCAGACGCCGGATTCCGGCTGAAATAGCCTGTTCCGTTTCCGAGTCGATGCTGGCTGTCGCTTCATCCAGTACCAGTATTTTCGGATTTCGGAGCAGAGCGCGCGCAAACGAAACGAGCTGGCGCTC
>DUPJ01000059.1 GCA_012838355.1 Clostridiaceae bacterium
CCTGATCCTGATGGCGGCTGGAAACGCAAAGCGTTTTGGCAAAAATAAACTGCAGGCGGAGATTGACGGCAAGCCGATGTACCGGCATATTCTGGAGCATCTCGGCCGATACAAAACGGCGTATCCGGAGGACTGTGACCTCGTGGTGGTGTCGCAGTTTCGGAATATTCTGGAAGAAACCGAGCATCTTGGCGGCAAAGCCATCGAGAACGATCGTCCGGAGGATGGTATTTCCAGAACGATCCGTCTGTCGCTGGAGGGATTGCCAGCTAAAGATGATGAGGCGGCTGTCTTCTTCACGGCTGACCAGCCGTATCTGACATATGACACGGTTGAGCGTTTTCTCCTGCAGGCAGCGGTTGAAGAGAAGGGGATTTTGTCGGCCAGAAGCGGCCTTGGCATGGGCAATCCGGTTTCTTTCGATAAAAAGTATTACGCTGAATTGCGGGCTTTGAAAGACGATGAAGGCGGCCGTCTGGTGGCGCTGGCGCACGAGAATGATACGGCCTGGTTTGAGGCGGACGATCTTGAGATGCGGGATATTGATCGGCCAGGGGATGTCGTTCCGAAGGCTTAATCCGGCAGGTGCTCCAGAAGGAATGCGATTTGCTGCCAGTTGTTGGACGATTCAGTGTGAGGCTTTGGGCGGTGAATCGATCTGGGGCGAATCAAATGGTGATGGGGCTGGCCGGCTGATAATTGGCGTGTGCACCATTCGTCGGATAATCTGGCAGATATTGATTTTGCCTGGAGTCGGCATCTGCAAAACCCTTAAAAATGCAGCAACACAATAGTCATGAAGCAGATAACCGATCAATGATAGAATCGAACGGAATAATGTTTGGAGACTCGATAATACATGGATTACTTTACTGACAAGACCCTGCTCATCACCGGCGGTACCGGATCTTTTGGCAACGCGGTACTAGACCGGTTTTTGGAAACGGATATCGGCGAGATCCGCATCTTCTCCAGAGACGAAAAGAAGCAGGATGATATGCGCCATCGGTATCAGGCGCTATTCCCCGAGCAAAGTAACAAGATCCGCTATTACATCGGTGATGTGCGGGACCTTGCATCCATCAAAAGTGCGATGCACGGCGTTGACTATATTTTCCATGCGGCAGCGTTGAAGCAGGTACCGTCATGTGAGTTCTTTCCGATGGAAGCCGTGAAGACGAATGTCATGGGAACCGACAATGTGTTGACGACGGCCATTGCCGAAGGCGTGAAGACGGTTATTTGTCTCTCAACCGATAAGGCTGCCTATCCGGTCAATGCCATGGGCACCTCCAAAGCCATGATGGAAAAAGTCATTGTGGCAAAAAGCCGGACGGTAAAACCGGAACATACGAAGATCTGCTGCACACGCTATGGCAATGTGCTCTGCAGCCGCGGATCCGTAGTTCCTCTCTTCATTGAACAGATCAAGTCAGGGAAGCCGATCACGGTGACAGACCCGACGATGACACGATTCATCATGACGCTGGATGAAGCCGTGGATCTTGTCTTGTTTGCATTCGAACACGGTGAGACCGGCGATATTCTCGTTCAGAAGGCTCCGGCCAGCACCATTGCGGTGCTGTCGCAGGCTGTCAAGGAGCTGTTCTCCAACAATATCGACACGCGTGTCATCGGTATCCGTCACGGCGAGAAAATGTATGAAACGCTCCTGACAAACGAGGAGTGTGTCAATGCCGAGGATCTCGGCGACTTCTACCGTGTACCGTGCGACAAGCGCGGGCTCGATTATGAGAAGTACTTTTCTGAAGGCGAAGTTGACCGCAATGTCCTGAAGGAGTTCAACAGCAACAACACGGACCTGATGGACGTTGAACAGGTGAAAGCCAAACTGCTGACGCTGCCGTATATTCAGGAAGAACTGGCGGCCTGGAAGAACAAACGATGAACATTCTTATAACCGGTGCAAAAGGGTTTATCGGTAAAAACCTCATCGCGCAGCTGGAGAATGTGCGGGACGGCAAGGCCAGAATCGAAGGACTGGATCCCGATCTGACGATTCTCGAATACGATCTGGACACGGATCCCCAATTGCTGGATTCATTTTGTGAAAGGGCAGACTTCGTCTTTCATCTGGCCGGCGTGAACCGTCCCAAGGAGCAGTCTGAATTCATGGCGGGAAATTTCGGTTTCGCGTCCGTGCTTCTCGACACCTTGAAGAAGCATGGGAACACATGCCCCGTCATGCTTGCCTCTTCGATTCAGGCTGCCTTGGCAAACCCTTACGGTGAATCAAAGAAGGCAGGAGAAGACTTGCTCTTCTCGTACGGCGAAGAGACGGGAGCCAACGTACTTGTCTACCGCTTTCCCAATGTATTCGGCAAGTGGTGCCGGCCAAACTACAACAGTGCTGTGGCGACGTTCTGCCACAACATC
>DUPJ01000060.1 GCA_012838355.1 Clostridiaceae bacterium
CAGTATAGGTCAATTTTTCAATATAAATCATTGAAATATTGGATAATTCGAGGATCGAATATTGACTTGGCAACACGGATACTGCCGGTGATATAGTAAATTAACAATGCATGTGAGGTGTCGTATGATCAATTTCAACCAGGCAGCCGGTTCGTTCCCGAAAGCACCGGGTGCAGCCGAAGCCGTTTGCACATTTTTGAAAGACGGAGCGTTCAACATCGAGCGCGGCGAAGGCGTCCATGCGGTCTCCGATCTGGTTTTCGAAACGAGGCAAATGCTGGCTGATTTCTTTGGCCATGACGTCCCCAAGCATGTCATTTTTACGTCCGGTGTCACGGCCGCCTTGAATATGTTTATCTTTGGCTGGCTTCAAGCCGGCGACCACGTCATTTGCACCGAGATGGAGCATAACGCCGTCCTGCGGCCGCTCCATGCGGCCATGTCGGGCGGTGTCCGGCATGACATCGCTAAAGCGGACGAACAAGGATTTGTCGATCCCGCCCGCATCGAGGCGCTGATTACGCCTGCGACCCGTGCCGTCATCGTGACGGCGGCATCGAATGTCAGCGGCACCCTGATGCCGCTTGCCGAAATCGGCAGGCTGTGCCGGGCAAAAGGGCTGAAACTGGTGGTTGACAGCGCCCAGACTGCCGGATCCGAGCAAATCGACATGAAATCACTTGGGATTGACGCACTTTGTTTCACGGGACATAAGGGGCTGCTTGCACCGCAGGGGATCGGCGGCCTGATCATGCAAGACGAGATTGCGGCGGAAATACGCCCGTTTGTCTACGGCGGTACGGGGAGTCAGTCGCATCTGCCGACGATGCCGTCGCGGCTGCCTGACCGGCTTGAAGCCGGCACGCTTAATCTGCCGGGGATTGCCGGCCTCTTTGCCGCGCTGACGTACATTAATGAAACCGGCCTCTCACAGCTGGCGGGCATCAAGCGGGATCTGACCGCACAGTTTTTGCGCGGCGTGACTGAACTGCATGGCGTTCGAATCATCGGTCCGGCAGATCCGGAGCGCCAGGTCGCTGTTGTTTCTCTGGATTTTTTGGAAAAGGACAACGGCCTTGTCGCTGCCGCATTGGCAGAACAGGGCATTCTCACCCGATCCGGCCTGCACTGTGCCCCGAATGCCCATCGGGCGCTCGATACGTTCCCCGCCGGCACGGTGCGTTTTTCGTTCGGAAGCTTCAACACACCAGATGAAGTCGATCGCACGCTGGAGGTGCTTTGCAGCCTGACAGAAGCGTGACCGAGTGTCGTTAGCAAACGTCGGTGATTGGGCCTGTGCTATACTGAATGATGATAATTTATGTCCCGAGGTACTTATGAGCGCTCGCATCCTGATCGTTGACGACGAGCAAAATATCGTCGATATTCTGCGTGACAATCTGATCCGTGAAGGCTATGAGACGATCGAAGCTTTTGACGGTGAACAAGCGGTTGAAAAGGCACTCCATGATAATCCCGATCTGGTTTTGCTGGATACCATGCTGCCCCGCATGAACGGTTTTGACGTCTGCCGCCGCGTGCGCCAGGAGTCGAGTGTGCCGATCATCATGCTGACCGCGAAGAGTGAGGAAATCGACAAGGTGCTGGGGCTAGAACTCGGTGCCGACGATTACATCACCAAGCCATTTTCGGTGCGCGAAGTACTGGCGCGCGTGAAAGCGCAGCTGAGACGCGTCAGTTTGTCCGAATTGAATCAGCAAAACAGCGGCAAGACTCTGGTCTTCGGTGATTTGTCGATTGATCAGGAAGCGTATCAGGTGCGTTACGGTGACCGCATCATAGAACTGACCCTCAGGGAGTTTGAACTGGTCCGTTTTCTCGCCCAGAATGCGGGGCAGGTGTTTTCACGCGAAGTCCTGCTCGATAAAGTCTGGGATTATGAATATTTCGGTGATGTCCGGACGGTCGACGTGACGGTGCGCCGGACACGCGAAAAACTTGAACCGGATCAGACGCATTATCGCTACCTATTGACTAAGCGCGGGGTAGGCTATTACTTCAACAAGGACGCGGGCAAGACGGAGGAGTAAACCGGATGATGGCCGCGGCCACAGCTCATGTGGGAAGCATCATTGCCGTGACGGCCGTCCTGACGGCTGCTGTCATGGCGCTCGGTTTTGTGCTCCTGTACCACGTTACGGTGCGCCGGCGCATTTCCAGACTTCTCGGCATCATTTCCGATATTTCAGCTGAAGGATCCGAAACGCGCGCCGTGCTGGCCGCGCTTGACATCGGTGTCATTGCCTACGGCGGCAATGAGCGCCTGCTTACCATGAATGCCATGGCCGGAAACCTTCTGCCCGAAATTCCAACGACGCTGAGTGATTTTTTTTCCCGCTACGGTGAGGAAAACGGCATGAAAGCATCGATGTTTCTCGGTTCCGACGCACTCTCTGGCATGGTCTATCTGAAAGGCCGCACGCTCGTTGTGACGGTGCAGAAGCGGGCCCTCGATCAGGCCAGACTGAGCGGACATATTGTCATGATCCGCGATGTCTCGGCAGAGGAGCGGGAGGAAACGAGGCGCAAGGAATTTGTCGCCAATGTGTCGCACGAGCTGAAAACGCCGCTGACCACGATTAAGACATACAGCGAGTCGCTCCTTGACTGGGGCATTGACGAAAAGGACAAAGATGCGCTGAAAAAGGATGTCAGGCGGCTTTATGACGATTCGATCCGCATGGAGCAGCTGATCGAGGATCTGCTCCTCCTCTCCTCCCTGGACAGCCGCGGCCTGTCACTCAAAGTGGACACGCTTGATTTCGCACGGCTTGTCAGGCTGGCGACCGAGCGCGTGCAGCTGATGGCAGCCGAAAAAGGCGTGGAGCTGACCTGCGTCGTTGTGGCCCATATCCCAAAAGTTCTGGGCGACCGTGCCTCACTCGAGCGAATCGTGATCAATCTCCTGACGAACGCGATCAAGTACACTGACCCCGGCGGCGAGATATTTGCCTATGTCGGCACGATCGTGGACGATGTCTATGTCAAGGTCAAGGACACCGGGCAGGGGATACCGCCCGAATATCACGAGCATGTATTCAAGCGTTTCTTTCGCGTCGACAACACGGGATCCCGCCGTTTCGGCGGGACTGGACTCGGACTTTCGATCGTGCGTGAGCTGGCGGATTTGCATCGTGGTAAAATTGAACTGAAAAGCGAGCCGGGGCGGGGCAGTGAATTTACCCTGCTGATTCCAGGAAAAAGAAAAGTCCTGCGTGATACGCGGATTATGCTGCTTGAGGGAAATCGTCCCGTTGATGCGGTTGGGCGGGCGGCCGCTGATGAGATCGAAGAAAACGAAGACATACAATTGCCGGCCCCGCTTGAAAAATAGCGGCAAAACAAGGACAATAGTCCGTTGGACGGATGCGCTCAGCACCGCCCGTATGTTTTTGAGAGATTAGAGGGTTTGTTTTTGGACCATTATGTCATTTCCGGTGGCAAGAGACTTGAAGGCGTCGTACCGATTTCCGGTTCGAAGAATGCTGCGCTGGCTATTGTGGCTGCGGCGATGCTTTTGGACGGACCGTGCCGGATAGAGAATCTGCCTCAGGTGCGTGACATTCACTTGCTTTTGAATATTTGCCGCGGCATCGGTGCCACCATCACCGAAGAGAAACCGGGTACGGTAACAATTGACGCGACCACCATCAATACCTGGGAAGCGACGGATCCGATCGTCAGTTCCCTGCGCGGTTCGTATTATCTGATGGGCGCATTGCTCGGCCGCTTCGGCAAAGCCAAAACGTCCATGCCGGGCGGCTGTAACTTCGGCAACCGCCCGATTGACCTGCATCTGAAAGGCTTTGCTGCACTCGGCGCCTCAAACGATGTGACCTACGGACACGTCAATCTGGATTGTGATTCGCTGAAGGGCGGCAGCGTCTTTCTCGATCAGGTGAGCGTGGGAGCAACCGTCAACATCATGCTGGCGGCTTCCAAAGCCGAAGGGCTGACCGTGATTGACAACGCAGCCAGAGAACCGCATATCGTTGACCTGGCAAACTTCCTCAACACGATGGGGGCCGATATCCGCGGCGCCGGTACCGATGTGATTCGCGTGAACGGCAAACGCACGCTTCCGGCCCGCAAGGACTACATGATTATTCCGGACCAGATCGAAGCCGGTACCTATATGTTCATGGCACCGCTGACCCGCGGCGACATCACGGTGACGAATGTAATCCCGAAGCATATGGAGCCTTTGACTGCCAAACTGCAGGAAATGGGGTCGACCGTTGAAGAAGGCGAGGATTCAATCCGTGTTCGCCATGACAAGGGGACAAGGCTTGTCGGCACGAGCTTCAAGACGATGCCTTATCCCGGCTACCCGACGGATCTGCAGCCGCAGGCCACTTGTCTGCTCTGCTTTGCCGAAGGCGGCGGCCGCATGATCGAAAATGTCTGGGAAAACCGCTTTCAGTATGTTGACGAACTGAAAAAGATGGGGGCTTCGATTCTCATCGCCGGTCGGCTGGCCGTCGTGCAGAATGCCGTGCTGACAGGTGCATCCGTCCGTTGTGACGATTTGCGTGCCGGTGCGGCCATGGTCATGGCGGGGCTCGGCGCTTTGGGTGAAACCCACGTCTACGAGATCATCCGGATTGAGCGCGGATACGAAAACTTTATCGGCAAACTGACGGCAATCGGAGCCGACATCAGGCGCGTGTCAGATCACCCGGCATGATTGAAAGCTTTGCCCTCCGTTCCGGCAGCAGCGGCAATTGCATTTATGTCGGAAAAGACGGCCGCGGCATCATTGTCGATGCGGGCATAAACGGCAAGAACTTTGCCGCCGCGCTCAGTGAACACGGTACGTCACCGGAACAGATCGACGGCATTGTGATCACCCACGAGCATATCGACCATATCTCCGGACTTGGTGTAATTCTCAGACGCCACAAAATTCCGTTATATATCAGTGAAGATACTTTGGCCGGGGCATTGCCGCGCATCGGCGCCTTTGACCCTGACCTGATCGTCCCGATCCGGGCGGGTGTTCCGTTTGAGATCGGTGAGTTTTCTCTGACCGGTGTGCCGGTTCCGCATGATGCGGCCGACCCGATGGCCTACAAAATCGATGCCGGTCAGACGGCTGTCTCGGTGTGCACGGATATCGGTGTTCTCGACCGGTCGGTGCTGGATGCCCTGTCCGGCAGCCGCCTTGTCTATCTGGAAGCCAATTACGATGAGTTTATGCTCGCGAACGGTCCCTATCCGCAGGTGCTGAAAACGAGAATCCGCGGCCGCTACGGGCACCTGTCGAACGAGGCGTGCGCGGAAGCGCTGATCGAGTTTGTGCGCCGCGGCACAACGGAGATTGTGCTGGCGCATCTGTCGCTTGACAACAATCTGCCGCAGATTGCCCTCCGAACCGTGCGGGAATTTCTCGCGCTGATCGGCGCCAGGGAAGCGGATGATTACCGTCTTTCGGCCGCCCAGCGTTACGTCTGTTCCCCCTGCTGCCGCATCTGAATGTCCACGCTCCAGATCATCGCCTGCGGTCAGATTAAGGAACCGTATCTCCGGGACGGGATCGCCGAGTTCAAAAAGCGCCTTTCCCGCTATACGAGGGTTGACATCACCGAAGTGCCGGACGGTTCGGATTCATTGCCCCTCGATGTGCAGCTGGACAGGGAAGGCGCCGATATCGTCGCGAAGCTGCCGCCGCGCGCATTCATTATTGCGCTTGATATCCGGGGAAAGACGGTGGATTCGGAAGGATTTGCCGAGCTCGTCGAACGCGGTTTTGAAACGGGGGACGCGACCTTGTGCTTTATTATCGGAGGATCGAGAGGACTTGCACCGGCTGTGCTTTCACGTGCCGATCTTCGTCTCAGTTTGTCGTCTCTGACCTTTCCGCATCAGCTGACAAGGCTTATTTTGCTGGAACAATGCTACCGTGCGTTTCGCATCAACCGCGGTGAACCGTACCATAAGTAGCCTCCGGTGCGTGCTATACTGAAAAAAAGCGTCGCCGTGTCCGGATGGAAACGGTGATATTTTCGCGTGATAAGGCAAAGGAGAGCACATGGATATCTGTGCCATAGTGATGGCGGCCGCAGAAGATGAGCGCATGCAGACAAAACAAACGAAGGTGTTGCTGTCGGCGGCCGGAAAACCGGTGGTCGCCTGGGTGAAACGGGCACTCGATGATGCCGGCATCACGGATCAGGTCTATGTGGTCGGATACCGCCAGGAACACGTGCGCCAGCTCCTGGGCGAAGATGTCGTCTTTGTTCTGCAGGAAGTGGCGCTTGGCACGGGCCATGCCGTCATGATGGCGGAGTCATTTCTGGCCGGCCGTGACGGCGCCTGCATCATACTGTCCGGCGATGCTCCCCTGATCCGGAGCGAAACGCTGGCGAAACTGCTTGAAACATTTGAACGTGATCGCCCGTCGCTTCTGCTCCTGACAGCGACGACCGACGAACCGGCTGGTTACGGGCGCATCGTCCGCGACGAGGGCGGCCAGATCGAGAAAATCGTTGAAGAGCGGGTTGCCGCTGACGGTGAGCTCGGCATTGCGGAAATCAATGCGGGCGTTTACTGCTTTGACGCGTCACGCCTTGTCTGGGCGCTCAATCAGCTCGTTTCACGTCCGGGCGGTGACGAATACTGGCTGACTGACGCCATCCAGATTCTGCGCAGCAACGGTGACCTTGTGGCCACACTGCCCGTCGATAAGGCGGAAATACAAAGCGTCAATACGAGGCAGGAGCTGGAGTGGGCGTCGCGTGCGCTCAGCCGGCGCAATGTGGCCCGGCTGATGGCCCAGGGTGTGAGCATCATCAATCCGGAGTCGACACTCGTTGAATGTGATGTGGAGGTCGGACAGGACACTGTCATCCTGCCGAACTGTGCCTTGCGCGGACAAACCGTTATCGGCAAGGACTGCACCATCGGACCGGATGTGCGCACGAAAAACGGCCGCGTCGGCGACAACAGCCGCGTCGATCAGACGCGCATCGTCCACTCGGCGATCGGAGACTGCTGCGATGTTGGCCCGTTTGCTGTCATCAAGGAAGATTCGGTGATTGCGGACAATGTCAATGTCGGCAGCTTTGTCGAGATTGTGCGTTCCCATGTCGGCGAAGGCAGCCGCATTCTGAATCAGGCATATATCAGCGATGCGACGCTCGGCATCGATTGCACCGTCGGCGCCAACGTCGTGTTTGCCACGCATAACGGCGAGGATCCGGCACCGACTGAAGTCGGTGACCACGCCTATATCGGCAGCAATTCCACCCTGATCGCACCCCTCACGATCGGTACCAACACGTTCATCGCGGCCGGCAGCACGGTGACGGAGAATGTGCCGGACAATGCACTGGCGATCGGGCGCAGCCGCATCGAAATAAAAGAAGACTGGATGCGACGCCCGCGATGAAAGATCTCTGGCTGATCGCGGGGCTCGGCAATCCTGGCCTGCGCTACCGGAACACATGGCATAATCTCGGTTTCATGGCTGCGGACCGGTTTGCGTCGAATCATGGACTTGCGATCAAAAAAAACCGTTTTCAGGCCAAAACGGCCGAAGCATCCATTCTGGGCAAAACGGTGCTGCTCCTGAAACCGCAGACATTCATGAATCTGTCGGGCAACAGTATTCTCGCTGCAGCCACGTTTTATCACGTTCCACCCGAGCGGATTCTCGTGATCTGCGACGATCTCGATCTCGCACTGGGCCAGATCCGTCTGCGCGGAAAGGGCAGTGCCGGGTCGCACAATGGTCTCAAATCGATTGAGCGGGTTATCGGACAGCACTATGCGCGCCTTAGGATTGGCATGGGTCCCAGACCGGACGGCGATTTGCGGGATGTTGTGCTGGACCGCATCCCGAAACAGGCAGAACCGGTCGTCGACGAGGTGCTGAAGCGTGCCGTTGACTGCATGGCGATATGGCTCGGTGAAGGGCTGGAAGCGGCCCAGCAGGTACATAACCAGAAATGATTACGCCAGAACAAAAGGACCTGCTTCTGCGCCAGGCAAAAAAAGACAAAAGCCTGACCCATTTGCTGAACTGGGCGCAAAACGGTTCGGAGCCGCTCAATGTTGTCGGTGTGAATGCGAGCCATAAAGCGCTCCTGCTTTCACTCTTGCAGCACAGCGAGCAAAAGCCCCAGTTTCTCATCGTTCCTGACGATTTGACTGCCCGCAGCATGCTGAATATTCTGCTCGCCTTTTTCGAGCCGGAACGCGTGCTGTGGCTGCGCGGACGACCGCTCAATTTCATTGACACGAAAGCGCAGAGCCGGGACGGTGAACGCTCGCGTCTGGCAGCGCTGAACGGCATGCTTCAGGGGGCTTTTGACGTCATCATCGCCTCTCCCCAGACGCTTGTCTCACGCCTGCCGGAGCCGGCGGCATTCAAGACAAATTCGCTGACTGTCCGGTTGGGACAGCGGCTTGATGTGATGCAGCTGGAAGCCGCTTTGGCAGGCATGGGCTATGAGAAGGTGACGCGGGTCACTGAAGCCGGCCATTTTGCCAGACGGGGCGATATCGTTGACATCGGGCTGGCCAAACCGTTTGACGACGATTGCAGCGGCATCCGCCTGTCATTCTTTGATGACGAAGTGGACGATCTGCGCCACTTTGATGTCGAAACGCAGCGCGCCGTCGGACCGGTTGAAACGAAGCAGGCAGCCATTTTTCCGGCTGCTGAGGTGCTGCTTCAGGACGATTTGGCGACACTTGCGGACGCGATTCGAGATGCCGGTGATCACTATGCCAAAGAAGCACTTCGGCGCGGGCTTGACCGCGAGACGGCAGCGTCCCGGCGCCAATTGGCCGAGCGCGATGCCGACGCCATTTCAGAGGGCGTGGTTCCGTCAGCGATTGACCGCTGGCTTCCCCTGATCAGAACGATGTCTGCAAGCGCACTCGATTACGCGCAGGCGATTGGGGCCAGGCTGGTCGTCGACGAAATGGCTCGCACGCAGCAGCGCATTGCTGCCGCGCAGGCTGACCAGCTGCACCAGTTTTCCGCCATGCTGGAGCAGGGCCATGTCCTGCCGCTGGCGGAAGAAGCGACCTGGTCGGCACGAACGATTCTGCCGGCGATCGGGAATACGGATGGCGCCCTGGCCATGGCTGAGCTGCCGGGCAGCGGTCTGGCCGGAGGCGAAACCATCTTGCTCCGAAGCCTGCCTCAGGAACGCTTCCAGGGACGGGATGAAGACCTGATCAAGACCATACTGCGGCAGCGTGAACTGGATATGGATGTCTGGCTTACGGCCCAATCCCAGGCGCGCTATGAACGGCTGAACAAACTGCTTTTGGATCACGGCATTGACAGTCCGGATATCCGGCTTGTGCAGGTGCCGCTGAAGAACGGGATTGTCTGGGCCGATGCCGGCCTGTCCGTGTTTGGCGAGGAAGATATATTCGGCGCGGCCAAACCGAAGGTGCGGCGCATTGCCAAAGGCCTCACGATCGATTTGCTGTCGGATCTGGCTCCGGGCGAGCTGGTTGTGCACGAGGATCACGGGATCGGCCGCTATGAAGGGCTGAAGCGGCTGGTGACATCGAGCGGCGCGCGCGATTATCTGAAGATTCGCTATGCCGATGCAGAACTCCATATCGCTATGGAGCGTCTGGACCAGATTCAAAAATATGTGGCCGCCGGTGAAAAAGCTCCGAAACTGTCAAAAATGGGCGGCGTCGAATGGCAGAATCGAAAGTCGAGAGCGAGAGAATCGATTCGCAGGCTGGCGGTCAACCTGGTCGAACTCTACGCCAGGCGGCGGGCTGCCGGCGGACACGCGTTCAGCGAAGATACCGTCTGGCAGACGGAGTTTGAAGACCAGTTCGAGTATGAGGAGACGCCGGCGCAGGTGCGCACGATGGCTGAAATCAAGGCGGACATGGAAGCACCGCACGTGATGGACCGCCTGCTTTGCGGCGACGTTGGATTCGGCAAGACGGAACTGTGCTTCCGGGCGATGTTCAAGAGCGTGATGGACGGCAAGCAGGCCGCTCTGCTGGCACCGACAACGGTGCTGGCCGAGCAGCACTTTCATACGCTGAGAGACCGTCTGGAAGGCTTCCCGGTCAGTTTGGCCCAGCTCTCCCGCTTTGTCCCCCGCCACGAGCGGAACAAAATCGTAAAAAGCCTGAAGGACGGCCAGCTCGACATGGTGGTGGGCACGCACCGCATGCTCTCGAAGGATGTCCAGTTCAAGGACCTCGGACTCCTGATCGTTGACGAGGAACAGCGCTTCGGGGTCGACCACAAAGAGAAGCTGAAGGCCATGTATCCGCATGTGGATGTGCTGAGCCTGACCGCGACGCCGATTCCGCGCACGCTGCATATGTCGCTTTCCGGCATCCGCGATATTTCCATCTTGGAAGAAGGGCCGGACAACCGGCGGCCGATTCAGACGTATGTGATGACTTACGATGCCGAGCTGCTGAAGGAAGCGATGCAGAGGGAAATAGGCCGGGAAGGCCAGGTGTTTTACCTCTACAACAACACGCATAAGATTGAAGGCAAGGTTGCAGCCTTGCGGGAGCAGCTGCCGGGCGCCAGGATTGCGATTGCCCACGGCAAAATGTCTGAAACGATTCTGGAGCAGGTTATCTCGGACTTCATCGACGGCGAGTACGATATTCTCTGCTGCACCACGATCATTGAGTCGGGCATCGACATGCCGAACGTCAATACGCTGATCGTCGAAGACGCTGACAAACTGGGTCTGGCGCAGCTCTACCAGATTCGGGGGCGGATCGGTCGTTCCGACCGGCAGGCATACGCCTACATCACGTATGACGGCGACAAGGCGTTAACCGAGATCGCGCAAAAGCGCCTTACGGCGATTCGTGATTTCACGGCGCTCGGATCCGGCTTCAAAATTGCACTGAAGGACCTTGAGGTGCGCGGTGCCGGCAATCTTCTCGGCGGCGAGCAAAGCGGACATTTGGAAGCGATCGGCTACGATCTGTATACGCGGATGCTCGATGAAGAAGTGAAATCCCTGCAGGGGACACTGCCCGTCGAGAAGAAACCGTCGGCCCTGATTGAAATTGAGACGGATGCGTTTCTGTCCGAACGCTACATTGACGATCCGGCGGCCAGAATCGACCTCTATCGGAAAATTGCGGCCATTGAGACGTCGGCCGACCGTTTTCAGATTGAAGATGAGCTCATTGACCGCTTCGGCGACATCCCGAAAGAGACGTCGTCACTTCTCGATATTGCCTATATTCGCTCCTTTGCCGAACGTCACGGCATGACCCGCATCGCGCAGCAGAACGCCGATATCGTTCTATGGCTGGACGAAGGCATGGCACCGGCGCTTGATTATATTGCCGTCTGGCTGCAGGAGAAAACCTATCGGGGCAGGATTCTTTTCAACGCCGGGCACCGTCCGCATATTCTCTTCAGGCGCGCTGCTGCCGACAAAAAACAGACGGCGGCCGTCCTGAAAACCTTGTTCGAGCTGGCTGACAAGACGCCCGTTCAGACGCCGCCGCCGGCATAGAGCGTGCGGAAAGAATCGTGCACGACGGCACGCGGATCGAAGCGGCCGCTCGCAAAAAACACCACCTGCATGATCGATCCCATACCGAAAAACGAGACCAGCGTACCGATGCCGACATCGCCGCCAAGCATCCACCCGGAGGCGATGACGGTACCCAGAATGACAGTCTGAACCAGCCCGATCGGTACCCTGCGGATACGCTTTCCGAGTGCGATCAGGAGCAGATCGCGCGGTCCGCAGCCGAGCGCCTGCTGCATGTATATCCGCTGACCCAAAGCCATCAGGAAGAGACCGGCCAGCATACAGAGAATACCCGTCACAATCGTTGTCTGAAGCGGCAGCGGATCCCAGGCCAAAAACAGATCGATGCCTTTCCCGGTGATGACGACGTCGAGAATCGTGCCGGGACCGATGCGTTCGCCCGCCAGCAGATCGAGCACAAGGATCACGGAGCTGACGATCAGGGCGGCTTCGCCGAAAGACAGCCTTGTCTGCTTTGAAATGCCCATCGACAGGACATCCCATGGGCTGATGCCGATATTTGATCGGAGCGTCACATAGATGCCGGCTGTGAACAAGATAAGTCCTGCGGCTGCCAAAAGAAGACGCACCCACAATGCCGGCTGCCGGTTGTCCTGCCGAATTGCCATGGTGCATTGTAATGCCTAAAGGGGCAGCCGGACAACGAGGCGTTACAACAGTCATTGATTTTCACGCGTTCAGCGTCTAGAATGGTCAAGCACGTCCCAGTGGCCTAATGGATAAGGCAGCAGTTTCCGGAGCTGCTGATACGGGTTCAATTCCTGTCTGGGACGCCATATGAAACCCCGTTAGCTTGACGCTTTCGGGGTTTTTCTTCAAGGGTGCACTGCTCTTATCGACCCGCAAGATCTTTTATTAAAAATAGATCATCTAATCGCAAATTGCAGGAATCTGCAGTACCATGCAAGTAATCTTCGAATGGAGGTTTTGCTGCCTTCAACGACATTTATATTTGGGCAACGAATCCTTTTCAACGGTATCAATTTTTTGGCAGTGCATAGCAGGCGGATAAACAGTAAGCAAGCGATTTTTTTACGACCCTGAAGTTGTATAGAGGTTGAGTTTATGAACGTGGGTATCATAGTCTGTTCAGGGAC
>DUPJ01000061.1 GCA_012838355.1 Clostridiaceae bacterium
CACCGGCTGGCGAAATACCGCGAAGTCATCCTCCCGGATCAGGCAAAGCTGCAATTCGGCAATCTCGTCTATTTTTTCACCCGCGAGATCTGAGCGGTATAAAAATAAGAATCCTTGCGTTACTTACTTACCATGATGGGGTTTGCTATGATAAAAACACTATTTTAGGGCTGTTTTGCCCGGAAAGTGTACTGTCATGCATCTACGCCAGACTATCCGCCGATCTCGTTTATTTCTCTTTTTGCTGGGTCTGACTCTCGCACTTAACGCGTTCACTGTCACTGGCCTGACCGACGAGGGGCCTCTGCCCGGTTCAAGCCAGACTGCCTCAGTCAGCGACCGACGGATCTGGGAACAGGTCGCCGAACCGCTCGTGCCTGTGACTGATGATTGGACTATCTCGGCTTACGAACTGCATGTGCCGCGCATCGAACTGCCGGGCGACGCGGCTTTCGACTTCAATGCCGGCATGGATGTGCTAGAAACCGATCTTTTGAGCGAGTTTCAGGCATCGGTCACGGAAAATCGGCCATACGCACCGTATGCAGAATACACGGTCTACGATGACGGCGAGATTCTGTCGGTACTGGTCCGCGTCATTTGGAACGCGGAATGGATCGAGTATTATCCGGTCACGCTGGATAATAAGACGGGAACGGCCCTTGATACTGCACTGCTGGCAGAGCGTTTCGGGATCACGGACGATTTATTTGCAATCTTGGAAGATACGGTGCGCGCCGCCTCGCTTGACATGGGCGCACCTGCCCCCATTGAAGCCGCCATGATGGAAGACCTCTGGCAATACGTGGAAAACGACGAGGTAAAGCTCTTTGTCGATGAAGTCGGCCGCCTGTCTTTGCTGCTCATCAGCTACGATCCGGCTGCAGGTGCCTTTGAGACCCCATACCCGCTGGCCATGCCGCGCGGGGATCGGGCGTTGAATCCTGTGTTCCTGCGCGTTGCCAATCAACTGGGACTGAACGCGGAAGAAATCGACGACGCCGGTTTTGCCGCCTATCTTGGCAGCGGCTTCAGCGACGCCACGCTTGACCTGGTCATGAAGCGGCTGTGGGCATTTGCCGCTGATTACAGCGAATATCGCCTGCCCGCCCTGCTGGACAACTCGGTCGCAACGGAGTCTGGCAGCTATTTGGCCGGAAACGAGTTTTACCTCTTCATTCCGAAATATGAAAATACGGTCATCCGACTCACCCAAATGATGCTGACCGATGCCGGTGAACTGGTCCCGGTCGATCCCGCTGCCGGCGAGGCGGCAGTCGGTTTTGCCTTTACGGCCGGCAACATAAGCGAGATTTACTCCAATATGGAGATCACGTATGCCTTCCGGGATGAAACGGTGGCGTTCAGGCCGTATATCAGCATGAAAGACGGCAACGCGCAGTTCGGTGATTCGGTTGCGGATGTCACCCATCTCCTCCTGGAATCACCGGGAGACGCGGACCAGATGCCTTATGAACTGCGCAATTTCATCCGCGAGCGACTGTTCGTGTTCGAACCGTGAACCGTTCTTCATGACTGACAATATGCCTCTGCCCCGGCAGGGGCTTTCTTATTTTGTGCCGAAAAGGCGGTCGCCGGCATCACCGAGGCCGGGCACGATGTAGGCATGGTCATTCAGGGTTTCGTCGAGGGCGGCAGCAAAAATCGGGACATCCGGGTGCTCGCGGTTCAGAAGGTCAATGCCGGCCTGCGCCGCGATCAGGCACACGAACTTTATATGGTGAATATTGCGTTCCTTCAGCAGTGTTATCGCGGCAGCAGCGGATCCTCCGGTGGCCAGCATCGGATCGAGCAGGATGACGTCACGTTCCGCAATATCAGGCGGCAGCTTGAGATAGTAATCCACGGGCAGCAGCGTTTCGGGATCGCGGTACAAGCCGATATGTCCAACTCGCGCCATCGGCACAAGGTTCAGCATACCGTCCACCATGCCGAGACCGGCACGCAGGATCGGCACCAGCGCCAGCTTCTTCCCGAGAATGCGGTATCCTGTCGCAGGGCAAATCGGTGTTTCGATTTCGTACGCCTCAAGCGGCAGATCGCGCGTCACCTCAAATGCCATCAGCATGGAGACTTCACTCACCAGTTCACGGAACACTTTGGACGGAGTTTCCTTGTCCCGCATGAGTGATATTTTGTGCTGAATCATGGGGTGATCAAATATCATGACATTGCTCATGCTACACCTCCAGTGAGCACAGTTCACCGACGCGCGCCGCATGACGTTCGCCTTCGAACTTTCCGTTCAGAAATGCATCCGCAATGGCCACCGCAAACTGCGGTGCCACAACGCGCGCACCAAGCGCAAGCATGTTTGCATCGTTATGACGTCTGGCCAGGTCGGCCATGAATTCGTTCGTGCACAGTGCACAGCGGACGCCCCTGATTTTATTGGCCGCCAGTGAGATACCGATTCCGGTACCGCAGATGACAATGCCGAGATCAGCGTCGCGCCTTGCCACCATGCGAGCAGCTTCGGCTCCAAAGTTCACATAGCTGGCTGGCACCGTGGCGCTGTCGGTACCGACATCGACCACTTCGAATCCCTGTTTTTCCAAATGCTTCCGGATTTCGCTCTTGAGCAAAAAGCCGGCATGGTCACTACCCAAGACAATTTTCATACATGCCTCCATTCCCGACTCATTGTACAAAAGCCGTTTCCGCGCGACAACCAAAAACGATTGTTCGGGAATATCCCGTTTTAAATTGTTGATAATGTTAACAATTCTGTGCAAAACTGACACGACAACGCTTCGCGCCTTCCGCACTGCCGAAACGCCTGATTTGTCGCGAATTGACGAATCATGTCCAGCTTGTGACAAAACACGTCAGAAAGATGTCAGTACGAAGGATCCCTTATTTTCAGGGTTTAGACGCCTGTAAGTTCACATCATCAGACCACGAATGTGCGTCTGTGACGGACATCTGAGTGCGTCGTCATGACAACAAGAACTGTAATCAAGCACCCGATTTTACCTTTTGATTTGCGATTGTTTTTCCTTTTTGGGGTGAATGTCCTGTGATCAGCGAAAATAATGATAGAGCGTGCAGCGAATCATGCCGTTGTATAGTTTCCGGCGCTTGTCCGCTTTCGCACCGAAAAGCATCTCAAACCGCTCGTGCGGACTCAGCACGGATACGCGCAGCCCGTCATACTCGCGGCCGCCCCGGCGGCCGGCCAGACGTCCCAGTGCCTCCACCAGACGCCCGGCATGTTCGGGCGTCGTGAGACGTTCGCCGTAGGGCGGGTTCGCAACCAGAAGGAGACGGCTGAGACCGGTAATTTCCTTCATGCGCTCCACCGTAAGATCCGTCATGTCTCCTCTGTGAAAGGTAATCAGATCGGCCACCCCGGCTCGTTTTGCGTTATCTTTTGCCTGACGGATAGCGTCCCCCGAAATATCCGAACCAAAAAGGAATCCCGCAGGCGCCTCAACAATCGCCGATTTGGCAAATTCGCGCGCCCGGTCAAAGCGGGATACACCGAAGAACTGCATGCGTTCCGCCGCAAAATGCCGGTGCAAGCCGGGCGCTTCATTCTTCAGCATCAGCGCAGCTTCGATCGGGAAGGTACCCGATCCGCACATCGGATCAAAAAGGCCCTCTCCCTTCGCCTGATTGCGCAGAAAAAAACTGTAATGCAAAATGGCAGCCGCCAGTGTTTCCCGCAGCGGAGCCTCGTGGCGCAGCGGCCGATAGCCGCGCTTATGCAATCCCTCGCCCGAAGTGTCGAGGAGCAAGGTTGCGCGGTTATTGACCAGTGCGAAGCGCACCTCGATCTGGCCGGTCCGGCGATCCTCGCGTACGCGGCCGTTCTTATTGCCGCGTGCGGTTAAAAGCCGGTTGACAATCGCCTTTTTCAGTGTGCGCTGGATGGACGGCACGCCGAACAGGGCCGACTGCCGGGAATACCCGTTCACGAGTATCTCATAGCCGAAATCCAGCCAGCGCTCCCAGGGCAGTGCCTCCGCCTGAAAAAAAAGATCATCGAATGTCGTCGCGTCAAAGGATGCCACTTCATAAAGCACGCGTTCTGCCGTTCGAAGACGAAAGTTCAGGGTGGCAACGGCATCCTTGGCCAGATCCTCGGATGCGAGCCGAAGCATGACAAGACCATCCGAGACAGTCACTTGCCCCGACTCAAATCCGAGGGCATACAATTCATCCCTCGTGCAGGCTTCAAGTCCGAAGAGCACGGGCAGGTGAATTACCGCCGATTGTTCATTTAAACTCATGTGTCAGACGCATGTCTCGGCATATAAAAACCTGACATGTCAACTCCTTCCAATGCCAAAAGCGACACTTTGTGATGCAAGCCGCCGCCGTATCCCGTCAGATTGCCGTTTGCGCCGACCACCCGGTGACACGGGATTATTATGCCAATCGGATTCCGGCCGACCGCTCCGCCGACAGCCTGGCTTGCCATACGCGGGATATTGCGTCTGACGGCAATCTCTTGAGCCAG
Source organism: Clostridiaceae bacterium (assembly GCA_012838355.1). Classification (GTDB taxonomy): domain Bacteria; phylum Bacillota; class Clostridia; order Saccharofermentanales; family DTU023; genus DUPJ01. The sequence continues at coordinate 4,487 of DUPJ01000061.1, forward strand.
CTCTCCGTATGTACGCGTCGTGCCGTACGGAATTTTGCACAGCATGGCCCATACTTCCTGCTGAAACGGCGTGCCTGCCGGTGCGAGCGGCAAGTCTGCAGCAGACGGATTCTTCCTGTCGAAGTAGGCGGCAAGCCAGGCCCGCACCGCCGCAAATACCGGCTGGTCTTCGTCAAGCGGGCCGGTCCGGGCAGATGATGGATCTCCGTCAATGATAAGCCCGGTCAAACTGTCATTTTGTGCGATCAGCCGCAGTGTGCCAAGAGGCGAATCGCAGGTACCGCTGTATGTCATAAGCATCGCTCCCGTCATTCCTTTGCCTCAGCATGGCAAATGCGGCTGTCCGGCGTCACCGTTCCAGTTCGTCACGGCCATGCACTGACCGTCAATCTGTGCTCGTTAAAAGACCCAACCCCGGAGGGTTGAGTCCGAATTGGTGATCCCGAAAGGATTCGAACCTTCGACCTGCGGTTTAGGAAACCGACGCTCTATCCTGCTGAGCTACGGGACCATGGATCCATCATATCACGGTCGTCCGAATCAGGGCAGACAGCCAGCGCAGAAAGGATCGTCCGCGAACTCCGTGAACACTTTGCCGATAATCTCTGCTGCTTCATCCAGCTGTTCATTCGTGTGGGTCGCCGTAAAGCTGGTGCGCAGCAGACAGTCTTCTTCGGCCACCGCTGGCGGCAGCACGGAATTGACGTACACACCGGCCGCGAACAGCTCGTTTGCAATTTTCAGCGTACACATGACAGTTCCCGTTTTTATCGGGATGATCGGTACGAGCGTGTTGCCGCTGTCATGCAGCCGGATGTGCGGCAGCGCGGACAATTTTTCCCGCATATAGGCGGCGATTTCATGCAGGCGGGCGACTCGCCATGGTTCTTCAATTAATATTTCAAGTGAACGCCTCGCCGCCGCAACCTGAGCCGGCGGTATGCTGGCCGAGAAAATGAACGGGCGTGCAGTATGTCTAATATATTCAATGACTTTGGTTTCGCCGACGACGCAACCGCCCAGCGAGGCCAGTGTTTTCGAGAATGTATTCATTATTAAATCAACATCCTCTGTCAAACCGAAATGTTCGGCCGTGCCGCGGCCATGGTCACCCAACACGCCAATGGCATGGGCATCATCGATAAGCAGGCGGGCATTGTACTTTTTCTTCAAACGGACTATTTCCGGCAAATTGCAGATTTCGCCTTCCATCGAAAACACACCGTCCGTAATAACCAGGATACCGCCGCGCGTTTCCTCGGCATGTTTCTTCAGGAGCCGTTCCAGATCTTCCATATCGTTGTGACGGTATTTGATCGTCCGGGCAAAAGAGAGGCGTGTACCGTCGACAATGCTGGCGTGATTCATCGAATCGGTCAGTATCACGTCGTTGCGATCGGTTATCGCCGAAATTATGGAAAGATTCGACTGGAATCCTGTGGAAAAAATAATGCAGTCGTCTTTTTGCAAAAAGTCAGCCAGTGCACGTTCCAGTTCAAGATGGATCGTCAGCGTACCGTTGAGAAAACGAGAACCGGAACAACCGGTACCGTACTGTTCAACTGCGGCAATGGCGGCATCCTTTGTCCGGCGATCTGTGGTCAGTCCCAGATAGTTATTGGAGCCGAGCATGATTTTGCGTCCGCCCTCCATCGTCACGACATTATCGGGTGCCGACGACAGCGCTCGAAAGTACGGATAGATCCCCATCGCTTTCGCTTCTTCCACGCGCTTATATTCATAACACCGTTTAAAAAGGTCCATTGCACTGCCTCGTCTTCTCTCATTTCTGCACCTGATATTAAACCATATGAAATCGGATTAAAAGCAAACGAACGGCTTTCCGCCTTAGTGAGCAATCACTTGAAAGGCCGTATTGTTCGGTATGTTGCGACTTCATTTCAGAGCACCTCCCAATTTGTTATGCTTGGATCAACGCGATTGGATAACGGAGGCAAACATGACATTTCAGAATCTCGAATACAAACGGCCGGATCAGGACACCGTTCTGAAGCACATTGCCGAACTGAAGACACAGTTGGAGTCAGCAGCTGACGAAGCGGCATTTCTTGCCGCATTGAAAGCCGTCAACGAGCTTCACCGCGATATTGAGTCGATGGCTTCACTCTGCTATATCCGTCATTCCATCGATACGACGGATTCGTTCTATAAAACGGAAATGGACCATCTTGATGAAATCCTGCCTTCCATCATGGAAGCCAATCAGAAACTGCAGATTACGCTGCTGCAGTCTCCGCACCGGCCTTACCTCGAAGCGGTACTCGGCAAAACGGCACTCGATCGCCTCGAATTGTCGACACGCACAATTTCGGCTGCCGTGCTGGACGACTTGGTCAGCGAGAATAAGCTGGTCAGCGAATACAGTCGCCTCCTGGCGTCCGCCAGCCTTGAATTCGACGGCAAACAATTGAATCTGCAGCAAATGGGGCCGTATCTTGAAGCATCGTCGCGCGATACGAGACGTGCCGCCGTCGATACCATGTTTGGCTTCTATCACGAGCATGACACTGTCCTCGATGACATCTATGACCGGCTGGTCAAAATACGTCACAAGATTGCGCGGACGCTTGGCTTTGAGAACTTCGTCGCGCTCGGATATGCCCGTATGGGACGCACCGATTATGACAGCGACATGGTGGCGACTTACCGCAAACAGGTTTTGCAGACGATTGTACCGATTGCCCGCTCACTCAGGCAAAAGCAGAAGGTACGCCTCGGTCTCAGCCGCCTCTTCTATTATGACGAACCGCTGTCGGATCCGAAGGGCAATCCGAAACCGCTCGGTGACGCTGATGAACTGATGAACAAGGCCTCCGTCATGTTTGCCGAGCTGTCTCCCGGTACAGATGCTTTCTTCACCTTCATGAAACAGGCCGGCGCGATGGACCTTATCGCAAAACCGGGCAAGGAGACGGGCGGATACTGCACCTTCCTGCCGAACTGGCAGATGCCGTTTATTTTCGCCAATTTCAACGGCACGAAAGATGATGTGGAAGTGTTTACTCATGAGGGCGGACACGCTTATCAGGCGTACGTCACGCGCGATGATGAATGGCTTTCGCATCATGAACCGGGCATGGAAACGGCCGAGATTCATTCCATGAGCATGGAATTTCTGACCTGGCCGTGGATGGATTTGTTTTTCGGCAAGGATGCCGATCGGTTCCGTTACAATCACCTGGCGGACGCGCTCATGTTCATACCGTACGGCGTCGCCGTCGACCATTATCAGCACCTGGTTTACGAAAACCCGGCTGCAACGCCTGAAGAACGCAGGCAGTTCTGGCTGGACGTTGAGTCAACCTACCTGCCCTGGCGGGATTATGATGAAAACACGTATCTGAAAGGCGGCAACGTTTGGAAGCGCCAGACGCACATATTCTCCGCCCCCTTCTATTACATCGATTACACCCTGGCTCAGGTGCTGGCATTCTGGTTCTGGCAGGCAGCGAGGAACGATGCCGCCAAGGCCTGGCAGCAGTACGACCGGCTTTGCCGCGACGGCGGAAAGCTGGGCTTTCGCCTGCTGCTTGAAGCACACAATCTGCCGAACGTGTTTGAAGCGGGCAGTCTGGATCACTTCATCCCGGCAGTCAGCGCTTATCTTGAGTCAGTCGACCCCCTGACTTTGTGAGCGGTGCAGCCATTCGAACAAGACCCGCCAGTCGCGTCCGAACGGGTCGGTGACGGACGAAAAATCACTCAGGTCACCGCCCCAAACGCCGCGATGAAGATTCAGGTAGGCATATGATGCGCTGTCCAGAGGCAAAACAACCGCACTGCGCTGCAGCGCGAGTGCAAGGTCGTGTTTGGCTTCGCGAACGGTTTCTGCATTTTCATAAAGCTTGCTGCTTGCTTCATGCAGGCTGACAATCGTGTCTTCTTCTCTGGTGTCAATCAGGCGGATCAGATCCCCGACTCTGGCTTCGATGGCGGCGGGGCGGTCGTCCGCCACTGAAACATCGAAGAGAAGATCAAAGTCGAGCGCCTGCCTGCGCCGCAGATATTCGTTTTCATCGACGGGAACCAGCTTCACAGGAAAACCGTTGGCGCCGACTTCAGATTGAAACTGTTCGAGCAGCGGCTTGTACAGTGAACGATTCGGGTAGACAAGCTCGAGGGCGGTTTTGCCCGCGTTCAGAATGTAATACCCCTGGCTGTCACTTTGCATGCCGGCCGCACGCATCGCCCGAGCTGCTTCGCTCGTCGCATAATGCGGTTCGGACTCACTGAACCGTGACTGGTCGAGCTCCGCTGCCGCCTGATTGGAGCCGAAATACTGATAACTGATAAAAGAATTCTTATTCGTCACTTCAAGCCGGGCTGCCACAACGACACGGCGATATGATCTTGCCAAAGACCAGCGAACGGCTGGCGTCTGAAGTGATTCCCGGCTGCTGTTCAGCCAGAGCGAGTACAGTGCTTCCTCGCCGGCTTCTGATGAGATCGTGTCCGCTTTGAAAAAGCGTCCGTACCAGATATCGGCCTGCCCTGTCTCCACAGCCCGGCGGCGCGATGCGTCGTCACCGTAGCGCGGGATCTCCACATGCGCAGGATACGGATCCGTTTCGCGGACGCGTGTGAGGTGCACGGAGAAGTCATCGCTGGCACTGAGACGGTAGGGACCGCTCCCGATCAGATTCAAGTCCGCAAGATTGTCTGTTTCGGCAGTGGCCGACTGCTGTTCCAGCGAGAAGAAGATATGCCGCGGCAGCATATAAAGACGGCTCATCGTATAAACAATCCGATCCGTCGGTGTCGTTTCGGGGAATGAGACAATCAGGTGCGATTCGTCCTCGACGGTCAGTGTCATGGTTTCGAGAAGCGGATCGACCTGAAGACGCTGCCAGCGTTCCAGGGAGTAAATGACATCAGCCAGCGTCACCGGTGTTCCGTCGTGCCACGTTTTTGTGTCGTCTGCCGTGATATGCAAGACGGAGCCGTCAAATCGAAGCGAACCGGCAAAAACGGGGATGTAACTTTGGCGATCCGGATCAGCGGCCAGAAGCGGTTCATAGATGAGATTGAGCGGTGAGCTTTGACTGAAAATTCCATTGAGCGGTGAGATCCAGCCGTCAAACAGCCGGTCCGTCGCAATAATCAGTGTTTCATCACGGGGCGGCCTCGTGCCGATTACGTTCCACACTTCGGTCGGCTTTTCCGCCTTCGTCCACACCGGCAGATCCGGGCCGGGCGCCGCAGTATCCTCACTCAGTCCATCATGAGGGACACAGGACGCAAGCATGAGCAAAACGAGCAGCAGGCTCAGAAATGAATACGTCTTTTTGTGAGTTGCTTTTGCCAAAATCCGCTCCCTTGCAATCGCTGCTTTCATTGTATCACTGCCTTTTTCTGAAACCGTTTGATATGATGAAAAAAATGAAACGGACGCATCGCCGAAAGCCTATGTTTTATGTCATCATCATCTTTCTTGTCATTACGCTTGGTCTGGTCGCCCTCGACCGGTTGGTCGCCACTGTCGGACACCGGCGCATCATCGAGCCGTTTCAGGCGGCAGAGGCCGATGCCATCATTGTCCCCGGTGCCAAAATCAATCCGGACGGATCGCCGACCGATATGCTGAAGGATCGTCTTGATGCTGCGATTGCCCTCTATGCGAGCAAACGGGCCCCGCTTATTCTTGTCTCCGGTGACGGGCGCGACAGTGCGCTGAATGAAACGGCCTCGATGGCCGCTTACCTGAAAACGGCAGGCATTCCGGCGGCCGCCATCGTCATTGATCCGGAAGGATACGATACGTTTCAGACGGTATTGCGATCGAAGGATGCGTACGCGATCAGGTCATCGATCATCGTTACGCAGACATTCCACCTGGAACGCGCCCTGTTTATCGCCAATGCTCTGGATTCTGACATGATGGGCGTTGCTTCGGATTTCAGAGACTACGCGTCGATGCCCCTGATGCGCCTGCGCGAGGTGGCTGCCAGAGTCAAGGCACTTTATGAGTGTGCCGTGTTCGGCTTGTCCCGTTCCTGAGACGAATGCGGTTTTTCGACGCGCAGCGCACGGACGTTCGTTGCCAAAACGTTGATTGCCGTGAATTGCTCCACCTTTTCCGCCACCTCCAGCTGACACGCCATCAGCACTTCCTGGGCATTAAAACCGAGAAATATGGACAGATCAAGATCGAGCACGATGCCGTACTTTTCCATTTTGATGCCGTGCCGCAGCAGTTTGGCAACGCCCGGAACCGACTGAAGAATAATCTTGATCAGCTTGGCGAGTGCCTCGTCCGACATGGAGTAACTTCCCAGTGTGGAGAAGGTCGGCCGTACGATCGTACGGTCGGTATCGGCAGGATAGGGCGCGGTGGTTTCAAAGCGCCGCCTCAGTTTCTGCAGCGGTTCGGCAAAATAACCGGAAAACTCGTGCTTGATTTCCATACTGGGCACCGGAATGGCATGCCGGCCTTCGGTCAGACGCGTCTGCTTTGCCTCCGCCCGTTCTGCTTCAGATGTCACATCCTCAATGCGAATCAAAATGGTTGGCGGATTGAGCCAGAGCTGCCGGCAGATCCGTAGCAGCATTTCATGTGACGTTCCGACGATCATCAGTGCCGCCGGACGGTGCTCGATCAGTGCACGCCGCATCGAAGTCGCCCGGGACTCGTCGAGAAAGATGGCTTGCCGGACCGAATCCATTTTTGTTTTGGCGCGCTTGGCTGATGATCCGGCAATGATGCTGCTGCCATGAATGAGAAGGCCGTCATCGATCAGGTACTGGATGTTGTATTTTCGTGCCACACTGATCGCCCGGGTGCTCTTGCCGGTTCCGGAGGCACCGACAAACGCGATCACGGCAATCCGCGAGAGAACGTCACGGATTTCTGAGTGCGTGGCCTCGCCGATCGCGACACTGCGTTCCTGAACCTGTGTCTTCACGACCTCGGCAAATTTTCCGAACGGATTAAAGCCGCCTTCGTCCTGGTTCGGCCAGCGATTTACCGCTGGATGGTCACCGCCACGGCGAAAGCCCGATTTTCGTTTTCGTCTTCGGCCAAACAGCGGCATTGCGGCTATGCTTCTTCCCAGTTGTCAAAAACGTCCTGGACATCATCGTGCGCATTCAGGGCATCGCGCAGCTTCTCCATATCCAGGCGCATCGTCTCGTCATCAAGACGTACTGTCGTGATGGGAACCGGTCCCAGGCTGGCGTCTGCGAAGCGGTAACCGCTTGATTCCAGCTGATCGCGGACCGTTTCATAATCATCCGGCGCCGTCGTTATCTCGATCATTTCCTCGTCACTCACGATATCGTCTGCACCGGCTTCGAGTGCAGCCATCATCACAGCCTCTTCGTCATCATATTCTTCCCTGTCAAGAATGAGGCTGCCCCTGGTTTCGAACTGAAAGGCAACGCTGCCTTTGGTGCCCAGATTGCCGCCGTATTTGTCGAAGTAATGACGGACGTCGCCGGCAGTGCGATTACGGTTATCGGTCAGTGCCCGAACCATAACGGCAACGCCGCCGGGCCCGTATCCTTCATAAACGGCTTCTTCAAAATTATCGCCCTCGCCCGCGCCGGCCGCCTTGGCGATGGAGCGCGAAATATTGTCATTCGGCATATTGCTTGCTTTTGCTCTGGCAATGACGTCACGCAGCGTCCGGTTCGACATCGGGTCGGCACCGCCGTGCCGGACGGCCAGCGCGATTTCTCTGCCGAGCTTCGTGAAAATCTGCGCTCTTTCTGCATCGACGGCGCCTTTGCGCCGCTTGATATTGCTCCATTTTGAATGACCTGACATATCATTTCCCCCTCAAACTGTCTATCACGCGGGATTCGTCCCCTTTATTGTAGCCTCTTTCGCCATCGGAAGGTAGCTGTCGTCAAGCTGCAAAACATCGGCCTGTCCGGCGGACAAATCTAGGATTTGACTCTCAAAGTTTTCTACTCTGGCCAGCGGAACCGCAACCTGAAATGACACCTGTGCAAGAAACTGCACCTGAGATATCACGAATCCGCTGCGCTGAAGTCCGTCCTGAACGCGCTCGCCCATGTCGTAACCGACCGTCACCTGATAACGGCGTACCCTCGTCTGGGTGCAGATACCGGCCGCCTCAAGCGCAAGTGACGCACATTTTCCGTATGCGCGCACCAATCCGCCTGTGCCAAGTTTTGTACCGCCGAAATAGCGAACGACAAAGAGACCGGCGTGATACAGGCCGGCTCCTGTCAGCGCATCCATCAGCGGCGGACCGGCAGTTCCCTTCGGTTCTCCGTCGTCGGAAAAACGGCTGTATTGCTCTGGCAGCAGCATGCGATATGCGAACACGACATGATTCGCATCGGCATACGTCTTGCGCAGACCGGCCAGGTGACTTTCGGCAGCCGCAGTCGACTGCAGGCGCACGGCAAATCCGAGAAAACGTGATTTTTTTTCGATCAGCGCAGACTGACCGTCATTGGCCAGCGTATTATATTGCTCCATACTGCCAGTGTATCCGAATTTCGCCAGAGATCTCAAATCACGCTATAATGGACGCCATGAATGGCGCATTCAAACGATCTGGAGGCTATCGCTCACCGTGGACCCGACGCCTTGTCCTGCTGATTGCCATGGTCCTCGTTCTCGTCCTCGTTGTGTATGCGATCGTGAGCCGGCCGCCCGCAGATATGCTGAGCGATGAAGACTTCACTGCGGTCGCCGTCAGCACCTATTCAGAAGGACCGGTTCCCACCGAGGCTTTGGTTCGCACCGGTGTTCTGAGTGAGAGTGACGCTGCCGAGATAGATAAGATCGAACGCTTCTTCGGGCCGCTCCCCGTGGTCGATCAGCCGCTGAAGGCACCGCACAAGGCTGTTCGCGGCATCTACATACTCGACGGACAGAATATCGATCAGGCAATCAGCCTGGCCGAAGCGGGGCACATCAATGCCGTCGTGATCGATTTCAAGGAAGATAACGGGCTGCGCTACCCAAGCAAACTGCCGCTCGCGCGTGAAATCGGTGCCAGCCAGAATCAGCCCCTGCAAGATCACATCGGACGCCTCAAGGAGGCGGGTATCTATGTCATCGGCCGCGTTGTCTGTTTCAAGGACAAACCGCTGGCAAACGCCCGTCCCGAATTGGCGATTGCGGATCAATACGGCAACGTTCTTGGATTCTCCGGTGAAGGCGGCGTCGCCTTTCTGAATCCCTATGACACGCGAAACTGGGATTATTTTATCGATGTCGCGCTTGAAGCCATTGAAATGGGCGCAGACGAAATTCAGTTTGATTACGTGCGGTTCCCTACGGGGCGGACCACTTCCGGCGAAATGCCTTACTTCGGCGATCCCGAAGTCATACCGACCAGGTCTCAGGCCATCAACCGCTTCCTCGAAACGGCCCGGGTTCTGATCACAGAAAAGCACGGCGTGCCGGTCGCGGCCGATGTTTTCTCCATCGTCATCGCGAGCAGACTGGACGGTGACGTTTTAGGGCAGGACTGGAATACCATCGGCCAGACGGGCATCGACAGCATCAGCCCGATGGTGTACCCCTCGCATTACGCAAATGATGCATCCGATCATTACACGGGAAACGGCCAGGGGACGTACTTGGGCGGCAAGCTCTTCACGAAGCCGGATCTGCACCCGTTCGAAGTCACAAAATTTGCGCTGCTGGAGGGACAGGTCGCCCGCATGTATGGCGACTATGCGACGGTTCGCCCGTTTCTTCAGGCATTCACGGCAACGTATCTGCCGGCCGGTTACTACATGGAATATGATGCGGCGGCCATTGCCGAAACAATTGCCGCCGTCTATGCCGCCGGATATGATGAGTGGCTGCTGTGGTCGCCTCAGGCGCTCTACGATGAAGCAATCTTTACGGTCGAATCCATTCAAGACCGCCCAGATACGGCTGCAGAACCGTCGGGATCCTGACACTGCCGTCCGCTTCCTGAAACTGCTCCACGATCGCCGGGATCAGCCGGCTGGTTGCCAGACCGGATGCGTTCAGCGTGTGCAGAAACTCCGGTTTGCCCGTTTCGCTGCTGCGGTAGCGGATGTTGCCCCGCCGCGCCTGATAGGCGCCGGCACTCGAGGCTGAACTGACCTCTTTGTAGCCACCCATGCTCGGTATGTAAACTTCCACATCAAGTGTCTTTTCCATGGAGGCACTGCAGTCTTCCGCCGCCAGTTTGCTGACACGGAAGTGCAGGCCGAGGCTGCGCACCAGATCCGCTGCTTTTTCCGTCAGTTCGTCGAGCGCCCGGTCCGTGTCAGCCGGAACGACGTATTGGAACATTTCGATTTTGTTGAACTGATGCCCCCGAATCATGCCGCGCTCGTCTGCGCGATAGCTGCCCGCTTCGCGTCGATAACAGGGCGTGTAGGCAAAGAGTTTTTTCGGCAGTTCTGCTTCCGGCAGAATTTCGTCGCGGTAGAGGCTTGCCAGAGCTGTCTCGGCGGTTGGCAGGAGAAAGCGGAATGTATCCGATCCGTCGCTGACACGAAAGATATCCTCTTCAAATTTGGGGAACTGACCGCTGGTGTAACCGCATTCGTAACTCACGATATGAGGCAGAAGCATCATCTCATAGCCGTCAGCCAGGTGCCGGTCGATGAAGAAAGAGAGCAATGCCCATTCCAGTCTTGCCCCCATTCCCTGGTAAATCCAGTACCCGCTGCCGGCCAGTTTGGCGCCGCGCTCATAGTCGATCATGCGAAGCTGGGTGACAAGCTCCACGTGGTGCTTCGGCTCAAAGTCAAATTCGGGCTTCTCACCCCAGGTATAAATGACTTCATTGTTTTCTTTTCCTCCGGGCACGACGTCATCGGCCGGCAGGTTGGGCAGGCGGTCAAGAAAGTCCGACATGCGCGTATTGACGAGCAGCAATTCACCGTCAAGTTCCTTGATCTGGTCACCGACGTCACGCATGCGCGCAAGCTCCGCAGAAATATCATTTCCCGCCTTTTTCAAAAGCGGTATGGACGCTGAAACACGGTTGCGTTCCGCTTTCAGCGACTCTGTCTCGCCGATCAGGCGGCGACGTTCTGCATCGTCATTCAGAAACGGCTGAAAGTCGACGTCAAAGCCCCGTCTGGCCAGTTTTTCCCGAACGGCTTCGGGCTGTTTGCGAATATACATAGCGTCCAGCATAAAAGCGCCTCCACGTGAATTACTGCAACCAGTATAACGCATTCATTGTGCGAGAAATAAAGGTGGCTCACTTTCGCTATAATGGACGGATCAGGAGGACATTGCATGGAATATGATTGCATAGTTATCGGGCGCGGACCTGCCGGCATACAGGCTGCGATTTATGCCGTGAGAGCCGGACTTTCCGTTGGTGTAGTCGGCAGGGATGCCGGAGCACTCGCAAAAACAGAGCTCATCGAGAACTATTTCGGGTTTGAGAATCCGATCTCCGGCGCTGCCTTGATGAAGGCCGGACAGGCTCAGGCAGCACGCCTCGGTGTCACGTTTTACGAAGAAGAAGTGACCAGTGCCGGCTGGGGCAGTGCCGGATTGTACGTCCGCTTTGCGGAAACGACACTCGATGCAAAAACGGTGATTGTTGCGACCGGCATGCCCAGAAAAAAACCGGCCATCGCCGGCATCGAGCAGTTTGAAGGCAACGGCGTCAGTTATTGTGCCGTTTGTGACGCGTTTTTCTACAAGCAAAAACAGGTGGCGGTCGTCGGTACCGGCAAGTATGCCGTTTCCGAAGCGGCCGAACTGGCACCGTTTGCCGGCCAGATCACGATGCTGTCAAACGGCCGTCCGTTTACCGAACCACTGCCGGACTCGATCCCCCTGATCGAGGAAAAAATCGCCGGCATCAGCGGTGACGAGGATGGTCGGGTCAAAGCCGTCACCTTCGCAAGCGGCAGTCAGCTGATGCTGGACGGTCTCTTCATCGCTGAAGGCACTGCATCGGCACTCGATTTTGCGACCAAACTCGGACTTGACGTACAGGACAACGCCATTTCGATTGACAAGCAGTGCTGTACGAACTTGCCGGGCATTTTTGCCTGCGGCGACTGTACGGGCGGACTTCTGCAAATTGCGAAAGCCGTCGGTGAAGGCGCAGCAGCAGGCATGAGTGCCGCCGCCTACGTCAAGGAGCTGAAGGGCGAATCACTCCAGCAGACGCAGTGGCATTGACCGCCCGACACCGGTGTCATAGGCGCACATCAAAAAAGACCATCGCAAGATGGCCTTTTTTGATTGGGACATAATGTGTCCGCTATTTGCTGTTGGTTTACTTCACTTCAACTTCAGCGCCGGCTTCCTTCAGCTTCGCCGCAGCGGCTTCAGCCTCTTCCTTGCTGACATTTTCCTTGACGGCTTTCGGTGCTTCGTCGACAACTGCTTTGGCTTCTTTCAAGCCAAGACCGGTGAGCTCGCGCACAACTTTGATTACGGAGATCTTGTTCGGACCGGCCGCTTTCAAATTAACCGTAAATTCGGTCTGCTCTTCTTCAACCTGGGCGGCGGCGCCGTTGGCAGGTGCAGACGCGACCATAGCCGCGGCAGAAACGTCAAACGCTTCTTCGAGCGTCTTCACGAGTTCATTCAGTTCGAGCACCGTAAGGCCCTGAACATCTTCCAGAATTTTTGCGATTTTTTCACTCGCCATGTGTGGATCCTCCATCCTTATTCTTCGGTTTTTTCGCCTGAAGCCTCTGCAGCTTCAGCGGGTTTTGCAGCCGTTTCGGCAGCGGTTTCCGTCGCTTCACTAGCTTCTGCTGCTTCTGTGGCTTCTGTTGCTTCTGTTGCTTCAGTCGAAGCAGCAGCGGCAGGTTCGCCGGATTCCAGTTTCTCGGCAGCCAGATTCAGTGTGATGGCCAAACGGGTAATCGGGTACAAAAGCGTTGATACAAGCTGGGTATACAAGACATCCATGGGCGGTATCAGGGCCAGCTCCTGGACGGTTTCGGCCGGGACATATTCCCCCTGCATCACACCGCCCTTGACACTTGTCTTTTTGAACTTGTCGGCAAATTGCTTGACAAGCCGCGGTGCCGTGACGACGTCCTCCGCTGAATATGCGATGGCCGTCGGGCCCTTCAAGACATCTTCCAGCCCTTTGACACCAATCATTTCAAACGCTCGGCTTGAAATCGAATTTTTGACAACACGATACGTCACGCCCGCTTTTCTGAATTCAGCGCGCATTTCCGTGTCTTCGGCGACAGTCAGTCCTTTGTAATCGGTAAAGACAAGAGACGATGCCGTTTTCAGTTCTTCACTGAGACTTGAAACAGCTTTCTTTTTGTTTTCCAGTATTTTTGGACTTGGCATGTTTTCTGGTTCCTCCTTCTTTCAAATTTAAACCCCTCACGCGTGCAGACGGAGGGGTCTTCTTTGAAAAGACGTCTCCGCCTCGGTGGGACAGCCGGACTGTTTATGCAGTGCTCCCACTTTCTCTGGCGAAAAGGTTGGTTTTTACACTAGTCGCGCTTAAGCCTGCTTTGTGCTCGTGCGGATGCCGGGGCCCATCGTGCTGGCCAGAACGCAGCGCTTGATGTACTGTCCTTTGGCGGACGCCGGCTTTGCCTTGATAACGGCGCTCAGAAGCGTGTTGAAGTTTTCCATCAGCTGGTCTGCTTCAAACGATGCTTTGCCGATCGGGCAGTGAATGATGTTTTGCTTGTCGAGACGGTATTCGATCTTGCCGGCCTTGGAGTCCTGCACGGCGCGACCAACGTCCATCGTGACCGTTCCCGATTTCGGGTTCGGCATCAGGCCCTTGGGACCGAGCACGCGGCCAAGTCGGCCGACGACACCCATCATATCGGGCGTGGCGACGACAACGTCAAAATCAAACCAGTTCTCTTTCTGGATTTTCTCGACCATGTCTTCGGCACCGACATAATCGGCTCCGGCTTCTTTCGCCTCGTCGGCTTTCGGTCCTTTGGCGAAGACGAGCACACGAACCGTGCGGCCCGTTCCGTGCGGCAATACAACAGCGCCGCGGACCTGCTGGTCTGCGTGTCTCGAGTCGACGCCGAGACGAATGTGCATCTCGACGGATTCGTCAAACTTGGCTTTCGCCGTTTGTTTGACAAGCTCAATGGCTTCCCGCGGTTCGTACGTTTTTGCGCGATCGACCATGGCTGCCACTTCTTTATAGCGTTTACCCTTTTTCATGCCGCTCGCCTCCTTACGCCTTTCTGTTCACGACGATGCCCATGCTGCGGGCTGTGCCCGCGACCATCTCCGCGCATGCTTCAAGATCCGCCGCGTTCGTGTCAACGATCTTGATCTTGGCAATTTCCAGACAATCGTTCCATGTGACGGTCGCGACCTTGTTCTTCTGCGGTTCACCCGAACCCGATTCAATGTTTGCCGCTTTCTTCAACAAAACGGGCACCGGCGGAGTCTTCGTGATGAACGTGAAGGTACGATCGGCAAAAACCGTAATAACGACCGGGATAATCAGCCCGCCGTCCTTTTGTGTGCGTTCATTAAACTCTTTGACAAACTGGGCGATATTCACCCCGTGCTGTCCCAGAGCTGGTCCGACCGGCGGCGCCGGCGTTGCTTTGCCTGCAGGGATCTGCAGTTTAATGTATGCTGTGACTTTCTTAGCCATTAGCCACCTCCCAAATGTATTTATTTAAACCGCGCGAGCGGCGTAAACCTGATTAAAGGCGCAGTATCTGCGTCCACTCCAGTTCGACGGGTGTCTCCCGGCCGAACATGCTGACCATGACGGTCACTTTCTTCTTGTCCAGGTTGATTTCGGTGACCGTGCCGATAAAGCTTTCGAGCGGTCCGTTGATCACCTTGACCGCATCACCGACTTCGTAATCGACGACCGGTTCCCAGTTTGACTCAAGCCCCATCAGCATCAGTTCTTCGTCCGTAAGCGGAACAGGATCTGTGCTGGACGACCCGACGAAGCCGGTCACACCGCGTGTATTTCTGACGATGTACCAGATTTCATCGGTGAGCACCATCTTCAGCAAAACATATCCCGGAAATGATTTGCGCTGGACCGTCTTTCGCTTGCCGTCCTTAATCTCAATCACTTCTTCGGTCGGTACAAGGATTTCCTGGATCATGTCACCCAGGCCGCGGTTCTGCACGATCAGATCGAGCGTCGCCTTCACCTTGTTCTCATACCCGGAATACGTATGAATGATATACCAGAGGGCTTCGTTTTGTTGTTCAGGCATGGTTTCAGCCACCTGTCACGGTGGGAAGTATTTCGGTGACCGCCGGGGCCGCTTCATTCACGGCTGCCGGTGTGTAGAACCCGATATTCGTCAGGATCACGTTGATGATGCTGTCAAACGCCCAGAGGATAATGGACACGGCAATGATGATCATCAGAACGGTCGCCGTACTGTGAATCAGTTTCTCACGATCCGGCCAGACCACTCTCTTGATTTCCGCACGAATATTTGTGAAGAATCGCTTAAAGCGCGCGCCCAGACCCGGCTTCGCGTTTTTTACCACACGTTTCTCCTGCTTCTTTTCTGCCATATCACATCACCTATTTCGTTTCACGGTGATCCGTGTGCTTTTGGCAAAAACGGCAGTATTTCTTCATACCGAGCTTATCCGGCGTATTTTTCTTACTCTTTGCAGTGTTGTAGTTCCTTTGCTTGCACTCCGTGCATGCGAGGATGATGTTCTCACGAACGCCAGGCTTAGCCATATTGCGACCTCCATCTTTCCCTTCGCTAATCTTATTTTGGCCGACAAAAAAAATGACCTGTGGGCCAACAAGCAATGCATTGTATCATGGAATACTGATATCAGCAAGCCTTTCGCCAGAAATAATGGCGCTTTCGCTTGTCAGCGGATCCGGCCTTTGCTACGATACAGCTTAGCTTAAGGAGGCATTTATGTCCAACGTTCATGTCTTTGACCATCCGCTGATTTTGCACAAGCTTGCCATCATGCGCGACAAGCGAACGGGCTCGAAAGAATTCCGGGAACTGCTGAATGAAATCGCCATGCTCATGGTTTACGAAATTACGCGGGATTTGCCGACCGAAGAGGTTGACATCGAAACACCGCTCTGCAAGGCGAAAGCGCACATGCTGAGCGGAAAACCGATCGGGCTGGTGCCGATTCTGCGCGCCGGTCTCGGTATGCTGGAAGGCATTTTAAACCTGCTTCCCACGGCAAAAGTCGGACATATCGGACTTTATCGCGATCCGGAAACGCTGCAGCCGGTCGAATACTACTGCAAATTGCCGGATGATGCTCCCAGCCGCGAGCTGCTGGTTCTGGAACCGATGCTCGCCACAGGCGGCAGTGCCGGAGACGGCATTGCCTTCCTGAAGAATCGCGGCTGTCACTCCATCCGGCTGGTCAGCCTGATCGCCGCGCCGGAGGCCATTGCTTATCTGCAGAAACGGCATCCGGATGTCGATATTTTTGTAGCCGCCGTCGATGAAGGATTGAATGAACATGCGTACATTGTTCCCGGCCTGGGCGACGCGGGTGACCGTATTTTCGGCACGCGCTGATATCCGGCTGCCCCGCATGCGAGGCTGTCCGTGATACTCGTCTATCAATCGCTTGCCATGCTGCTCGGCATCGGACTCGAGCTTGTGTTTGGTTCGCCGAATCGCACGATCGGGCTGTCGGCCGTCCTTGACCGGCTGATCCGGCTGATCGAGCATATTTTCTACCCTGAATTTCCCGGGCAGCAAGCGCTGAGGCGGCGCGGCCGCCTGATGGCAGCCGTCGCCAGCGGTACCCTGTTTGCCGTCAGCGCAGTCACGCTCTTCTATTTGTACCGGTTCCTTCCGGCCGCAGGTCTCGCATTCGAAGGCATCTTGTTCTGGCAAACGCTGGCCATCCGGCGTTCGTGGACGTCTGTTGCGCGCATCGCCGACGATCTGACCGCACATGATCTCTACGCGGCCAGACTGCATCTGTCCTTTTTGAGCAATGCCGATACACCGCGCATGACAGCAGCAGAGATCACGGAGCACACGAGAAAGGCTGCTCATGATGATCTCGCAAACGGCATGATCGGACCGCTCTTTTACTTCTTTTACCTGGGTGCACCCGGTGCCGTACTGTACCTCGTTATCCTGCGGCTGCGCTCAATCCACGCCGCACCGGATGATCGATATCGTTTTTTCGGCATCGCGAGCGTCCGTCTATACGACGTGATCCGTGTCATTCCGGAATTTCTTGCCCGCTCCCTCCGCACCGTATCCGGCCGGCTGCTGCCCCGCACACGGCGCAGCAAACCGTACGCAAATGAAGTGGCGCAAACCGTAAGCGAATCGCGTTTGTCACTTCTGCTTGCGGTGGCATTGAGTCTGCTCTGCAAGGTGCCGGCCATTCTCACCCTGCTGCTCCGGTAACATGATTATGCTTGTTTCTTGAGATTTTATGCGAAATTGACTTGACGCCTTAAACGCTTCGTGCTAGTTTGTAGCAGAAGACATTACCTATCTTCTACCTCTCTTGAAGGAAATGACAGCGATCGGCCCCCTCCCGGTCGCTGTCGCCGTTTCAGGCAGATTCCCAGATTCTCGGCACCCGCGCCGAAATACGGCAGAAAAGCTCATATGATATGGTTCCGGCGCGCGCTGCCACATCATCCGCAGACAGAACCGCCCCGGATTTGTCCGTGCCGAAATAAAGTGCATAATCACCGGCTGACACATCAAGTTCACTGATATTTATAACAAGGCGATCCATCGATACGCGCCCGGCAAGCGGTGCTTTCTGACCGCGCACGAGCATATAGCCGGTTTCCTCCCAGCGGCGGATCACGCCGTCAGCATAACCGATTTCAACTACAGCGACTCGTGCTCCGGCAGGCAGCCGGACCGTCCGAGAATAACCGACAGTCTCCGTTTGTGACAGCGTCTTGATCTGCACGATGCGCCCGAAGACAGACATCACCGGTTTCAGATCCAAATCGGGATGAAGCGGATCCGGCTGTCCGCCATACAGCGCGATTCCGCTGCGGCACATATTGAACGGTGATTCACACATGGCAAGCGCTCCGCTGTTTCCAATATGGCGAACGGCAAACGGCAAATCGCGGAGACGTTCATAAACCGACAGATATCGGCGAATCTGCTCCTTAGAAAATGCTTCGTCCGATTCAGACGCGGCAAAATGGGAGAACAGCCCTTCCGCGATCAGGCCGGTACCACTGAAAAGCCGCCGGATGCCCGTCACCGTATCCGTCAGATCGTCCGGGACCGTCGCATAGCCGAGACGGGTCATGCCGGTATCGAGCTTGACATGAGCGTGAACGGCTGTACCGGCACGGACGGCAGCGTCCTTCAATGCCTCCCCGTAAGCCTGCTCGTGCACGGAAAGTGATATCGCCAGTCTGCCGGCTGTTTCGGCAAAGTCAACCGGCACGACACCCAGAACCAGAATCGGTCCGTCAATGCCCGCCGAACGCAGCTCGAGCGCTTCTTTTGCCGTGGAAACGGCGAGCCAGGACACGCCCTCCTCTTTCAGGATGCGCGCAGTTGGAACGGCTCCGTGGCCGTATGCATCGGCCTTCACGACACCGCAGAGCTGAACGTCTTTTTTCATTGTGCGTCTGATTTCCCGAACGTTGTGACGCAGTCCGTCGGCGGACAGCAGCGCCACCGCCCGATCAGACCATGCGTTTGTGCACATATGAGGACAACATCGCCTGATACATCGTTCCGTAATTCACTTCAAACTCCATAATATCGCCGACCTCAATATCGGTGACCGCCTTTGTGATATCGAGCAGCATATGATCTGACGAACTGCCGAGAATACGGATACCGCTGATTTTCGGCGTGATATTTCTGATATCGACATCGTGCCGGCCGAGGGCCACAATGGCGCGGCGGATGACGCCGTAATCATCGAATGTCACGGTCTCGCCAAACGCATTCGGTCCGATTTCCCCGTACGGAACGGACGGCTTTCTGCGGCACTCAATCACCTCGGCCTTGAGCGTAAAAATATCGGTGTAAAGATCCGATATCCGCCTTCCGTATGACGTTTCGCGCCCGAACAGCAGCGCTTCGCCGATCCGTATATGATTGATGCCCTCGGGCAGCCGCTTTTCGTCCAGAAGATAGACAATGCCGGAATTGCCGCCCGACACAATCGGCAGATGGATGTCGTATTTTTCCTTCACCTGATTCACCAGATTGATCAGGGTATTCAGTTTTTCCTCGTCACCGATTACGCCGCCGTAGCAGTTGAAATTAGTGCCAAGCCCCGCCAGATAAAGACCGCGCAGCTTCAGTGTTTCACCCGCCATTTCGACGACTTCGTCGGGCATGAATCCTTCGCGCAAATCGCCAAGCTCCACCATCAGAATCACGCCGTGCCGCCGATTGGCAGCCAGGGCAGCATCCGACAGCGCACAAAGCGTTTTGTATTCCGAATTCAGACTCAAATCACAGTAGCGCACAACGTCGGTTGCTTCCGTGATCATGGGGATTCGAAGCAGCAGATACGCCGAACCGTACCCCTCCAGCTTGACAAAATTGTCGAGCCGGGAATCGGCAAAGAAACGGGCACCGGCTTCAACCATTGCGTCAACCATAGGGCGGTAGGCACAAAAGCCTTTCGTCACAATATGGCAGTTCACATGGGCCTTGTCCGTCATTTCCAGAATGCGTTTCGTGTTATAGATCAGCTTCTGTCTGTCAATCTGCAGCTGCGGGTACTTCATCGTCGCCTCCGTTTCGCGTGCTCATGTTGCCAGTGCCTGTCTCAGCAGCAGCCGGGCCGCATCCGGGTATCGCTCGGCCAGTACACCGAGCGACGACATGATGTAGTCACGGTCTATCAGGACAGTGGCATCCGGCGGCGGGTACAGCAGACTGCCGCCCGGCTCACGCCTCAAATCTGCCAACAGTGTACCACTCAGCGGCAACCGGCTGAGCGCGCCGCCTGTCCCGATGATCGTTTTTATCGCAGTCAGGTCACGGCCTTCAGCTGCCAGGATACGACCGCCTGGCATAAACCGCTCGACCAGCCGGCCGGCATGCCGCTCCAGCGCCAGATTCAGGCAGGAGCCCGTCAATAAGCCGGCGAGACGGATGTCTTCCGGAGACTTCGGAATGGGCGGCAGCGACTCGATCCGCGTGTCGGCATCCGGCACCGCCCGTTTCAGCTTATCCGGGTCCATGCCCGCCTTCACCTGCCGGCGGTTGACGTAAATGCCGAGATCGCCCTCAACTGTGCGCTTGGCAAAGGGTTCCGGCGCCGTGGCGATTCGATTCATGGCATCGCTTCCGGCCGTGACGGAGTGGACATCGGTCGTCGCCCCGCCAACGTCAAACACGATCGTGTCGCCAAACAGATCATATGCCAGTTCGGCTGCCGCCATGACAGCTCCCGGCGTCGGCAGAATCGGTCCGTCCACCAGATCCCGGATTGCGGTCATGCCCGGTGCATGCACAATATGGCGTTCAAAGACGGCCTGAATCGCGCGCCGCGCCGGCACGACGTTCAGGCGATCGAGCGACGGATAGACATTTTCTGTAAATGTCACCTCTGCACCGGTTTCTGCGGCCAGTCGGGCAATTTCAGGCCGGTTCTCGCAGTTGCCTGCGTATATCAGGGGCAGTGAGCCGAGCAGGGGCAGCAGCCGCTTGAAATTGAACAGCGCCGTCTCGCGTTCACCATAATCGACACCGCCGGCCAGCAGGATCATTTTCGGGGCCTGGTTCTTGATCATGCTGAGGTCGTCGTCAGTCAGCCGGCCGGCTGTCACGCCCGCCAGAACGGCTCCCGATCCGAGCGCGGCTTCGCGCGCCGCGCGCACCGTCATATCGTAGACGAGTCCGTGGACCGTCATGCGCAGACCGCCCGCCGCCGATGATGAGGCAAACATTTCCCGCCATTCGATGGTGTCGCCGGCACGAATGCTCCCGATCGCGGCCTTCAGCCCGATGTTCACATCGCCCTGATCGACCGACGTGGGCGCGACCCCCTGACCGACGTGCCTCGGCTTGTCTCTGATGTTGTCAAACGCATTGACGATCGTCGTGGTGCTGCCGATTTCCGCGACCAGAACGTCGATGATCACGAACGTTTTTCCATCCGTGTCTTGACGAGAAAAGACGCCACATCAATCCCCTTGCTGCCGCGTCCGAAACCGGCATCAACGCCGGCCTCGAGAGCCAGCTCGTTCGTTATCTGAGTGCCGCCGCCCACCAGGATCAGGCGGTCCCGCACCCCTTTTTCAATCGCCGCATCGGCCAGTTTCTGCAAGTTTTTCAGGTGAATGTCGTTGTGCGAAATGATCGTCGAGCAGAGCACTGCCTCCGCATTCGTCTCGATCGCCGCATCGATCAGCTTGTCGACCGGAACCGACGTGCCCAGGTAATGATACGTGATGCCGAAACGTTCGATGCCGCCGTGCTTGATGTCCAGAATCTCCTTCAGGCCCACCGAGTGTTCATCCTCACCGACCGTACCGGCGACCACTACGAGCGGATGCGCCGCGATATCGTCCCGGATGTCCTTCTCGCTCAGGACGTCAATGACCGGCGGAATCACGAGTTCGCTGATATCAATATCGAACGTCACCTTGCCGCGCAGTTCGACGTAAGTGCCTTCGGCCGGGTGCATCACCTGCCGATGAATGACAACACAATCTTCAAGGCCCATCTTTTCACCGATCTTCAGCGCTGCAAACTCGGCCGTGCGCATGTCGGTCGGCAGCTGCATGGTCAGGACGACGACGCCGTCCGACATGAACTCCACTTCAGGCCGGATCCGGTTTGGGTTCTCATAGTAAGGCTTCAATGACTCCAGCCGCTGATGCACGTTGTCCTCCGGATCGAGTTCGTCAATGAAGACGATCTTGTCCGGATCCTCAAACGTATCACCGCCGATGACATCACTTGCCTTAGCCACACCGTCCGGCAGACAGTTGCGGCCGAAGTGGACACTGACCGGTGCGAAATAATCGTCGTCCCGCTTGTAAACAGTGTCGCTGCCGATGCCGCCGTCCGGATCACGGGCGATGCCATCCCCTTTTCGCTCCGGGTATTCTCCGCTGTCGACAAAAAATCCCTGCCTGACGGCTTCAAAATAGCCGCCGGCTTCGATGATTTCTTCCATGAAAAGTACGGCGCGTTCCTTGATTTCCCGCACCGTATCACCGAGGGGGCCGTCCCGGTCAATCTTGACCATCCCGGCCAGACCGTCCATGCCGATCAGCGCCTGACGCGCCGTGTTGCAGGCTGCAATGCCGTTATAGTGCCAGGGAATGTTGCGACCCTCATCAGGTGTGATCGTGGACTGCACGTCGGTTCCGACGAGGCGCGAGATCATCAGATTCAGCGTGTGCGTCACCGTCGCCTCGCGCAATTCGGACTCCATGTATTTTGTGTTCTGCTGAGCCCGAATGACATAATCCCTGAAAATGTCGCGCACAGCAACGGCATACGGCAGATCCAGCCGCATGCACGGAGCCGGTGCAGCCGTCGGTGGCACCGATGAAAGCGCAATCAGTTTCGGATCGATCCCGCAGCGCCGCGAAAACCAGCTGTTGATCGCATGCTGCACGATCAGCTCGGGCATCACTTTCCAGGCTTCCATGGCCGTGGCGTTGGCATTGTGCGCGCCATCAATCTGCAGCATGCCGCCGTGGGCGATGATTGCCTTGCTTTCACACGCGTCGACAATCGAGCGCTGCATGTTCACGTTGCGGTACAGAATGTTATATTGCGGATCCTGATGAACACCGGAGAGCCCTTCTTCATAAAACATCACCGCGATATCGGGACCGGCGACGCCCGAGACGTAGGAATGGAAGTTGATGGGGCGCCCCACCTCCTCTTCGATCAGATCGAGCGCTCGTCTGGTGGCGCGGCATTGCTTGCGCGTGACCGGAATGCCGCCGATGCCCTGAGTCGTTCCCTCAAGCAGCGAATCGATATGCGACTGTCCCGTTGTGCGGATGACCATGATGTGGTCGGCGCCGTTCCAGGCCGCCATGCGCATGCGCCGGATGTCATCTTCGAATCGGCCGGACGCAATCTCCGTCGTGATCACGACATCCGGCTGCGGATCGATGTACCCCATGCCGCGGCTGGCCGGAAGCGGGACGGAGTTTTTCAGGGACTCGCTCGTCTCCAAATAGGTGAAATCGCCGATCTCGCGCGATTCACCGCGTCCTTTGCGCCAAGTCCATGGACGCCTGGGGGAGCGATACGATTCGAGCCCGTCCAGAATGGCAAAAATATTCAGCTTCTCATTCGGCTGCAGCGGATCACCCGCAGATTTCCCGGTACTCATTTTGCACCTCCCGCAAACAGGCGTTCCGCCTCATCCCAGTGTTCTCCGCGCGCCAGCGCCGTACCGGCTTCGCGTATCGATACACCGAGTGCCTGAGACAGTTTCCAGACCACATGCCCGCATCCTTTGCCGATCAGACCGCGGCTCAGCGCACCATCCACGATCGGCGCGGCTTCGAGACTGGAAAAGCCCATCCGCAGCAAAACGGACCGTTCAATGGCCGGCGTTGTGAAGTCGCGGCCAAGCGCCAGCAGCGGATCGACCACTTTGGCCGTCAGTTCCCAGAAATAGTCATAGAGGGCATCATCTGACAGTGTGGCCAGATGCGCGCGCCGTTCTTCAAACGATTGACGATCTTTTTTGCTCATCGCTTCAATTCCTTTCTCAGGCGCGGTACGATCACCGCTTCATCGAGATGTGTTTCAGCCGCAAAATAGGCGGCGGTTTCAGCGCTCATATTTTCCAGCTGTCCGCCCCACTCTTCAAAGAGGCGGCGCAGTGCCGACTGGCGGATGCTGTCCAGGTCAGCACGCCTGACCGTGAGACGAGCCGGACTGTCGGGCAGAACGATCGACTGCCCCGGCACTTCATCCGCGGGATCACCGACCTCGATCGACACGCCCTGCGCGGCGGCAAACGCCAGCTGCGCCTGCGGGTGCTTGCCCGCCCCCGTATATTCTGTTTCCTGCACCACAACATACTCACTCGCGGGCAGCGTACGCGCCAGTGCAAAGGCCGCTGCGAGAGATGTATTGCCCGCCGGACCGCGCTCAATGCCTTCAAGCGCAGCCAGCATTTCAGTGGCATAGAATACCTCGCCCTGCTTGACCAGAAGATAGTCGTCCATGTAGCGAAGGGCCCGTGCGGCATTGCGCGGCACATCGGACCGATCCGGCTTGACGGCAAACGGAATGCCGAACCCGGTGTGGCCGGTCGTAAACGATTTTCGATTAAAGTCACGGTCGGATGCCATGTGCAGTCCGGTAAGGTCGACGCTGGCTGCCACAATCGACGTCTTGAGCCCCTCCGCCTTCAGGCCCCGGGCAGTGCCGGTCAGATTGCCGCCGCCGGCATGGGTGATCACAACGGCCGCGGGCGCGATGCCCATGTGTCTCGTTTGTGCAGCGATTTCCCAGCCGAGCGATTCAATGCCGGCGATGGCAGCCGGTACGTACAAGGAGGCATTGTAATAGCCGGTCTCCTCAAGCAGCTTCAGGTCCTCGTAGAAAAGTTCAGGTCCGACGGTCATGGAGATGACTTCAGCGCCGAGTGCTTCACAGTGACGCTGTTTTTCGAGAATTTCCGGCTGACCGACAAAGTGAGAATCGTAGCATTCCTGCAAAATGATGCATTTCAGACCAAGTTTGGCGGCCATCGCGGCGACGGCCGCACCGTAATTGCCGCTCGTTGCGGCAATCACGCCCTGGTAGCCTTTCTCCCAGGCATCGAAGACGGAAAGGGCAGCGCGTCTCGCCTTGAAGCTTCCTGACGGATTTGCGGCTTCATCCTTTAAAAGGATGGTCGCACCAAGTCCCTCTTTCGACACCGACCTGACGAGTGCTGACACCCGATCAAGCCGGAGCAGCGGCGTATTCCCGACGCCGAGCTGCGACAGGACCGCTTCAACCCTGGCTCGTTTCGGTGCGGCGGCCATCAGTGCTTCGTAGGAGAAGCCCCTGCCCGGCTGTTCAAACTGACTGTAGTCGATACCGGTGCTCTGCTTCATGATCTCGTTCTTGCGAGCCATGACGTCGGCATACGCCAAACTCTTGCTCATGACAGTCCTCCTCAACAGGAAAAACGACGCCTTCCGGCGCCGTATTATTAATCGGCCGGGTTATTGGCCAGACGCGATTTCACATCTTCACGCAGGGCGAACAGGGCCTCGACCGGTGGTCCGTAAGTGTGCGTGGCCGCCGTGGACTCTGCGGTCAGGCGCCCCTGCAAAAGGCGCCCGCTCAGTGTCCTGACGGTGACGATGTCGCCAACACGGCCATCCTCCGCAAGATGACCTTTGACCCTTGCGAGCAGATCGACGTCAGCTGTTTCGTCCGGCAGGCCGGGGGCCCGCTCTTCACTTGTCAACACGGTAAACTCAATAACGACATAATCTCCCGCCTTTTTGCGAGCACCGTCGACGCGGGCGATGCCCCGATCGTTCAAAAGCGCGCGAAAATCGCCGATAACGGCCCGAGGCAGCGGCAAATCGAGCATGGTCAGGAGGCCGTCCCTCGCATTCAGCACAAGCGGAATCGAATTGACCACCATGGCTATGGTGCCCGTGCCGCCCGGGATTTCAGGAGAAATCTGCATGCGGACGGTATAATCGCCGGTATCGATCTCGATCGTATCGGCCGTAGCCACTCCCTCCAGATGCGGGCATATCTGCTGCGGGTGATCAAGATGAATGAACAGTTCGCCGTTTTCATCGAATGCCTTGACCTGCTGACGAATACCGGCAACATGGCCTTCTTTTGCCTCGCCGTAAGCCGATTTGCGATAGACAGAGGTTACAATCGGCTGCTTCGTCTGTTCCAGCCTGTCAATTTGTTTTCCCAATCCTTCAGCCAGCAGCCCGACCGATTCGGGGAAGCCGACATGGCCTGCCAGTGAATCCTGCCTGACTCTCGCATGGAACTCATCCTTGCTGATCCCGACACCCTGTTCATGCATCACGGCTCTGCCGAACGGCGCGAGGTCGTTCACGCGTGACGCATAAATTGACTTCACGTCGGGGCAGGTCGCGCTCAACGCCAGAATGAGGCTGTCCAGCACAAAACCGGGATTGATGCCGGTACCCAGCACGCTCGCCCGGCCCGCCCTGGCCAGCCGGTCAATTTCCTCCGCAAGCTGCGGGCTCTGTGCTGCCGGATACGCCATCTCCTCAGCCGTCGATATGACCGAAAGCCCCGCCTCGAGGCACATTCTGAGCCGGGGCATTGTCGCTTCGACGAATGAATCGGTGGCAAGAAGGACAATATCCGCTCCGCCGGGCCGGATTATGTTTGAAACCTGATCCGTGACGACGACGTCCGGATGGTCGCCTCGTTTTGCGCCGAGCAGTTCGAATATGCTTTTGCCGACAATAGTCGGATTAATATCGAGAACCGCCTTAATCTCGACGCCTTTTTTGGCAAGCAGCATGCCGGCCATGCCGGACCCCATCGCTCCAAACCCCCAGATGATTACTTCGACAGCGCGCATAGTCTCACCTCAGACATTGCCGATCGTGGCGACCATAACGGCCTTGATCGTGTGCAGACGATTCTCCGCTTCATCAAACACTTTGGAATGGCGGCTGCGGAACACCTCATCGGTCACTTCCATCTCGTCGAGACCAAACCGCTCCTTGATATCACGGGCGACCGACGTTTCGAGATCATGGAAGGCGGGCAGGCAATGCAGAAAAATAACATCGCCGTTGCCGGTTTTTTCGAGCAGGCGCATATCCACCTGAAAATCCTTCAGCAGCCCAATTCTTGATTCAAAGTGTGCTTCTTCGCCCATCGACACCCAAACATCCGTATAGATCACATCGGCACCGTCCAGAGCATCAAAATCACTCGTAAACTGTACGGATGCTCCTGATTCAATTGCGTGCTCTTTCGCCCAGGCCATCGTTTCCGGCGAGGGATGCAGTGAATCGGGACCCAAGCCGACAAATGTCATGCCGAGTTTGACGGCGCCGAACATCAGTCCGAGACACATGTTGTTTCTCGTGTCGCCGACGTAGACCAGCTTGACTTCATGCAGCGGTTTGTTCACATGCTCCCGTATTGTCAGAAAATCAGCCAGCACCTGCGTCGGGTGATCATCATCGGTCAGGCCGTTCCAAACGGGCACACCCGCATAACGTGCCAGTATTTCGACCGTTTCCTGCTTGAAACCGCGAAATTCGATGCCGTCGTAAAAGCGTCCGAGTACTCTCGCCGTATCTTCAAGACTTTCCTTTTTTCCCATTTGTGAATCGGCAGACCCCAGGAATGTGACGCCCGCGCCTTCGTCCATGGCACCCACTTCAAAGGCACAGCGCGTTCGGGTCGAAGACTTTTCGAAAAGCAAGACGATATTTTTACCCTTCAGCAGATCGCCTGAAAGCCCCATTCTTTTCTTTTTCTTCAGGTCCTGAGCCAAATCGAGCAGGTACGTGATTTCCTCTTTGGCATAGTCCTTCAGTGTGAGAAAGCTTCTCCCCCGCAAATTCACCGGCATACGCAATATCTCCTTTACTATCTGGCCCTCAGGCCGAATCCGCTATTGACCGATCGGATCGCGGCAAATCGGCATGGACATGCAGCGCGGCCCGCCGCGCCCCCGCGAAATTTCCGATGACGGAATTTTGATCAGGGTCACACCGGCATCTTCCAGCAGGCGGTTCGTCACGTGATTGCGGCCGTACACAACAGCCACGCCGGGAGCGATCGCCAGCGTATTTGATGCGTCATTCCACTGCTCCCGCTGTGCATCGATGGCTGAGCCGCCGCCGCAGCGCACAAGCGTGACCTTTTCGAGCTGGAGGTAGCGCTTCAAGACGTCTTCCAGACGGCCTTCCACCTGCCGAACCTGCAGCTCCTTGTCCCAGGTGATGTCGTAGACGACGAGAACGCCTTCAACGTCCGGATGGATCGTGAAAGTGGCGCGATCGACCATGGTAAACACGGTATCAAGATGCATAAATGCCCGCTTCGACGGAATCTTGAACGCCAGAATATGCTTGAAGCCCGTGTCACTCGTGAACACATTGCGCGCCAGTGTCTCGATGGCCATGGTTTCGGTCCGTTCGGAAATGCCGATGGCAATGACCTCACTGTCCAGAATGAGCACATCACCGCCTTCGAGAAACGGACTGCTGCGGTGGCTGTAGAGTCGCTTCACGTGAGAATTGAATTGAGGATGGTACTCGAATATGTACTCGGCAAACAACGGTTCACGCCGTCTGGCCCGCGAAAACATTGAATTAATCGACACGGCATTCCCGATGACAGAGAACGGGTCACGCGTGAAGTACATGTTCGGCAGCGGATCGATCACCATCGGATAGTCACTGTCGACGAATTCAAGCGGAAAGCGAAGTTCGGCAAAATCCTCTTTGCGCAATCCCGAGATCAGTATGCGAACGAGCGATTTCGGATCTTCGACCTGCATAAAATAATCCTTGAAATAGTCGGCTTTGTCCATCAGGATGCGTCCCTCGGATAAAAATTCGTCGAGAAACTGCGCTCTCACGTCCCGATCAACCAGGACCTCGGCCATGAGGTCTTCCAGGTAGATCACATCAACATCGTTCTGACGCAAAGCCTGCACGAACGCATCATGCTCGGCGGCGGCAATAGCCGGATCCGGCAAGTCGTCAAAAAGCAGCCGTTCCATACTCTCCGGTGTCATGTTGTTGAGTTCGGAGCCGGGACGGTGCACTAACACACGGCGAAGTTTGCCGATTTCCGAATAGACGGACAGGCAAGAAGAACCGCTCATGAAAACCTCCCTTGGCAGAAAACACATTTGTGTTTCCCGTTGTCCGTGTCAGATTTATACCCCACAGTAACCATCCGCGGACACTTCAATTGATGACATGGTCACACATGTCCGGCGCAAATTCAAGCGGCGAAAACGCAGAATACGCGATCGCTCGAAAAGTAAATCAACTCGGTTCAGACTGCGCAAAACGCCGGATCGAGTCCTCGTAATGCGCGAGCAGGCGCACCACCTGTTTTTGTTCATCATGTTCGGCGGACCAGGCCTGGACGGCCTGACGGCGCGCCAGCCGTCTCTCGGCGGATTCGCTGAGCAGCGGTGCCACCGCCTCTGAAAGAGATTGTGCGTCCGCCCAGATTGTGCCCGTTACGCCGGATTCAACCTGCCGGTCATTGTGGGGGTCGTGCCGGATCAGACAATACAGCCCGGCGGCCATGGCTTCCAGCATGGATATCGAATGCATTTCGGATACAGAAGCCGAGAGGAAACAGTCCATGGCAAACAGTGTCGCGGCCAGTTCGCGGTTGTCGATGTGACCGAGAAAAACAACACGGTCATCTGCCTTGCTGGCTTTGACCTGTCCCTTGACGTGCATTTCAGCCGGCCCTCCCCCTACAACATAGAGGCGGGCCTGGTTTGCATCGAGTCCGAGCGAAAGAAATGAATCGATCAGCACATCGATGCTCTTCTCCGGCGCGATTCGCCCGACGTAAACAAACGCCAGAAGTCCATCCGGCATGCGAAGCGCCTGACGCCTGGCCTCGCGTTTGGCCGCCTGCTCCGAATCCTCGCTGAAACGGCTCACCCGGACCGCATTCGGCAAAAGGCTCACCTGTTTTTTGTATCTCGTCAGATCGACATAGGCCTGTGCTTTTGAAGACATGCTGAGAACACAGTCGGCATGCCTGACAAAATGACCGAGATAACGAATCAGCGGCCGTCGAAACAATTTCAATGCGCCCGGGAATTTCGACAGATAGGCGGCAAAATCCATATGAATCGAATACACCAGCGGCACCTTCAATCGGCGCGCAGCGTAGACACCGAACAACCCAAGCGTATATTCGTTATGGACATGGATGATGTCGGGCGCAAATGCTTCCAAAGCACGGAGGCGCGCACGGCTGAAGGGATACGTTGCCCGATACCCGTACAGGCGTTCCACTTTAAGACTCGGACAGTGCAAGACGCCGTCTGCGCTGACATATTTTCGCTCAGATCCAACCGTAATGATGAGCACCTTGTGCCCCAGCGCTTCCAGTTCACCTTTCAGCATTTCAATGTGCGAGACCACACCGTTGACAAACGGCACGTATGTCTCCGTGCACATAGCAATTCGCATCGTTGCTCCACACCAGTCCGGCAGAATGGCCGCCGCATATAGTACTTCCAAAATACCACATCGATTGAGACGTCACGTGACGTAAAAACCGGCCGGAGCCGGTCTATATCATTATTTGCTTCGTCTTCAGCGCTCGATCCGCTGCCGTTTCTTCTCGATCGCCTGCTGCACGATCATATCCTTGACCTTCATCAGACGCGTCAGGTTGCTGCGCTCCTGCTCATCCATCCGCATCGTGATGTCCTGAATCGATTCGGACAGTTCGGGGATGAGAACGTATTCCAGTGAATTGACGCGTCGTCTCGTCCGTTCGATTTCGAGAGCCATGCGCTCGGCTTTCTTCTCGGCCGTGGCGAGGTCAATCAGAACCGGGAACACTTCTGCCAGACGGTCAACCGCCACATCCAGTTCAGCGCCGACTGATGTCAGGGCATACGGCAAAGATCCCTTTTTCAGCATGCTCGCTGTTTGCGGCAAAAACACGGGGGTCAGGACACTCATCGTATTCTCTTCCTGTACCTTGACATCAAACTGACCGGATGAAACAGACAGCGCAGTTTCCACCACATCGGATCCCATCAGGGCCCGGGCCAGAACCATCTCGCGGTTTGCCTCCTGCAGGAGCCGCTCAACCGTGAGACGAAGATCGGCGTTTGTCCTGACAAGATCCATGAACTGGCGCATTA
>DUPJ01000062.1 GCA_012838355.1 Clostridiaceae bacterium
ATCCCATATCGAAAACCGACGTGCCCTTGAACGCGGGCGGCAGCCAGATTCCGCTGACACCGATGTCCCTCAGCTGCCCGGCTGCACCGGTCAGCCGCTCCCAGTGGCCGCTGTCGGCCGGCAGCATCGCTTCAAATCCCTGAAACAGTAATCCGTTATCCATTCTGCACCTTTCATTCTACGTATAAATTGATTCCGGCAAAATGCCGGCAGCAGTCAAACAAACACTTGCCAATTGCCGTAATCAGCTCTGAACATGCCGCACGTGCGGCTCGCTTTGTCATTTTACACCTAAAGAAAACCGTGACGCCTGCCCTCAAGAAGCAAGGGTTTGTGCTGCTCCAATGAGCCGGCGTCATCAGTGATATTGTACCCAATACAAACGCGATAACACACGGGGCAGGAATCGTACCGCACGAGACGCGGGCGGTTGGAATGTGTCGAAAGGCTCCCCCCTGACAGTTGTTGTATGTCCCTCGGAGAAAGCCAAAAATAACTCCAGTACAACGTCTTTGCCTTTGGTCAACGTCCCGGCACCGTTTGAGTCAGATTTCGAAGCGATCGTGATAGTATAACTTTATGGACCAGTATTCCACGAGACAACTGTATCCAAAAGATCCGGGGGACAAGGCGATCTGGCTCGATCTGCTGGCTCGCACCGGTCTCCATCCTGAAGCGGCCGCCGACAAAATCGTGGGCGTCTTCAGCGCGGACCGGCTGGTCGCGACCGGAGCGCGTTTCCTTAACATCCTGAAGATGATCGCGGTCGATCCTGACCACCGCGGCGGCATCGCCTTCAACACCCTGATGGAGACACTTTTGTCGGATGCCTTTCTCGCCGGTTTCGGCAAGCTTTTTCTCTACACGAAACCGGAATCGGTACGCGCCTTTCACGTTCTGGGATTTCACCCGATCGTGCAGTACGAGGACCGGATGACGTTCATGGAACGCGGTTACCCGCGCATCGAATCGTTTCTGGAGGGGCTCGCGGAAAAGAAAGTCGCCGCCAAAAATGCGGGGGCAATCGTCATGCACGCCAACCCGTTCACGAACGGGCACCTCTACTTAATTGAACAGGCACTTCTCAGCTCGGATGTCGTTTACGTCTTCGTCCTGTCGGAGGACCGCTCAGTCATTTCGCCCGAGACGCGCATGCGGCTCGTCAGCGAGGGCATCCGCCATCTGAACCGGGAAGCCACGCGCGTGATTACGCTCCCGACTGCCGATTATCTCGTCTCGTCCGCCACGTTCCCATCGTATTTCACAGCTGATGCAGAGACGGTGACACTGATGCAGGCCGGTGTCGATGCGACCTTGTTCAAGCAAAAGATCGCCCCCGCATTGGATATCCGCATCCGTTTCGTCGGTGAAGAGCCCTACTCCGTCGCCACATCGCTCTATAACCGCCAGCTGGCGGCCATCCTCAATACGAATCCGACCCTGACGATTATCCCGCGCAAGGAAGCGGACGGGCTTCCCATCTCAGCCTCACGGGTCCGAGCACTGTGGCAGGCAGGAAAATGTGATGAACTGAAACGGCTCGTCCCCCCATCGACGTACCGTTATCTCAGTGAAACGCCGTATTCGGAAATGTCCTGATCCACCAGATACAATATGAGCCGCTCGGCGTCGCCGACGTCATCTTGACGTTTTGGCTGAAACGGCAAGCAAATCCCTGTAATGGCTGAATGGCAGTCATTTGCTCGATGATATCGATTATGCTCTGGACAATATTCGGATAA
>DUPJ01000063.1 GCA_012838355.1 Clostridiaceae bacterium
CCGGCGACCGGGTGGATGCCAAACGAAACCTCAGTGCCCTGTTTCTGCATGGATTCACTGAGACGGCGAACGAGGTGCTGCGCCTGCGCCAGTGCCATGCCGTATCCCGGGATGATCACGGCCTGTTTCGCCGCTCCGATTTTTGTGGCCGCCAGATCGAACGGATCGCTCTCAAGCGGCAGCACGGTTTCACTGCACTTGTCACTTGTCTGCATCACATCGAGCAGCCGGTCCAGTGTCGCGGCGGCATCGCCGAACAGGAGCGAGACGTTCGCTGTTGCCCGATAGAGCGGGTTGTCTACGCCGGCATAACCCGGCTTGTCATCGAAATTGCAGAAGACCGCGTGACCGGCGCGCCCGATTTCAAGGACCGGCATGCCGTAGATCGGTGTGCCTTCAGCCGTCTGTGCAGCCGGATTGACCACATCATTGGCGCCGACAATGACGACGACATCCGTCTCACCCATGCGCTCGTTTGCCTGATCGAGATCAAGCATGATGTCGTAGGGAACATCGGCTTCGGCCAGCAGGACATTCATATGCCCCGGCATGCGTCCCGCCACCGGATGAATACCGAAAGTTGTACCGGTGCCGGCAGCTTCGAGCGTCTGACGCAGCCGATTCACGTGCCGCTGTGCCTGTGCCAGCGCCATGCCGTATCCCGGAATGAGCATGACGTGCCGGGCATTTCGGAGTTTTTCTGCAGCCACCGCATACGGATCGGCCGGCTCCGTTTCCTTCGTGTTCGACTCTGCATCAGCCGGCATAACGGCCGTTGCCTCGAGTGGTTTTTTGTTCTTCGGCGGTGCTGAAAAACCGAGCAGGATATCGGTCAGGCTGCGATTCATCGCCTTGCACATAATGCGGGTCAGAAGCAATCCGGATGCACCGACGATGCCGCCGACAGCAACGAGAAGCGGATCACTGACAGCCATGCCGGCGATTGAGCCGGCAACGCCGGAAAACGAATTCAGAAGCGATATGGTGACCGGCATGTCCGCACCGCCGACGCGCATGGAAAACAGCACGCCGAACGCGCCGCTGACAATTGCCAGTAAAAGAATAAGCAGGTACTTGACCGGTTCGCTGATATTTATGACGGCCAGCACAACAATCAGGGAAAGACTGGCTGCGAGCGTGACCAGAACGAGGACAGGGTGTCCTTTCAGCCGCACTGACCGGCCGGGAATCAGGCCGTGCAGTTTACCGGCCGCGACAGCGCTGCCTGTGAAAGTCAGGGAGCCTACGGCAATGGCCAGTCCGGCCGTTACTATGGAAAAAACTGATTCTCCCGGCGGCCGGATCAGGGTCAGCGTTCCGGCCAGCATGGACGCGGCGCCGCCGAAGCCGTTCAGCATGCCGACCATCTGCGGCATCTGAATCATCTTGACCGTTCGCATCAGCCAGATACCGATGACGCTGCCGAGCAGCATCGCGATCCAAAGTTCGGCAAATGCCAAGATCTCGAAATACCATAAGGTGAGAGCGATCATGGCAAGCATGGAGACGGAACCGATAATATTGCCGCTTGACGCGGTACGGACCTTGCTCAGGCGTGAGATGCCGAGCAGCACAAGGCCGACCAGAAGGGCTGCCGCTGCGTAGTAAATCAGATCACGCGTCGCAGCGGTCAGGACAAGAAATACGTCAGGCATCGCTGTCCTCCGCATTGCGTCCCGTGCGGAACATCATCAGCATGCGCTGAGTCACGCCGAATCCGCTGACCACATTGATCATGGCGAGGATAATCGCACAGAAACCCAGAATTTTCGAACCGAACCCGACTGCCGCCGCCGTGGCGGCCAGGCACCCGAGCACCGTCACGCCGGAGAACGCATTCATGCCGCTCATTAACGGTGTGTGCAGCATGCTTGGCACCCGGTTGATAATTTTGTAGCCGACGAAGGCTGACACGACAAAAAGGGCCAGCAAAATGTTATGCATGATCGTCATGGCGCTACGAATCCGCGCTCATGGCTTCGAGCGTCCCCTTATGCACGATTTCGCCTTTATAAGTGGTCAGTGCCGCCTGCACGATTTCATCGCTGACGTCAACCGAGTCGGCGGTCGGCAAAACGATTTTCAGCAGGTTGTAGACATTCTGCGAAAAGAGCCAGGTGGAGCTTTGCGGAATCAGACCCGGGATATTCTTAATCCCGATAATCGTGACATCATGTTTTTTCTCGGTGTGGCCCGGCGGCGTAATCGCGCAGTTGCCGCCCTGGTCGATCGAAATATCGACGATAACCGAACCGGGTTTCATCATTTTGACCATGTCCTCGGTCAGGAGAATCGGGGCTTTTTTGCCGGGGATAAGGGCCGACAGGAAGACAATGTCCATCTTTGGCAGCACTTCCGCGAGTCGCTCGCGCTCTTCACGCAGACGCTCCTTGCTCAGTTTTCTGGCATAACCGCCTTCACCGACAGCTTCATCGACCGGAATGCCGAGATCGACCGTTTTGGCGCCGAGCGAGGCAGCCTGCTCAACCGCATCGGGACGGATGTCCGCGGCGTGACAAACCGCTCCGAGACGCTTCGCCGTCGCCAGAGCCTGCAGACCGCCGACGCCGGTGCCGACCACCAGCACATTGACCGGCTGGATCA
The DNA here is from genome assembly GCA_012838355.1 of Clostridiaceae bacterium. GTDB lineage: Bacteria > Bacillota > Clostridia > Saccharofermentanales > DTU023 > DUPJ01. The sequence continues at coordinate 2,605 of DUPJ01000063.1, forward strand.
TGCCGACGGCGGTCACAATCATGGGCATGAAGGTGGTCAGACTGTCGGCCGCAAGCAGCATGCCTTTGTAGCCGGCGCACGTGCTCATCGAGGTCAGTGCATCCATCCGCTGCGCGCGCGTGATGCGCGGCACGGCATCGAGCGTAATGGCCGTGATCCCGTTTGCGGCCAGTTTCCGCACCAGGTCATGATTGGCCGGTGAAGCCGGATGGATAAACGTAATCAGAATCTGATCCGGCCGCATCAGATCCGCTTCATGACGGCCGAGTGTTTCGTTGAAAAGCGGTTCCTTCACCTTGATGATGACATCCGCTTTCTGAAACAGCAGAACCTCATCTTCCATGACGGTCGCGCCAGCCTCACGATAAGCCTCGTCCACATGAAATGAGCCGATTCCGGCTCCTGACTGCACCAGCACCTGATGACCGTCGCCTACCAGACGACGCACCGAGTCCGGTGTTGCGGCCACACGCCGCTCACCCTCCATGATTTCAGTCGGAACTCCGATGACCATGAATACTCCACCTCCATTTGTGTTACATGCCCTCATAGTAACAGCTGCAGCCTGAATATTCCATGCATTATTCACAAGAAAATAAAAAAGGTTGTTATGCAATTTTACGCATAAAAAGAAGCCGCATCCTATCGGATTACGGCTCCAGAAGCGCCTGACAGAGGCTGTTTCAGCAGTTTATTGAAGCAGTGAAGCGGCTGCCAGATCCAGAAGAACCGTGACATTATCATGCAGCTGCAGGATGGACGCCGGGCACGCCGGGTTTATCGGGCCGTCAATCATCTCCCTGATCGCCTGTGCCTTGTTCTCGCCAGTCGCGACCAAAACGATTTTCAGCGCATTCATGATCGTGCCGATGCCCATCGTCAGAGCCTGGCGCGGCACCTCATCGGCACTGTCAAAGAAACGCGCATTGGCTTCGATCGTTGACGGTGTCAGATCGACCACATGCGTTTCGGCGGAAAACGACGAGGACGGCTCATTGAAGCCGATATGTCCGTTGACACCGATGCCGAGCAGCTGCAGATCGATTCCGCCCGCCTCGGCAATGGCATTCTCGTACAGCAGGACTTCCACTTCAGGATCCAAAGCGGCCCCGTACGGTACATGAATGTTCTCTTCGGGCATGTCCACATGGTCAAACAGGTTTTTCATCATGAAGCGGTGGTAGCTTTGTTCGTGATCCTGTTCCAGGCCGACATACTCATCCAGATTGAAGGAGCTGGCGTGGAAAAAACTGATGATCCCTTCATCATGCATCCGGGCCAGTTCGTCATAAGCCCCGACCGGCGTGCTTCCCGTCGCAAATCCGAGCACGGATTCCGGGTTCTCGATCAGCTGTGCGGCAAACAGAATCGCACACGCCTCATGCACCTGCTTTTCATTTTCGAAGATTTGAATATTCATCTTTACCTCCCTGCTTTCATCAAACTTTAGCGCTTTTTTTGCCGTTTGCCTATCTTTTTTTGCGGAATTCATCTCAATTTTTCGCTTGCCGGCCATGCTAGAATGGCTTCATGTGGCAGTGCATGGAAATCCGGGGCGCACGCGTCTTCTGCGACGGGGCATTTCACGACATACCCGTATTTGTCGATGGGGACCGCTTCGTCAGTGAAGCGTCATTTTTTCTGCACACCGCGGGCCGTCCGATCGACATTCTGGACGGTACGGGGCTTCTTCTGCTGCCCGGTCTGACCGACATCCACATGCACGGAGCCGTCTTTGCGGACGTAACGGACGCTGATGCCGAAAGCCTGCATCGCCTGCTCCGATACGAGGCCGCCTGCGGTGTCACACAGTTGCTCGCCACGACCCTTTCGCTTCCGGATGAAACTTTGGCAAAGGCGCTTTCCGAGATCGGCAGCATCGTTAAAAAAGGCGGCGTGGCCAACGGAGCGTGGCTGGCCGGGATCCATCTGGAAGGTCCCTACCTCAGTGAAACCAAGCGGGGTGCACATGATGCCCGATTCATTAAGTCGGCATCCGTCGAGCATTTTTGCTATTTGAACCGGCTGGCCGGGCATGCCATCCGGATCATTTCGCTGGCGCCGGAAACGGATGGCGCACTGGACTTCATGCGCGACGTGCGCGACGACGTGCGTCTGTCCCTCGCACATACCTCAGCCGATTATGACACTGCATCCATGGCCTTTGCCGCCGGCGCCTCCCACGTCACCCATCTTTTCAACGCCATGCCGCCCCTGCACCACCGCGAACCGGGTGTCATCGGCGCCGCGCTTCTTCACGATGATGTTTCGGTCGAGCTCATTGCCGACGGTGTCCATGTCCACCCTGCCGTCATCAGCGCCGTGTTTCGCATGTTCCCCGGCCGTGTCTGCCTTGTATCCGACTCCATGCGTGCGACCGGATGCGGCGACGGCACATTCGATCTGGGCGGACAAAAGGTCACCGTCAGCCAAAACCGGGCCACTCTCGCGGACGGCCGGATTGCCGGCAGCACCACCCATCTTTTTGACTGTCTTCGTCATGCTGTGTCATGCGGCATCGCTCTGGAAACGGCCATATACGCGGCATCGGAGTATCCGGCCGCAAGAATCGGCATCCTGAACGAGGCAGGCACTGTCAAGGCGGGCCGGCGGGCAAATTTCATACTGGCCGAACCGGACCTGACCATCCGCCACGTCTTCGTCAACGGACAGGAAACAGATCCAGGCCTGCGCAGTTCTGCAGGGTAATATGCTGCAGGCCGCCTCAAGCGAGGCGGCTTTTTTATCGGCCCGGCATGAAGGTGCCGCCGTCAAACGTCTCCGGATCATCCCCCAGGTGTTCGCCGTTTTCCAGACTGGCAATCGCCGCCGCATCGTCAGACGACAGGGAAAAGTCGAAAATATCGAAGTTCTCTTTCAGGCGGCCCGGATCGCCCGATTTGGGGAGCGGAATGTAGCCTTTTTCGACGTGCCAGCGCAAAACGGCCTGGGCTCCTGTCTTGCCGTATGCTGCGCCGATGCGGGCGAGGACGGGCTCTGTCACGGCACGACCGCGGAACACGGGACTCCATGAGGCAACCTGGATGCCGTGCGCTTTGCACCAGTCAGCCAGCGCCTGCTCCGGATACCAGGGATGAATTTCGATTTGATTGACGGTCGGCCGGACACCGAAACGCGCAATGAGGTCCTCCAGCTGACCGATCGTGAAATTTGAAACACCGACACTCTGGATCAGCCCTCTTTGCTGCATCTCCAGCATCGCTTCCCAGGCTCGATACCGCATGTCCGGATGGATGCCGGGCCAGTGCAGATAGTAGCCGTCAATATAATCGAGATTCAGTTCACTCAGACTGTACTCAATCCCGCGCCTGGCTTCATGAAATGATGTCGGCCACAGTTTGCTCACCACATGGAGGGACGCGCGCGGCACCCCCGATAGGCGAAGCGCCAGACCAACTGCCCGTTCATTTTCGTAGCGCGTTGCCGTATCAAAATAGCGATAGCCGGCATCAAGAGCCGACTCGATTACCTGCTTCAGCCGGTCTGCCGGCAATCTGAAACAGCCAAAGCCGATGCACGGCATCGTCCTGCCGTCGTTCAGTACAACACGTTTGTTCATGTTCCTGCCGCTTTCTCATGTATTCTGGGTACTGCGCAACGCAGCGTCCTTGTTTGATGATGCCGGAATTGCCGGTTCGCGGCAAGCTTTTGGCTTACCCGATCAATCTGCGCAAAAAACCGTTGACCCCTTCAGGACGCCTGTACTACACTTATCGTCATTAGCGCCAGTTGCCGGCGGCATGTTTTGTGCGCCCGGCTGGCGGCAGGGAGGCATTATGCTGGAGGCCATCGAAACAATTCTCGCACGCGCACAGGCGGACATTGCCGCAGCGACCGATGTCGAGCAGCTGCAGACATTGCGGCGCACGCTGCTCGGCAAGAAAGGCAGTCTGACCGAGCTTCTGAAACAGCTCGGCAAACTGGATCCGGATGCCCGCCGCGAGGCAGGACAGGCAACAAACCGGGCTAAAGCGGCGTTGACGGACGCGTTCGACGTGAAGCTGGAGCAACTGCTGAATGAAGCCAGCGCCCTCGACTTTAAACCGGATCTTACCCTGCCCGGCATCGCGCCCCTGAACGGCGGCCTGCACCCGATCCAGCAAATGTGCTATGACCTGGACGACGCCTTTATGTCGCTCGGTTTTGAAGTATTCTCGGAAGACGAAATCACGAGTGAGTATTACGCCTTTGACTGTCTCAATTTCCCGCCGGAGCATCCGGCCCGCGAGTCCATGGACACGTACTGGATCGAAGGCACCGAAGAGCGGCGCGGCACCGACAGACTTTGCCTCCGGCCGCACCTGACCGGCGCTAGCGTCCGGTATCTGAAGGCGCACGGTGCACCGGCACGCGTCGTCTATCCCGGGCGCGTTTACCGCAACGAGCAGACTGATGCACGGCACGAACGTGCGTTTTACCAATACGAAGCCCTGATTGTCGAAAAGGATTTTCCGTTTGCCTCGGGCCAGCTGCTGGTGCGCACCATCCTCGAAAAAGTATTCGGACGCGAAGTGGAAATTCGCATGCGGGCGGGCTTTTTCCCGTTCGTTGAGCCTGGCTTCGAAATTGACATGCGCTGTCTTGTCTGCGGCGGCAGCGGCTGCAAAGTGTGCAAGCAGGTCGGCTGGATCGAAGTGATGCCCGGCGGCACGCCGCATCCGAACGTTCTCTCGGCCGCGGGGCTCGACCCCTCGGTGTGGAGCGGCTTTTATATCAACGTCGGGCTCGACCGCCTCGTCATGATGCGCTACGGCGTCGACGATGTCCGCCTGTTTCACAGCGCTGACATCCGCTTTCTCAGCCAGTTTCGTTAGGAGAACAACATGCTCGTATCATTGCAATGGATAAAAAAATACGTCGAGCTGCCGGATCACCTGAGCGGCGACGAAATCGCACACACCTTGACGCTCGCGACCGTTGAGGTCGAATCGGCCGAACGCCTGGCCGCTCGCTTTGACCGGATCACGGTCGGCAAAGTGACCGCCGTCTCGCCTCACCCGAAGGCCGACCGGCTCCGCATCGTCGACGTCAGCCTCGGTGACAGGGGCCTCAGCCGAGTCGTCTGCGGCGGCATCAACCTGTATCCGGACCAGCTTGTCGCGGTGGCCGAACCCGGCAGCTGCGTGCGCTGGCACGGTCAGGGCGAACCGGTCCTGATCGAGGAGACGACGCTGCGAGGCGTCCGAAGCCAGGGCATGATCTGCGCCTCCGCCGAACTCGGTCTGGAAGGATTGTACCCCCAGGCGTCCGATGCCGAAATTCTGGACCTCAGCCAGCTCGATGCCAGGGCGGGCGATGCGCTTGCTGCAGCGCTTGATCTCGACGATGTCCTGTTTGAAATCGACAATAAAAGCCTGACGAACCGTCCCGATCTCTGGGGGCATTACGGCATCGCGCGCGAACTGGCCGCGCTCTTTTTTGTGCCGCTTCGTCCGATCACGGAATTTGCTCTGCCTGATCTGCCGCAAGGATTTCCGGTCCAGCTGCCTGATCCGGCCTGCCGCCGCTATGTCGCCCTCAGCATTGACGATGTCGCGGTCACGGCATCACCGGCCTGGCTCAGGACCGCCCTCTGGAAGGTCGGTGTGCGCCCGATGAACCTCCCGGTCGACATTACGAATTTTGTGATGCTCAGCACCGGCCAGCCGACGCATGCGTTTGACGCCGACCGCCTGGATTCGTTTATCCGGGTCCGCCGCGCCGAGGCGGGCGAACAGCTGACGCTCCTGAACGGCGAGACGCTGCAGCTGCAGCACGATGACCTTTTGATTGCGGATGCGGGCGGCCCGCTCGGCATGGCAGGCATCATGGGCGGTGAAGATGATTCGGTGCATACGGGCACAACGCGCGTCCTTCTGGAAATCGCGAACTTCGATCCGGGCGTCATCCGTCGCAGCACGCAGCGGCACGGGCTGCGCACAGAAGCGTCGGTCCGTTTCGAAAAGAGCATCGACACGCAGCGAATCGATCTCACGCTGGCCGAGAGCGCCGCGTTGTTCACCCGCCTCATCCCCGGCTGCCGCCTGACCGCCCTGACCAACGAAGTAAACGAGGAAACAAAGCAGCTGACGATCGACGTCGGACTCGATTTTC
>DUPJ01000064.1 GCA_012838355.1 Clostridiaceae bacterium
CGCGGTACCTTTCGCGTGCGCGGCGACCTGATCGATATCTATGCCGCGTCAGCCGACAACATTCTGGTGCGGGTATCATTTTTCGGCGACGAAATCGAGCGGGTCAGCGAGTACGACGCTTTGACGGGGCAGTTCATCGCCAACCGCAACTATGCCTCGATCTTCCCGGCCAGCCACTACGCGACCGACCCGGCGAAAGTCAAATCGGCGGTCGTTTCCATTTTGAATGAACTGGACGAACGTCTGGCCGTGCTGCGCGAGGAGGGGAAGCTGCTCGAAGCCTACCGCCTCGAACAGCGCACCCGCTACGACATGGACATGCTCCTGGAGACCGGTTTTACGAAGGGCATTGAAAACTATTCGCGTCATCTGACGGGGCGCAAGCCCGGCGATCCGCCCTATACGCTGCTCGATTTTTTCCCTGACGACTATCTTCTTTTTATCGACGAATCTCACGTCACCGTGCCGCAGATCGGCGCGATGTACGAAGGCGACCGCTCGCGCAAAGTGTCGCTTGTCGATTTTGGTTTCCGTCTTCCCTCGGCGTTCGACAACCGGCCGCTCAAATTCGCTGAGTTTGAAGGACGCATGGGACAGACGCTGTTCGTCAGTGCCACGCCGTCGCGCTATGAGGCGGCCCATGCAGCGCAGGTGGTGGAGCAGGTGATCCGCCCGACCGGACTGATCGATCCCGAGATTTTCATCCGCCCGGTCGAAGGACAGATCGAGGATCTGATAACCGAAATCAAGACGGTTACCGCGCGCGGCGAACGGACGCTCGTTTTGACCCTGACGAAGCGCATGGCCGAAGATCTGACGGACTTCTTCCGGAAGGAGGGCCTGAGTGTCACCTATCTTCACTCGGACATCGCCACGGTCGAACGGCTGAAAATACTGCGCAGCCTGCGTCAGGGCGAATTTGACGTCCTGGTCGGAATCAATCTTCTAAGGGAAGGTCTCGACCTGCCTGAAGTGTCCCTGATCGCGATACTTGACGCGGACAAGGAAGGCTTCCTCCGTTCGGTGACGTCACTTGTGCAGATTATCGGACGCGCGGCCAGAAATGTGAACGGCAAGGTTATCATGTATGCGGATGACGTGACGCGCTCGATGGAACAGGCGATTGCCGAGACCAACCGGCGCCGCGAAATCCAGGAGACTTTCAACAAGGCACACAACATCACGCCCGTTTCGATCGTCAAGGCAGTGCGTGACGTGATCGACACGGAAGCACCCGGCAAAGCGGCGCCGAAGCGCGCGCCGGCAGCGGGCGCGCCGGCAGCCGACGACATCCTCGATTTGCAGTTCTCCGGACTTGCCGCCGAGGAACTTCTGCAGCTGGAGAAAAAACTGAATCGTGAGATGCGACAGGCCGCAAAGGCGATGGCATTTGAGGAAGCGGCAACGCTGCGCGATCTGCTGATCGCGTTGAAGGGGGAAATGGCCGAAAGGCGCCGGAAAGAGGAGTCAGATGGACGCTAAGGAAACACAGGAAACCAATGTGAGCGAAAGCAAAACGTACCGTGAATTTCGCAAGTGGCGAGACAGCGGACGTTTCGGAGAGGCGGCAGCGGCTGAACTTTCGGCGCTGACCGAACCGTCGGCGGAGATTGAAGATCGCTTCTATCGCCATCTCGAGTTTGGCACGGCCGGACTGCGGGGCATTCTGGGAACCGGTACCAACCGCATGAACGAGTTCACGGTGGCACGGGCCGCGAGCGGGTACGCCGAGTACATTGTTTCGCTTGGCCGGGACACCATGGAGCGGGGCATGGCAATATCCTACGACTCGCGTGCGCGTTCAGCGGAATTTGCCGAGCTTACGGCCAGGATTTTCGTTGCCCGCGGCATCAAGGTGTACGTGTCGGATGAATTGCGTCCCGTGCCGATGCTGTCGTTTGCCATTCGCCGCTTTGGCTGTGCCGGCGGCGTCATGATTACCGCGAGTCATAATCCGAAAGAGTACAACGGCTTTAAGGCGTACGGCGAAGACGGCGGCCAGCTGCCGCCCGAAGCCGCTGAAATTGTCTCGGCCAGAATGGATGCCATCACGGATCTGCCGGCAGCGCTGGCTGCCGCGCTCCCGGATGCAGAGGCAGGCGCCCATCCGCTCTGGCATACGCTTTCAGGTGAACTGGATGACGCGTATACTGCCATGCTGCTGGAACTGGCCTACAACAAGGAGGCGGTCGCCCGAGCGCGCGATCTCGCCATCGTCTACACACCGCTGCACGGAGCCGGAAATCGCCCTGTTCGCCGTGTTCTTGACCGCCTTGGCTTCAATAACGTCGCCGTTGTGCCGGAACAGGAGCTGCCCGACGTCAGGTTTCCCACAGTTGCGGTGCCGAATCCGGAACTGGTGGAATCGCTTTCGCTCGCCATTCAACTGGCAAAAGAGAAGGGCGCCGATCTCGTCCTGGCCACCGATCCTGACGGCGATCGCTGCGGTGTGGCCGTCAAGGACAAGGATACGTTCAAAGTGCTTACCGGCAACCAGATCGGCATTTTGCTTCTGGATTACATTCTTGAAACGAAACAGCGGCTCGGTCTCTTGCCCGCGCGTTCATTCGTTGTCTCAACCATCGTTTCAACGCGGCTGACCGGCGTTATCGCCCGGCACTTCGGCGTGGACTGCCACACGACACTGACCGGCTTCAAATTTATCGGCGAGCTGATCAAGTCGCTCGACGAATTCGGAGACGGTCATTTCCAGTTCGGCTTTGAGGAGAGTTTCGGTTATCTTGCGGGCACATCTGTGCGCGACAAGGATGCCGTGGTCGCCTCCATGCTGCTGGCCGAAATGGCGGCAGTCGAAGCCGGCGCCGGGAGGACCCTGAATGACCGCCTGCAGGGACTTGCGGAAAAATACGGCCATGCGGCCGAGAAAACGCTGTCTTACACCCTGGCCGGCAAAGCCGGGCTGGAGCGGATTGCGGCGGCCATGCAGCATCTGCGCGACCACAAGCATGACGGGCTGCCCGGCTTGAATGTACTGGCGGTGCGCGACTTCGAGACGGGTGAGCACGTGGATCTGGCAGACGGCGCGCCGCCGGCGCTCGATTTGCCCCGCTCCAATGTACTCCTTTACGAGCTGGGCGGCCGGGACTTCATCTGCGTCCGTCCGTCCGGAACGGAGCCGAAACTGAAGCTCTATCTTGGATTTTACGCACAAAACGAGGCAGACTGCGAAGCAAAAATGACCGCAGGCAGAGCTGCCATGGAGGCCCGCATGGCCGCCTTGCTGGAGCTGTAATGGCGTTTACACACCTGCATCTGCACACCGAATACAGTCTGCTTGACGGCGCAAACCGGATCGATGAGATCGGGCAGCACGTCAAGTCGCTTGGCATGGACAGCGTGGCCATCACGGACCACGGGGTGCTGTACGGCACACTCGATTTCTACCAGGCGATGCGAAAGCATGGGATCAAGCCGATCCTCGGCTGTGAAATGTACGTTGCCCCGCGCAGCCACACCGAAAAGGAAGGCCGTGCCGACAAGGATCCTTTCCACCTGATTCTGCTCGCCGAAAATATGACCGGCTGGCAAAATCTGATGTGGCTCGATTCGGAGGCGTTCCTGCGCGGTTTCTATTACCGCCCGCGCATCGATTTCGAACTGCTGCGGGACCGTCACGAAGGCATCATTGCCTTGTCCGCCTGTCTTGGCGGGGAGATCCCTCAGCTTATTCTGACCGGTCAGCTGGAGGAGGCGCGGGCGAAGGCCAGACAGTATGACGAACTGTTCGGCCGCGGCAATTTCTTTCTTGAAATTCAGGCCAACGGGCTTCCCGAACAGGCCGTCGTCAACGCCGAGCTGATCAAAATGTCGGCGGAAACGGGCATTCCGCTCGTGGCGACGAATGACTGTCATTACACAAAGCAAAGTGATGCCTTTTCGCACGATGTGCTCCTTTGCATGCAGACGGGCAAAACGATCGACGACGAAAATCGCATGAAGATGGAGACGGACCAGCTCTACATCAAGTCGCCCGAAGAGATGGAAGCGGCCTTCCGGCATGTACCGGAGGCACTTTTGAACACGGAGCGCATCGCGGCCCGCTGCAACGTCGAACTCGACCTGCACCGGACGTTCTCACTGCCGGAGTTTGCCACACCGGCCGGTGAGCCGGCACCCGAGTATCTGCGTGCCCTGAGCGAAAAAGGTCTGGCCAGGCGTCTCGCTGTCATGGGGGCGGACACCGCACAGGACGAATACTGGGCGCGGCTCGACCTTGAGCTTGACGTCATCTCGCGCATGGGATTTGCAAACTACTATCTGATCGTCTGGGACTTCGTCCGTTTTGCCCGCGAAGCGAACATTTTCGTCGGCCCCGGCCGCGGCTCGGGCGCAGCGTCGCTTGTGGCCTACGCCCTTCAGATCACGAATATTGACCCGATCCGCTACAATCTTCTCTTTGAGCGCTTCCTGAATGCGGAACGCGTGAGCATGCCCGATTTTGATATCGACTTCTGCATCGAGCGCCGGGCCGAGGTCATGCAGTACGTCACCGACAAATACGGCGAAGCCTTCGTTGCGCAGGTGATCTCGTTCGGTACGCTGGCACCGCGCCTCGTTATCCGCGATGTCGGGCGCGCCCTGAACGTTCCGCTTGCCTTCACCGACCGGCTGGCCAAAATGGTGCCGTTCGGCGGTCAGGGCGGCAAAAAGATCACCCTGGACTCGGCGCTCAAAATGAACGCCGACCTGCAGAAAATGTACGACGAGAACGAGGACGCCAGGCGCATTATCGATCTTGGCAAGCGTTTCGAAGGCATGCCGCGCCACAGCTCAACGCATGCGGCAGGCGTGGTCATCACGGGCAGCCCGATTGCGGAACTGGCGCCGCTGTCGCGCAACAACGATATTATCGTGGTCCAGTTTGCGAAAAACAGCATCGAGTCGATCGGTCTGATGAAATTTGATTTCCTCGGACTGCGGACGCTGACCGTACTCAGGGAAGCGGCCGATATGGTGCTCGCGAACCACGGCGTTCCGGTCGACTTTGACGAACTCGGCTTCGACGACCCGAACATCTACAAAATGATCTCCGACGGTGACACAGCGGCCATCTTCCAGCTGGAAGGCTCCGGCATGACAGCTTTTATGAAGGAGCTCCGCCCGGAGTCATTCGAAGACATCATCGCCGGCATTTCGCTCTACCGCCCCGGCCCGATGGAGCAGATCCCCCAGTTTGTCAAAGCGCGGCACGACAGGAGCAAAATCCGCTACGATCACCCGCTTCTGGAGCCGATCCTCGACGTGACGTACGGCTGCATGGTTTACCAGGAGCAGGTCATGCAGATTGTGCGTGATCTGGGCGGCTTTACCATGGGACAGTCGGACAACATCCGGCGCGCCATGTCGAAAAAGAACAGCCAGGCGTTCGACCGCTACAGGAAACTGTTTATTCACGGCGGTCAGGAAAACGACATTGTGGTCGAGGGCGCGGTCGCGCGCGGTGTGCCGGAGAAAACAGCCGAGAAAATCTTCGACGACGTCACGGCGTTCTCCGGTTATGCCTTCAACAAGGCGCATGCCAGTGCCTATGCCGTGGTGGCCTATTACACGGCGTGGATGAAGTATTACTACCCGGTGGAATTCATGTCCGCCATGCTGAACAGCTTTAACGATATCGGCAAGATTGCCTCGTATATCCGCGATGCACAGAATATGGGACTGACCGTGCTGGGGCCCGATATCAACCGCAGCGTCGGCAAGTTCGTTGCCGAGGACGGCAAGATCCGTTTCGGACTGAATGCGATCAAGAATATCGGCGGCAATGTGGTCGCCGAAATCGTCGGGGAACGCGAAACGGGCGGCCCCTTCCAGAATTACGGTGATTTCGTGCGCCGTGTCGTCAAACGGGGCATCGGCAAAACGCCCGTGGAAAATCTGGTCAAGAGCTCGGCCCTGGACGACTTCGGCGTCGCCCGCTCGCAGCTGATTGCCGTGACCGAATCATTCGTCAATCAGGTCATCCGCGCAAACAAGCAGGCCATGGACGGCCAGATCTCGTTCTTCAGTCTCGGTCAGGCCGAAGAAGTCGATGTTGAACCGCAGTATCCTTCGCTGGAGGAATTGCCGCAGAAGCAGCGTCTTGAGCTGGAGAAGGAAATGCTCGGCATCTATCTCTCCGGGCACCCGCTCGACCGCTACGAAGCGGCGATTGCCAGCTGCAATCCGCTCCAGGCGAGAGCGCTGGCCGTCGTCGATCACGACGAGGAAGACCTGCTGGTGGATGAGCCCGGGTTTGAAGACAACCAGCCCGCGCTGATGGCCGGACTCGTGATTGAAAAAAAGCTGATGACGACCCGGAACAATGACCGTATGTGCCGTCTTCTCATGGAAGACAAAACGGGTGTGTTCGAGACGATCGTATTTCCAAGGCTTTACGAAGAAATGAAGGATGACATCGGTGAAGGCCAGGTGCTCCTGATCGCCGGAAACCTGTCTGTGCGAACGGAGGGCATTTCGCTCAAGGCGCAAAAAATCACGGAACTGTCACCCAAGCAGAACGGCCTGCCGCGTGAACTGCAGTCATTCAGGCGCCGCATCAAAGCGCACACGCAGGAGGCCGTCGAAAACCGTCCCGACGAACCGGTCCGGTTGCCTCAGCCGCCGGCGGAAATACTGCCTGAAGCAAGCAGCGATCCGGATGAATCACTGGCGGCAGGCTTTGCCATCCGCTGGGAAGGGGAGACGGACAAAGAATCGCTGGAACCGCTGTTTTCCATGCTCGAATATTTCCACGGCCCGCTGCCCGTCCATCTCTATCTCGTCAAGGACAAATGCGTGCGGCGGCTGACGTCGCGCTATGCGGTCAGTGACCGCCCGGAGGAGTTATCCGCTTTTGCGGCCCGCTATGGTATCGCCAACGTCGGATTGCTATAATATTCCGGGCTTGTGAAAGGACTTGATTAATGGAACGTGAAAGAAGCAAAAACTTTGCGCATTTGAATATTGGCATCCTGACGAGCGGCGGCGACGCCCCCGGCATGAATGCAGCGATCCGTGCCGTCACCCGCCCTGCGCTGCATCTGGGGCATCGCGTTCTCGGCGTGCGCCGCGGATATCACGGTTTGTGGCGGGGCGACATTTATGAGATGAACAGCCGCACCGTGTCCGAGATCATACATAAAGGCGGCACATTTCTGATGACCGCCCGGTCAAAAACATTCGAGACGCCGGAAGGTATGCAGAAAGCCGTCAACATGTGCAAGGTGTTCGAGATCGATGTGGTCGTCGCCATCGGCGGCGACGGCACCTTCAACGGCGCCCTGGCTCTGTCGGAGGCGGGTATCCCGGTGATCGCGATCCCGGCGACGATTGACAACGACATCGCCTGCACGGAGTATGCGATCGGGTATGATACGGCACTGAATACCGCCATCGAGGCGATCGACAAACTGCGCGATACCGCGTCTTCGCACGAACGCTGCTCGGTCGTTGAGGTGATGGGGCGCCATGCCGGTTATCTGGCTCTTCATACCGGCGTAACGGCCGGGGCCGAAGTGGTCCTGATCCCTGAAGTCGATTTTGATTTTCAGAAGGACATCGTCCATACCCTGATCGAGGACCGGAACGCGGGAAAAAATCACTATATCGTCGTGGTGGCGGAAGGAGCGACAAGTGCACTTGATCTGGCGAAACGGATCGAAGAGGCGACCGGCATCGAATCGCGTGCGACCACGCTCGGGTATTTGCAGCGCGGCGGTTCACCGAGCTGGCGCGACCGCTTCATGGCGTCGCTTATCGGCCTGAAAGCCGTTGACTGCCTTGACGCCCGCCGCTTCAACCGTGCGATCTGCATGCAAAACGGTGACATCGTCGATCTTGATCTGAAAGAAGCACTGACCATGACGAAGACCATCGATGCCGGTTATGTCGAGTATCTGGACCGGCTGACGATGTGACGACATGCACGTGAAGGCTGAATGGACAATTCCGAACGTTCTGACCTTGCTCAGGCTTCTTGCTATTCCGTTTCTGTGCCGGCTGATCTGGCTCTGGCCGGAACGCCGTCTCACGGCTTTCATCCTGTTTCTGGCGATCTGGTTTACCGATATGCTGGACGGATTCATCGCGCGCCGCTTCAACCAGACGTCCGAATTCGGCAAGCTGTTCGACCCGCTCGTCGACAAACTGTTTCAGCTCGCGACGGCCATCACCATGTTCATGATCGGTCGGATACCGCTTTGGGTTCCGGTCTTCATGCTGGTGCGCGAAGGCCTCATGATTCTGGGCAGTCTCTTTGCTTTGAAAAAACTGGACAAAGTCGTTTATTCCAGCCTGATCGGGAAATTGTCCACGCTGCTTTTTGTCCTTGCGTTCGGCGCGCTGTTCTGGGTGCCGGACGAGCCGCGCCTCATTCGCGATCTGTTGTTTGTGCCGCCGGTGCTCGTATCGACGCTGGCGACGATTTATTATGCCTGCCGCAACCTGGTCGGCTCATCCCATGACGATTCCGATAAAAACACTGACCACGCTTGAATTTGACAAGGTGCTTTCGCTCCTTGAAGCCGAAGCCCAGTCAAGTCCGGGCAAGGCCCGCTGCCGCGAGCTGACGCCCGAAACCGGCATGGCGGCTGTGCTCGCCGCGCTTGCTGAAACGCGCGATGCCACATCTTACATACTTGAATACGCACCGCTCCCGCTTGGCGGCATCAACCCGATCGGACGCGCCGTTCGTCTGGCATCCGGCGGCGGCGTTCTGGAGGCTAAAGACCTGCTCCGGATCGCGTCGTTTCTGCGCACCGTCGCCAGACTGAAATCCCTGCTCCCGGAGGCGGAGCGCCGACAGCCGACTCGTCTGGTGTATGAGAGGCTGCATGCGCTGGTGCCGCTGACGGGGCTGCAAAAGGCCATTGAGCAGGCGATCGTCTCCGAAGATGAAATTGCCGACCAGGCTTCGCCGGCACTTTTTTCCATCCGGCGCAAAATCGTTCACCTGCAGCAGGATATCAAGAACCGGCTGGATCAGATCATCCGCAGCGGCGGGGATGCGCTTCAGGAAGCGATCGTCACACTGCGCGGCGACCGCTATGTGGTACCGGTCAAGGCTACGCACCGGCGAAGTGTGCAGGGTATTGTGCACGATACGTCGGCTTCCGGCCAGACCGTCTTTATCGAACCGATGGCCGTCGTCGAGCGCAACAATGAGATACGCGAGCTGCGCGGTGAAGAGCGGGATGAGATCCTGCGCATACTGACCGAGCTGTCTGCTGAAACAGGTGCCCATGAAGCGGCCCTGAGCCAGAACGCCGCGCTGATGATCGAACTTGATTTTTCCATGGCCAAGGGCAAACTGGCGCTGAAAATGAAGGCCATGCCGCCGGAACTGAATGATAAGGGCACGCTTCGCCTCAAGGCGGCCCGCCATCCGCTGCTCGATCCGAAGACAGTCGTCCCGATCGACTTTTCGCTCGGCGACGGCATCAGCACGGTCGTCATCACGGGCCCCAACACAGGCGGCAAGACGGTATCCCTGAAGACATGCGGCCTGCTCAGCCTGATGGCCATGGCCGGCCTCATGATTCCGGCGGCCGAACATTCTCAGGTTCCGATCTGGCAGAATGTGCTGGCCGATATCGGCGAGGAGCAGAGCATCGAGCAAAGTCTCTCGACCTTCTCGGCACACATGCGCCACATCGTGGAAATCGAGCAGCAGGCTGAACAGGGTGCGCTCGTGCTGCTGGACGAACTCGGCGCAGGCACCGATCCGTCAGAGGGCGCTGCGCTGGCCGTGGCCATCCTGGATGCACTCAGACAGCGGGGCTGCCTTACGATCGCCACCACACATTACAAGGAACTGAAAGGCTATGCCCTGAACACAGACGGTGTCGTCAACGCCAGCTGCGAATTCGACCTGAACACGCTCAGACCGACGTATCATCTCCTGTTCGGTGTGCCGGGCGTAAGTCAGGCCTTTGCCATTTCCCAGCGGCTTGGCCTGCCGGACCGGATCATTGCTGATGCAGCCGCCCTGATTTCCGATGAAGGTGCGCGCTTCGAAGAGATGGTCGGCGCCATCCGGCAAAGCCACCTTGAAGCCAAGCGCATGGAGGCGGAGGTACTGCGCCTCAAGGACGAAGCCAGGCGGACACAGGACAGGCTGGCTTTGGCCGAGAAAAAAGCCAGAACCGAGGCTGATGCCCTGATTGAGGCCGCGAGGGAAAAGGCGAACCAGCTTTACGAATCGGCAAAAGACGAAGTCGAGTCGACTCTTGAAGCGCTCGCCAGACAAAAGGGCGGGCTTGACCACAAAGCCGCCAGCGATTTGCGCGGCCGCCTCAACGTGGGGCGAAAGCATACCTCAGGCAAACATGCCGCCCGCGAAACGGCCGGTACCGTTGCCGTCGGCATGCACATGACGGCGCCTGCCTTCGGAGCCGACGGTATTGTCGACAAAGTTGATAACAAAGGGATTGTGACGTTGAACTGCGGTCAGTTAATCCTTAAAGTCAAGGAGTCGGACCTGATCCCCTATGAACCGGTTCAGGAGAAACCCCGGGCGAGAGCGAAGCCGAGCGTGCCGTCGAAAGCGCTCACGATTCAAAGTGAGATCAAGCTGCTCGGCAAGACGGTGGAGGAGGCCTTGACCGCGCTCGACCAGTACATGGATGATGCCACAATAGGGGGGCTGAAGGTACTCCGTGTCGTGCACGGCAAGGGGACGGGCGCGCTGCGCTCTGCCGTTTCCCAATACCTGGACGGCGATCGCCGCGTCAAGGCATACCGGCTGGGCGGTGAAGGCGAAGGCGGCGACGGTGTGACTGTTGTCACGCTGAAGGGCTGACGCGCGGTCACAGCCGCATTTCTTTGTGTAGTATTCGGCTCAGCTTTTTAACAGCTTGCATAAAAAAGACGACCGTACGAGCCTGTTCATGTATAATGCGTTTATAGATCGCACCCTGACGGAAAGGCAGGTATTCGTATGAATCAAGCCTACCTGTTTAATAACGGGAAGAATGTCCAAAGTCATCGCATGCTCGGAGCGATTCCCGGGACGTCGTCCGAGGGCGAAAAGGGATATCGGTTCGCCGTTTGGGCTCCCCGCGCAAAAAGCGTCAGTGTTGTGGGCGACTTCAATTTCTGGGACGAATCGGCCAATCCGCTGAAACCATACGGAGCGACGGGCATCTGGATGGCATTCGTGCCGGATGCACGGCAGTGGGAACGCTACAAGTACATGATAGAGGCGGCTGACGGCCGCCGCTTTTTGAAGGCGGATCCGTTCGCCAGACATGCCGAAACAAGGCCCGGCACGGCGTCCATCCTGTACGATTTTACTAACGATTACGCATGGGGCGATGATGTGCACATGGCCAGCCGGAAAGCCGATGACTTTTCCGGTCCGCAGAACATCTACGAAATCCATCTCGGCTCATGGCGGCGTTATCCGGACAATAACCCTTACTCCTACCGCGAACTCGCCATGCAGCTCGTCGACTACCTGGTCGAGATGGGTTACAACGCGGTGGAGTTCATGCCGCTGACGGAGTATCCGCTCGATGCATCCTGGGGGTATCAGGTCACAGGCTATTTTGCGGCGACCAGCCGCTACGGTACACCGGCCGACCTGAAATATCTGGTCGATGCGCTGCACCGCGCGGGCATCAGGGTTATCTTTGATCTTGTCCTGTCGCACTTTCCGAAAGATGCATTCGGACTGGCCGCCTTTGACGGTCAGCCGCTGTTCGAGCACCCCGATTCACGCATGGGCGAGCATCAGGAGTGGGGAACCCTGATCTTCAATTACGGCCATGCCGAAGTCGTATCTTTTCTGCTTTCCTCCATCTGGTTCTGGCTCGATGAGTTCCACGGCGACGGGCTTAGGCTTGATGCGGTCACGTCCATGATTTACCTGAACTACGCGCGCACGGATGCCGTGAAAAATGTCTACGGCGGCGATGAAAATGTTGATGCGGTCGCGTTTCTGCGCCGTGCCAACGAGATGGTTCGGGAGGAATTTCCCGGGGTCATGATGATCGCGGAAGAGGCGACGGCATGGCCGAACATCACAGGAAATCGGAACGAGGGCAGCCTCGGCTTTACGCATAAATGGAACATGGGCTGGATGAACGATACGCTCCGTTACATGAAGCGTGATTATTATGCCCGCGGACAAAAGCACGACCTGGTCACGTTCAGTCTCACCTATGCGTTTTCGGAGCGGTTCATACTGCCTTTTTCGCACGACGAGGTCGTGCACGGCAAGCTGTCGCTGCTCGGACGGATGCCCGGCGATTACTGGCGGCAGTTTGCCTCCCTGCGCACGCTGTTTATGTACCAGTACGGCCACCCCGGCGGCAAACTCACGTTTATGGGCAATGAAATGGCGCCTTACCTGGAATGGCGCTTCTACGAAGAGCTGGAATGGTTCATGCTCCAGTACGAAAAGCACGCGCGCTTCAACGCATTCGTCAAGGCGTTGAACCACCTGTATCTGAAAACAGGTGCCCTCTGGGAGGTCGATAACAGCTGGGACGGATTCCGCTGGCTCGTCACGGATGACAGCGCAAACAGTGTCTTTGCCTTTACGCGGCATGCGGCCGATCCCCGGGATCTTTTGCTTGTCGTTCTCAATATGACGCCGGCCAGCTACGCCAGTTACCGCATTCCGGTCGAGTACGCCGGGCGCTATACCGTTTCACTGAACAGTGATGACGCTCTTTTCGGCGGCAGCGATTATCTCATGGTACAGGAGGCAGGCTCAGCGTTTGAGACGATGCCGGATCCGGACAATCCGGAAAAGCATCTGCTCGATATCGCGCTGCCGCCGCTTTGCGGATTGTATCTTTCTTACACACCTTTTGAGGAGAGAAAGGAGACTGTATGAACAGACAGCGTGTCGTGGCCATGATTTTGGCCGGCGGACAAGGATCGAGGCTCGGGGTGCTGACTGCATCGGTGGCGAAACCGGCCGTGCCGTTTGGCAGCCGTTACCGGATCATCGATTTCCCTCTGTCGAACTGCACCAATTCCGGTATAGAGGCTGTCGGCGTGCTGACACAGTATCAGCCGCTCGAACTGAACGCCTATATCGGGAACGGACATTCCTGGGATCTGGACCGGAACAGCGGCGGTGCGTTTATCCTGCCGCCCTATCAGAGCAGCGGACGTTCCGACTGGTACAAGGGAACGGCAAATGCCATCTACCAGAACATTCCGTTCATTGACGGTTACAGGCCGGAGATTGTTTTGATTCTGTCAGGCGATCACATCTACAAGATGAACTACGAGAAGATGGTCCGGTATCATGAAGAAAAAATGGCGGATGCAACGATCGCGGTTCTTGAAGTACCGTGGGAGGAGATCTCGCGTTTCGGCATCATGAAGACGAATGACCGGGCCGAGATCACGGAGTTTCTGGAGAAACCGGCGACGGCGGACAGCAATCTGGCGTCGATGGGTGTTTACTGCTTCAACTGGAAAGCGCTGCGAACGGCACTGATGGAGGATGAGAGCAATCCGAAGTCGTCCAACGATTTCGGCAAGAACATCATTCCCGCGATGCTTGAAAATAAACAGCGCGTGATGGCCTACCGTTTCTCAGGCTACTGGAAGGATGTCGGCACGGTCTCTTCGCTCTGGGAGGCAAATATGGATCTTCTTGACTATCCGGACCAGATCGATCTGCACGACGCAAGCTGGCGCATTTACAGCCGAAACCCGATCCGGCCGTCCCACTATATCGGCCAGAAAGCTGTTTTAGATCGCGTGGCGCTGACGGACGGCGATGAAATTTACGGAACGGTTCGCCATTCCGTTTTGTCCCATTCAGTCATTGTGGAAGAAGGGGCCGTCGTGACCGACTCGATTCTGATGCCGGGCGTCCATGTCGGCAAAAATGCGAAGCTCGACCGCTGCATCGTCAGCATCAACACGAAAATCGGTGCGAATGTTGAGATCGGCCCGGAAGTAAAGGACGGCATCAAGGACTATGTGAACAAACGGCTGTGCACCAACGGCATTTCGCTGGTTGCAGACGAACTGGAGATCAGGCCGGGGGCGAAATTTGCCGGCAGTTCTATGATTACCGGGCAGAAGTCGGACGCGTCAGAGAACGTGGTGTCCGTCCGTTCTGACGATTGAGGAGGCAGAGGCATGTTATCGAAAACTATGGGTTTGATTCTGGCCGACCATCACCGGATTCATCTGAGTGAGCTGAATCAGCCGAGGGCACTGGCAGCGATGCCGTTCGGCGGCCGCTACCGCATCATCGACTTCACCTTATCCAATATGGTCAACTCCGGCATCAAGCAGGTTGGCGTCATTGCGCTGTCTGCGTACAAGTCGCTGATGGATCATCTCGGTACGGGCGCATCCTGGGATCTGGACCGGATGCAGCAGGGACTTTATCTGCTGCCGCCGTACATCAATGCCGCCTCTATCGGCGATGATTCGGATCTGACGGGACTCCTTGACTTTTTCAGCGGCAGTACGCAGCAGACCGTCGTGATCTGTGATGCGAATATTGTGATGAATTATACGTTCGAGGAGATGGTGCGCCAGTTCAATGAAGGCAATCAGGATATACTGGCGCTCTATAACCGGGACGGCAATCAGTTTGGATCACCGGTCATTTCACTCGATCTGGACCGGCGGGGTTTCGTGCGCGATGTCATGATCGACGCACTGGAAATTCCGAGTCAGCGCTCCTTTCTGGGCGCCATCGTTGTATCGCGCGATCTCATCACCTCGATAATCGCGGAGGCGATTGCACGCGGCCAGACTGATTTTTCGCTCGAGCGCATTTTGAAGATGTACACCCAGTACCGCATCCGCGGTTACGAGTACAAAGGCAAGAGCCTGCGCATCAATTCGGTGGCGGGGTATTTCAACGCGTCGATGCGCCTCCTCGACAGCGAATTCCGGCAGGCGCTCTTCAACGAGGATACGCCGATTTACACGAAGGTCAAGAATGCGGCACCGGCCGTTTATGAGCACGGCAGCGGCGTGACCAATGCGCTTTGTTCGGACGGCTGCCGCATCTACGGCGATGTCAGGAATTCGATTCTCTTTCGCAATGTGATGGTGGCCAAGCACGCGACCGTTGAGAATTGTGTTATCTTTCAGGATGTGCAAATTTCAGAGGGCGCTCACCTGTCAAACGTGATCCTTGATAAAGACTGTGTGGTGCGCATGGGCGTGAAACTGCAGGGACACCCGGACTATCCGGTCGTCATACGCAAAGGGGCCATCGTATGAATATTCTGTTTATCTCAGCTGAAATGAGTCCGCTTGCGAAGTCGGGCGGTCTCGGTGATGTCGTGGGCGCACTGCCAAAAGCACTGCGTCAGAAAGGCCATGATGCCCGCGTGATCATGCCGCTTTACCGCGGCATCCGGCACCGTTACATGGAGCAGCTGAACTTTGTCCGCTGGTCCATGATTCGGCTCGGCTGGCGCACGATGTACAGCGGCCTGTTTTCCCTTAATGTGGACGGCATCCCGGTTTACCTGATCGACAATGAGTTTTACTTTGGGCACGACGAGCTCTATCTTGAGTATGCCTTTGATATCGAACGCTTTTCCTTTTTCCAGCGCGCCGTTCTGGAGGCGATGGGACTGCCCATGGGATTCGATCCGGACATCCTGCACATCCATGACTGGCAGGCGGGCATGATTCCCGTGCTGCTCGAGGCACACTATAAAAGTCAGGGGTATTTTGCAGAACTGCCGAGCCTGCTGACGATTCACAATCTGAAATTTCAGGGAATCCACGGCCGCGAGCAGATCAGCGATTATCTCGAACTGCCGAACCAGTACATGTCGGAGGCCGGCATTCTGAAGGATGGGGTGCCGAACTTTCTGAAGAGCGGCATTGTATATGCCGACCGCGTCAATACGGTATCGCCGTCTTATGCCAAAGAGATCCTGCAGGACTTTTACGGCGAAGGACTGAATGGACTGCTCGGCGTGCAGCGCGACAAACTTTCCGGTATTTTAAACGGCATTGATACGGAGAGCTATAACCCCGAAACGGACAAAGCGCTGGCTGCCAATTACTCCAAAACCGCTTACAAGCGCGGCAAGTCGGCGTGCAAAAAAGCACTGCAGGCAGAACTTGGCCTGCCTGTCGCGGCGGACAAGCCGATTCTCGCGATGATCTCGCGGCTGACGGAACAAAAGGGCGTCGATTTGCTGATGCGCATCGCCGACGAGCTGCTGGAAGAAGATGTACAGCTGATCGTACTCGGTACAGGCGACTTCCTCTACGAAGAGGATCTGCGCAAGCTGGAGTCGCGTCATCCGAACAGGATGCGCGCCAAGATCGGATTTGATCCGGTGCTGGCGCGGCGGGTGTACGCCGGCGCCGACATGCTCCTGATCCCGTCGCTTTTCGAACCGTGCGGTCTGACGCAAATGATAGCCATGCGTTACGGCACCGTGCCGATCGTGCGAAAAACGGGCGGCCTGATCGATACCGTTGAACCGTACAACAAATTTGAGGGCACGGGCGACGGATTTGCATTTCTGAATATCAACGCACACGAACTGCTCTTTACCATCAAGGATGCCGTGTCTGTCTGCCGCGACCAGCCGAAAGAATGGGCGGGCATCGTGCAGCGCGGCCTGAACAAGGATTTTTCCTGGGCCAAATCGGCTGATGAATACATTGATTTGTACGAAAGTATATTGAAGGATAAATAGTGATCATACGACATAATCGCCGTGAGGCGTCCTGCAAGACGCCCTACGGTGCCGTACCGACGGGAGCGGCGGTCACACTCCGTGTGAAAGTTATTCCCGAGACCGATCAGGTCCGTGAAGTAAAACTGCATTATGCATACGGCCTGTACTCATTTTTTAAAATCGACCTGCGCATGAAACGCATGGATGTGCCGCCCGAAGACACCGAAGCGGGTGCGTTCTGGTTTGAACACACACTGATCATGGCGGATGAGCCGAATCTGCTGTTCTACTGGTTTGAAGTGCAGACCGACGCAAGAAAGCGCTGGCTCATTCCCGATGCCGATTCTCAGAGCGGTGCGTCGCGCCTCACGGATACGGATCCCGGCATGCGCCGTCCCGACCAATCCGTCACAAACGCTTTCCAGATCACCGTGTACGACCGGAAACTGGCGGTTTCACCGTGGCTGAAAGGCGGCGTGATGTACCAGATTTTTCCGGACCGCTTCCATCGCGGCAGCGACTATTCGGAAGAAAAGATGGATGCGCTGACGTCGATTCATGGCGAGCGTATCTGGCACAGGAACTGGAACGAGGATGTGGACTTCCGCGGCATCACGGACGAAGGATACATGGCCCTCGATTTCTTTGGCGGTACGCTCCGGGGCATTACGGAAAAGCTCGATTATCTGGCCTCGTTCGGTGTCACGGTCATCTACCTGAACCCGATATTCAAAGCCCGTTCCAATCACCGTTATGACACGGGAGATTATGAGTCGATCGATCCGATGCTGGGCGACGAGGTTGAATTTATCACCTTGTGCGAGCAGGCGAGAGCCAGAGGCATGCGGATTATTCTCGACGGCGTGTTTTCGCATACCGGTGCCGACAGCCGCTATTTCAACCGGTATAACCGCTATCCTGAGGTGGGAGCCTGGCAGGAAGCGACGGAAAACCGATCGTCTCCCTACAGCAGCTGGTACCGTATTGAACACCGCGGCGACTCGTACTATTACGATTCCTGGTGGGGGTTCAAAGACCTGCCGAATGTCAACGAATATGATCTTGATTACCGGGAATACATCACAGGGCGAAACGGCATCGTGCGGAAATGGCTTCGCTTGGGGGCGTCCGGCTGGCGCCTCGATGTGTCCGATGAGCTGCCAGACGCTTTCATCCGTGCCATTCGCCGCGCGGCACTGACTGAAAACAAGGATTCCATCGTGCTGGGTGAAATCTGGGAAGATGCAAGTGCCAAGTTCAGCTACGGGACGTACCGCGATTTCGTTTTTGGCCACACGCACGATGCGGTGATGAATTATCCGGTCCAGTCGGCTCTGATCGGATGGCTGACCTACACGCACGGAGCCGCAGTCATGATGAACATGATTGAGACGATCCGGGAACATAACCCGCCGGCTGTGTTTTATGCCAGCATGACCATGCTGAGCACACACGATACGCCGCGTGCGATCACGGTGCTGGCCGGTGATCCCGATCCAGGCTCGCGCGAAGCGCAGGCGAACGTGCGCTTGTCGCCGGAGCAAAGACGGGCAGGCGAGCGCCTGATGTGCCTGGGTTACCTCTTCCTGATCGGTCTCCCCGGCACGGTGTCGGTTTTCTACGGCGATGAAATCGGACTGGAAGGTTACCGTGACCCCTTTTGCCGGCGTACATTCCCGTGGGACAAGGTCGAAGAGGAGACAAAAAGCAGCCCCGGCATGCTCACGGTATTTCGCACGCTCGGCAATCTGCGCAAAGATTTGCCGATTCTGGCCACCGGCCATTACCACGTCATTTTGGCTGACCGCGACCACGTGGTGTTCGAGCGATTCCTCGATGAAGAAGGCCGGGACGCCTTTGATCAAAGCGTGCCCGGCCCGAAACGTGCCGTTTTCATATTGAACCGCGGTGACAAGCCATTCCAGTATCAGCTTCATGGCCGCGATTACCAGGTGATGCCGGTCGGCGGCCTGATTGTCATCGCTGACGAGGTCCGGTTCAGTCTTTAATCAGATGTCGCGGTTGCCGGCCTGAATTTTCTTGAAACGTGCGAAGCGCGGCAGGCTGTCTTCTTTGTCCTGCTGCGGTTCGCCCTGAATCAGGGGCAGCGCATACTCGATGAACGGGTTGAGCACATGGTTGCCCGCCTCATTGATCCAGGCTCTAGGCACCATTTTTTCGAGATTGGCAACCTGTTCCAGCGGGATCAGGCGGATGCCTGTCTTGTAGGGGCCGGATGCGGGACGTTCAAAGCCGACCATGACGTCCGTTTTGCCGGCAAGTGCCGCGCGTACGGCTTCCTGGCCGGCCAGGAAGGCTTCATCAATGTCGATGCCGGACGCGATGTGGGACGCACTTCGCTGCAAAAGCGACAGTTCGATCCCGCGGACCTTGCAGCCAAGTTCCTGACCGATCCGGCCGGCCAGTACACTGGCCGTTCCGCCCATCTGCTTGTGCCCGAAGGCATCGACTTCAACTGTTCCGATGCTTTCCGGGATGATCTTTCCGTCCGGTGTCCGCACGCCTTCGGAGACGGCGATCATGACGTTTTGCGAACGTGTGTAAAGACGTTCCACATCATTCAGCATCTGGTCGACATGGAAGGGCATTTCCGGCAGATAAATCAGCTCGGGGCCAAAGCCCTTGGCAGATGCCAGGGCCGTTGCGGCAGTCAGCCAGCCGGCGTGGCGGCCCATGACTTCCAGCACGATGACCATGCCGCGGTCATATACGCGCGAATCCAAATAGACTTCCATGGCTGTTGTGGCGACGAATTTGGCGGCTGAACCGTAACCGGGCGTATGGTCCGTCACGGCCAGATCGTTGTCGATCGTTTTCGGCACACCGACGACGCGGCATTCATAGCCGGCGCGCTGCAGGTATTTCGATACCTTGTCACAGGTATCCATTGAGTCGTTGCCGCCGTTATAGAAGAAATAGCGGATATCGTACTTTTTAAATACCTCGAGCAGACGTTCATAGTCCGCGGGGTTCTTGTCAGCATCTTCAAGCTTGTAGCGGCATGAACCGAGAATGGAGGCGGGTGTCCCGCGCAGCCGTGCGATTTCGTCAGGGCTTTCCTTCCGGATATCGATGAAATCCTCATGCAGGATGCCGACGATTCCGTGCTGTGCGCCGTAGACGTTTTTCATGGCATCGCTTTTCAGAGCTTCCGTAAAAACGCCTGCGGCTGATGAATTGATGACGGCGGACGGACCGCCGCTCTGGCCGAACATAACATTACCTTTGAGAGCAGACATAACTTCTCCTAATACGTGATAAATCGATTAGATTGTAGCACGCCTCGATCCGGTCTTGTGCGAAGCCAGTCTTTATGATCGGAGTGCACAAAAACATCTGCAGCATCCGTATGCGCATTGTCGCGAACATCAGGCCGGCCCGGGTTCCTTATGTGCGCCCGCAGCCTGACACATAAACGTCTATGGTTTACTTGCTTCTCTTGCCTCCGCAGCGCAGGCCAATTTCCCCAAGTTGTGAAAAAAGTCATCGCCTTCCTGATCTAAGCAAGCTTCAGGGCGGCAAAGATGTCTCTGACGTACCGGTTGGTGTCCTGCTTCATGAAGTGAAATCTTTCTTGTCCACAGCGAATTCTTCCATAAGAGCTCTCAGTTAACCGGAAAACCGGTTTTGTCATTCAGACGGTTCATACGAGTAATCACTTTTTTGGCCATCAGTGATATCCTGATGCGGGATGCTCCTGTAGTTTTGTTCACTTTGGAGATATCCCATCTTCTGGTGCTCGTCAAGTTATTTGGCGGGCATCGTTAATTGATGTATGCGGTTTGTTTCGCGGGCAAAATTGGTGATGTACGTCGTTGCGTTGACACTCCGGTATCGGCTTTGTATAATGCATGAGCCGGCCTAAAACCGGATCATGCGGCCATGGCGGAATTGGCAGACGCGCACGTTTGAGGGGCGTGTGGGAGACCATATGGGTTCAAGTCCCATTGGCCGCACCAGATTATTATGGGGCTCGCAAGAGCCCTTATTTTTTTGCAAAGAGGTGAGCGATCTGAACGCGTACGCATCATTCGGAATTACGGATTCAGTTCAGGCTGCGGCTGATCGGGCCGAGGCGGCGGTTGCATCGGTATTCGACCGTATCGAGCAGGTCCGGCAGTACTGGCAGCTGAAAACGATCCGCGCTTTTCAGACGGCCGCCGTTGCTGAAAGTGCGTATCAGTCGACGACCGGATATGGGTATTCGGACCGTGCGAGAGAACAGACGGAGGCCGTTTTTGCGCATGTGTTCGATGCTGAAGAGGCGCTGGTTCGCGTGCAGTTTTCATCCGGCACGCATGTACTGGCGACCATGCTGCGCGGTCTTCTGACTGCCGGCGATCATCTCGTGATTGCGAGCGGTACGCCGTACGATACACTTTTGCCGCTGCTCGGGATGGGGCAGGCGGATCGATTTGCCGGGACACTGCCGCAGGCCGGCGTGGCCATTTCGACAGTGCCGCTTCGGGCAGACGGATCGATCGATGTGCCGGCCGTTGTGGCGGCGGTGTCGCCGCAGACCAAAGTTGTTTACGTTCAGAAATCTCGCGGCTACAGCGCTCGGCCGGCGTTGTCAAACGAGGCCGTGAAAGACCTCCGAAATGCGCTCAGCCAGGCCGGTCTGACGTGCGATATCGCGGTTGATTTTTGTTACTGCGAGTATGTCGAAGAGGAAAGTCCGCTCACGTGCGGTGCGAATATAATCGCCGGCTCCCTGATCAAGAATCCGGGCGCGGGCATTGCCCCTGGCGGCGGCTATATCGCGGGGGACGCGCGCCTTCTGAGGCAAATCGAAGCGATGCTGACGGCACCGGGCGTTGGTGCACATATCGGACCGCAGCTGGGACTCTCCCGGCTGATTCAGCAGGGCTTTTATTTTGCCCCTCGCGTGGTGGCCGAAGCCATGAAATCGGCCGTCTTTGCCGCAGCGCTGTTTCAGGATGCGGGCTTTGCTGTTTCGCCGCTGCCGGGCGAGGCGAGAAGCGACATCGTGCAGCAGATCGAGCTTGCCAGCGAAACGCGCCTCATTCGTTTTTGCGAAGCCGTGCAAAAGGCAGCGCCGGTGGACAGCTTTGTGGCGCCCGTGCCGGCGCCGATGCCGGGATATGACTGTGATATCATTATGGCGTCAGGTGCCTTTATCTCCGGCTCGTCAATCGAATTGTCGGCAGACGGTCCGCTGAGGCCGCCGTACGCAGTCTTTCTGCAGGGCGGGCTCTCCTATGAAAACGGCCGGCTGGCGGCGATGCTGGCACTTGAAAAATTGTCTGACCAAGAAAACGCATGACAATCAGTGAAGCAAAAATTGACGAAATAAAGGAAGGACAGCGGCAGCGGCGCATGCGCGCGCGACGCCGCAACCTCCTGATCGGATTTATCTCTCTCATCATCTGCATTCTCACCCTCATTCTTGTCACCGGTCTCCTGCTCGGGGGAAAAGCGCCGACCCGCTTCGCCTTTATCGATGAAGGGGCGGTCTCCGCTTCAGCACAGTATCCGGCTGTCGTTTTGCAGGCGGGTCTGCGGCTTTATGCTCCGGCTGACGGAATCTTTGTGCCGCTTGTTCAGTCCGGTGATCGCGTGCCGAAGGATGAGGTGATAGCACTTATGGTTCCTGAAAGCGGCCGGGAGCAGCTGGAGGAGGCATTGCGTCTGAGAGCCGTGCTCGTGCGCCATCAGCTGAGTGATGAGGTCGCGGCCTACGACCGGCTGGCTGACGCCTTCCGTGCGGCTACCCGGGAAGAGGTCGCGAAGCAGTTCGGCAATTTGCGCCTGAACGTGTCTCAGGGGAACACGCTTGACCTGCCGCAGGTGGCGGAGAATCTGGCGGCACTTGTGAAACCGGCAGTGCTTGACATGCCCCGCGGCCTGGCCAATACATCGGAAGCAGCAGACGATCTTGCGCAATACAACGCGGCACTGACATCGCTTCAAACCATTTCCAGCACGCTGCAAAGCAGCAGTTCAGGTCTCGTCATATACCAGGACGGACCGGATGAACTTCTGACCGGAACCGACGCGGAGACGGATCTCTTGCCGGCATCGCTGTTTGATCAGCATGATACAGTCCGCCTGCCGGTGCTGGAAACAAAGCGTGCCGGTGACATGGTGGCGACACTTCTTACGTCGACAAGTGCAGATGTGGCGGTATTCATTCCGGAGCCGGTTCCCGCTGCAATCAGCGAGGATAAGGCGTTCGGCGTGCGTATCGGAAGCGATCAGGATTATCATTCGATCCGGTTCGACGAGATCACTGCCGTTGACGGCGGTGTCATAGCGCGCTTTCTTTTGCCGACGCTGCGGGCAGACTGGCGTCTCCAACAGCAGTTTTCGCTTGATGTCAGGCTATCGGTGACGCGCGGTCTGGAAGTGCCGCTGCGCTGTCTTTTAGATTATGACGAATCCGACGGCATTGCGATTCTGATGAAAGTGTCCGGCGGGCAGATCAAGCGGGTGCCCGTATTTGTGACAGAGGAGGACGGCCGCATGGCGGTTATCGACGGGCGCCGCGCCGATCCGCTGGCACCGGCCCGTTACGATCTCTACGTTGTAAACCCGCATGCCGATTTGGAGGGAACGTATATTGACTGAACGACTGCAGATACTGACGGAACAGCTGGCCGTGCGCAAGGCCGAGATAGAACGGCGCGTGCGTGACGTGTGTCACGCGGAGGGGCGCGATCCGGCCGGCGTGACCATCGTGGCAGTGACAAAACAAGTCGATGACGAAACGGCACGGGCGGCTGTGCAGGCCGGCTTTCTCGATCTGGGCGAAAACCGGCCGCAGGCATTGCTGCAAAAACAGCAGGCCCTGGCCGATCTGCCGGTGCGCTGGCACCTGATCGGCAGTCTCCAGCGCAATAAGGTACGCTCGATTTTGCCTGTCACGCATCTGATTCATGCCGTCGATTCCGTGCGTCTGGCTGAAACGATGGCGCGCATTGCCGGGGAGGAGACACTCGAAATTGACGCACTCCTGCAGGTGAATCTGTCCGGAGAAACGTCAAAGCACGGATTTGCCAAATCGGAGGCAAAAGCAGCCGCTGCCGCGCTTGGCAAGATTGAACATGTGCGCTGGCGGGGACTTATGACCATGGCGCCTATCGATGCAGACGAGTCTTATTGCCGGTCGTTGTTCAGCCGCACGCGTGATCTCAGAAATGCGCTTCAGTCGGTCGGCGGCATGGCGGAATTGTGCTGGTTATCGATGGGCATGAGCCGTGATTTCGAAGCGGCCGTTGCCGCCGGAGCGACCCATATCCGGCTGGGCAGTGTACTGTTTGGGAATTTGCGGTCATAGCGCTGAAACGACCCTTGTTAGATACGTGTTTGGTCACTATAATAAAAAAAACGGTTTGACGCCGACAGGTGTTTCCGGCCGCAAGAATTGAGGTATTCAGATGGCTTTTTTAGATCGCTGGCTCCGGCGTGATGGTATAGACGATGATGAGTACGGCTACGATGAGCCGATGGAGCATGAGGCATACGAGCCTGAGCCGCAATTGACGAACCAGCCGGCCCGCCGTCAGAGCAGCCGTGTCGTCGACTTCAAATCGAGCGGCCGCACGAGCCAGCAGGAAGTGGTGGTTGTGGCACCGAATGATTTCAGCATGACGTGGCAGATTTGCGATTACGTCCGTGATGGCAAAACGGTTATCTGCAACATTGAAAGCGTGCCGGCCGATTACCGTCAGCGTTTCGTCGATTTCATCAATGGTGCGGCATATGCGCTGAGCGGCGTAATCCGCCCGATCTCGAAGCTGATTTTTGTGTTTGCACCGAAGTCGACAACCGTCAGTGTTGCGGACATGGCGGAACAGGCCGACGTACGCGATGCTTACGAGCGTGAATCGGCATATGAACCGAAGGCGGTAAGAAGCACTGCATCGATGCGTCAGCCGCGTCAGTTTCAGACCAATTACCGCTAGCCGTGGGCGTCATCGTCGGACTTGACATCGGGGGCAGCACGACGAAAATCGTTGGGTTTGCCGGCGATACACTGCTTCAGCAGGCGCAGGTTAAAGCCTCCAACCCGGTTGCGTCGGCATACGGCGGGCTGGGCAGTTTTTTGGAAGAAAACAATCTGGCCATTACGGATATTGATGAAATACGCGTAACCGGCGTGGGGGCGTCATTTCTGAACGGCAATCTGCTTGAACGAAAAACCAGCACGTGTGCGGAATTTGATTCAGTCGGGCGCGGCGGTCTGTATCTGGCCAAGTGTGACGAAGCGATCGTGGTCAGCATGGGCACGGGTACGTCGATCGTGGCGGCAAGGCGCAGTCTCGTCAGCCACGTGATCGGCTCGGGGGTCGGAGGCGGCACCTTGGCAGGACTCAGCAACCGCATGCTGAATGTGCGTGATGTCGATACGATCACCATGCTGGCAGAAGACGGGGACCTGGCCAATATTGATCTCACAGTCGGCGATCTGACCAAAACAGAAATCCCCGGACTCGAGCCGCACACGACAGCATCCAACTTCGGGAAGCTGTCCGATCTGGCCTCTCAGTCGGATATCGCGCTCGGCATTGTCAATCTGGTTTTTCAGTCGGTTGCCACCGCCTCGATTATGGCGGCGCGCAGTGAAAAACTGAATACGATCGTATTTACGGGTTACCTTACCAGAATGCCGGCCGGTCACCGCGTGCTGGAAAACTTCTCAACGCTTTACGGCGTGAACCTTCTGATTCCCCGGTTATCCGAATTTGCGACGGCCATCGGAGCCGCACTGAATGGACGCTACCGCTGAATGCCTGCAGGCAGAATTAATCTGCCCCGCGTGTTGTATAGATGTGCAGCACCTGAAGATTCAGTAATACTATTCTCACCGTGCATAGATCAGCCATGACCAGAAAACCGGTGATCGGTATCTCAGGCAGCCGGATTCCGGATATCGGCGTGTTTGCGGGGACTAATCACGACGGCGTCAATGATGCTTACGTCAGAGCCGTTGCAGCTGCTGGCGGCATACCGGTTATCCTCCCCGTGATCCGGCCTGCGGACGATTCGGCCCTTACACTGGTTTCCGGCATGATTGCTGCCGTTGACGGCTTGATTCTGAGCGGCGGACACGATATTGCCCCATCCTTTTATGGCAAAGCCGCGCTGCCGGAACTGGGCGATACCTGGCCGGAGCGGGATGCATTCGACAAGATGCTGCTTGAACTGGCAATCGAGGCCAAAAAGGCAGTGCTTGGCATCTGCCGAGGGTTTCAGCTGATCAATGCTGTGCTTGGCGGTGACCTGCTGCAGGACGTCTCATACAGTGAAACGGATGTGAGCCATCACGTGGAGCTGGCATCGTCAATGGGCCGCCATGTTGTCCGAATGAAACCGGGCACATTATTCAGGGATGTGCTTGGTGCGCATGAAGATACGAATTCATATCATCACCAGATCGTTACGCGTGCCGGCAATGGCCTGACCGTGTCAGGTCAGACGGAAGACGGCGTCATCGAAGCGGTTGAACATATCGGCCTGAAACTTCTGGCCGTGCAGTGGCACCCTGAAATGATGGTGCCTGAATCGCCGTCCATGCGCCGTTTGTTTGCATACTTTATCAGTCTCGCACAGTCTCGAAGCATAAGCTGACAATTCTTTGGGAAACAAGAAGGGGATGCATTCCATCACCCCCTCCCTTGTTATTCTGTCAGCCGGTTGTCCCGGTCATTTAGTGCGGCTCAGTCTGCCTTGCGGAATACTTTCTTTGGTTTTGAATAGTACGTATCCTTCATCGGCAGTGTGGTGCGCAGGATGCCGTCCATCGCGTAGTAGGCGCCGCCGATGGCCGGAGTTGTTGGAATCGCTGCGATTTCGCCGACACCCTTGGCACCGTATGCGACGTCGAGCAGCGCTTCTTTTTCCACAAATATCGTGTGAATATTCGGAATATCGGTCGCGCGCAGAAGTCCCAGCGTGCCGAATTTGGACAAAACTTTGCCGCGGTCCAGCTTGAAGTCCTCCGTCAGTGCGTATCCCATGCTCATCAGCACACCGCCGTCGATCTGTCCCTGGATCGATTTCGGGTTAATCACTTTGCCGGCGTCGTGAGCGGCATAAACGTCGGTGACTTTGCCGTCTTCGTCGAGAATGGCCACGTGGGTGGCAAAACCGTAGGCAATATGTGACTTGGGGTTCGGTTTGTCGGCACCAAGCTTATCGGTCGGCTCAAAATACTCGGCATAGAAATCCCGGCCTTCCAGTTTGGCGAGGTCGCCGCCTTCAGCTTCCAGTGCTTCACAAAGCATAACCGTCGCTCTGCGTACGGCTTCACCTGTAATCAGGGTCTGGCGGGAGCCCGTGGTCATGCCCGTATCGGGCGACGTCTCGGAGTCAGATTCCTTGATGACAATTTCGGTTCGCTTCATGCCCGTCAGTTCGGCGACCATTTGCACGAATACCGTCGAGCAGCCCTGGCCGAGGTCGGAAGCCGCCGTATATATTTCGATTTTTCCGTCTTTCACGATGAGGCGAACGCGGCCTTTGTCGGGGAGACCGACGCCGACGCCCGCATTCTTCATGGCACAGGAGATGCCTGCACGCCCAGGATTCTGTTCGTATACGTCCTTGACGGCAAGGAGAGTTTCCTTCAGTGCCGTCGACTGGTCGGCGATCTGTCCGTTCGGCAGGACCTTGCCTGGCTCAATGGCGTTTTTGTACCGGATTTCCCACGGTGACAGGCCGACTTTTTCGGCCAGGACATTGATGATGGTTTCAAGGGCGTACTCGCTTTGAGATACGCCAAAACCACGGAAGGCCCCGGCCGGAATATTGTTCGTGTACATTCCGTAGCCGCGGATATCAGTGTTCTGGTAGCAGTACGGACCTACGGAGTGCGTGCAGCAGCGTTCCAGAACGGGCCCGCAGAGGGAAGCGTAAGCGCCCGTATCGAGATAGATCTCGCAGTCGAGTGCCGTAAACATGCCGTTTTCGTCGCAGCCCAGGGTAAAGGTGCTTTCCATCGCATGGCGTTTCGGGTGGAAGGCGATGGATTCGTCGCGGCTGAATTTCACTTTGACCGGCCGCTGGTGCTTGACGGCTGCCAGTGCAGCAATATGCTGTGCCGACGCGTCTTCCTTGCCGCCGAATGCACCGCCGACATATTTGTTCGCCACGACCACACGTTCCGGCTCCCAGCCGAACATGATGGCAATTTCCTCGCGAATATCGTAAACACCCTGGTCCGATGAATATACCTTGACGCCATTCTTGTACGGGAAGGCGACGGCACATTCCGGTTCCAAAAAGGCGTGTTCGGTAAACGGTGTCCTGAATGTCTGCGTGACGGTGTGAGCCGATGCAGCCAGCGCGGCTGCAGCGTCACCGCGGGTCACATGCCGCTGCTGGCACAGATTGCCCTGTTCATGAAGTTTAGGGGCATCTTCAGCAAGTGCTTCGCTGATCGATGTGACGGGCGTCAGCTCTTCGTACTCAATTTTGACCAGCTTTTTGGCTTCGGCCAGTGTCTTTTCATCTTCGGCTACGACGAGGCAGATGGCGTCACCGACAAACCGGGTGATGTCGCCTTTGGCGATCATGACATCCCAGTCCTGCATGATGTGTCCCACCTTGTTGTTCGGCACATCCTCCGCAGTCAGAACATCGATCACGCCGGGCAGGAGCAGCGCCAGACCCGGGTCAATGTCCAGCACGCGTGCGCGGGGATACTTGGAACGGACGGCCGATGCGTAGACCATGCCTTCCATTTCAATATCATCGGTGTATTCGCCGGTGCCGAGCACTTTGTCCCGGACGTCCACGCGGAAAGCTTCCTCGCCCACGCCGAAGTCGCTGTGGTGTTCGTGTGACTCGTCGATCGACTGGTCACCGCGAAAAATGGCGGCAGCTGTTTTGATGGCTTCGATGATGGCTTTGTAGCCCGTGCAGCGGCAGATGTTGCCGCGCAGCGCCGTTTTGATGTCGTCTTCGGTCGGATTTGAGTTCCGATCCAGCAGGGCTTTTGCACTGATGACCATGCCGGGAATGCAAAAACCGCACTGGACCGCGCCGTTGACGCCAAAGGCATAGACGTATGTTTCCTTTTCCCTGCGGCTGAGCCCTTCGATTGTGACAATCTCTTTGCCGACCGCTTTTTCGGTAGTCAGAATGCACGATTTGACGGCTGCACCGTCAACAATGATCGTACAGGTGCCGCAGGCCCCCTGGCTGCAGCCATCCTTGACCGACTTAAGAAGAAGGTCGTCGCGCAAATAACGCATGAGCGATTTTTTTTCGTCGGTGCCGACCAGTTGGCCGTTGACCGTAAACTGAAATGTCTTTTCCATTTGAATCCTCACTGACATGATGCTCAATCGTCTTGATCTCGCAGGCAAATGATTTCACCATCATGATACGTGCTATTTTTTTGATCAACAACAGGAAAATCGCCGGGAAATATGTAAGTATCAACATATTTGCGGTCAGAAACAGCTGTCAGGCTGTCATTTCGTCTGCGGGCGTGATAATCGAAACCGGACGAAACTGTAATCTAGTGATCATCCGGTCTGAAAGCCGATTATGGCAGGTACTGTCACTGCCGCCGTGTCTTGCGAAGTCAAGGTGGTGGCAGGCAGGCCAGCAATGCCTTATACTTGCGGGCGTGCGTCACTTGGTGAAATCGATGAAATATCGTCGTTGCCTTAAGCTGCATGAAGAGCAACATGCTTTCGCTTGAAAGCGCAGCGACGGATTTTAGTAGAAATTACAATTGATGCATGATCAAACTGGGTTACCATAAGGCAGATGCCATTCAGATGTGATTGGCATCAAACATGCCAGATTCGTCAAGGAGGAATGCATGAAAAAGATGAGAACAATGGGTTTGCTGCTGCTTGCGGCC